>NZ_JACTUZ010000086.1 GCF_014490445.1 Pseudoroseomonas ludipueritiae | reverse complement strand
CTTCGCCGGTCGCCCGGCGCGCGCGAGCTGGCCGGCGGCCGCGCGGGCGGCGCGGGCGGCGTCTTCAAGCTGGCGGGCGATGGGATCGGCGAGGGCGTTCACGGCCGTTCTTCCTGTTCCAGGGAGTGGATTACAGCAGCACCAGGTCGTCACGGTGGACGATCTCGTCCCGCCCGCGCCAGCCCAATATGGTCTCGATCTCTTCCGAGCGCCGGCCGGCGATCTGCCGCGCGGCCTCCGAATCATAGGCCGAAAGGCCACGGGCCAGTTCGTGCCCGCTGTCGTCCTGCACGGCGACAGGGTCGCCACGGCCGAAGGCGCCTTCCACCGCGCGCACACCGGCCGGCAGCAGCGAGGAGCCGCCGCGCAGCGCCCCGGCCGCGCCGGCATCCACCCGCAGCACGCCCAACGGCGCGAGGGAGCCCGCGATCCAGCGCTTGCGGGCCGAGCGGCCCTCGGGCGTCGGCAGGAACCAGGTGCAGCGGGCGCCATCGCGCAGCGCCTGCAGCGGGTTGTTGGGCTGGCCCAGGGCAATGGCCATGGCGGTGCCGGCGCCGGTGGCGATACGCGCCGCGATCAGCTTGGTGCGCATGCCGCCGGAGGAATAGCCGGGCGGCGGCTCGCCCCCCATGGCCATGATCTCATCCGTCAGGCGCTCGATCACCGGCAGGTGCTGGGCCTCGGGGTCACGGCGCGGGTCGGCGGTATAGAGGCCGTCGATATCCGAGAGCAGCACCAGCACATCCGCCTGGATCATCTCGGCGACGCGGGCGGCGAGGCGGTCGTTGTCGCCAAAGCGGATCTCGGCCGTGGCGACGGTGTCATTCTCGTTGATGACGGGCACGCAGCCGAGGTCCAGCAGCGTGCCGAGCGTCGCACGGGCATTGAGGTAGCGGCGGCGGTCCTCGCTGTCCTGCAGCGTCAGCAGCAGCTGCGCGGCATTGAGGTTATGCGCCGCCAGCGCCACCTGCCACGCGCCGGCCAGCCGGATCTGCCCCACCGCCGCCGCTGCCTGCTTTTCTTCCAGCCGCAGCTTGCGCCGGGTCAGGCCCAGCGACTGGCGGGCCAGGGAAATGGCGCCGGAGGAGACCACCACCACCTCGGCCCCGCCTGCCCGCAGGGCGGCGATATCGGTGGCGACGGAGGCGAGCCAAGCCTCGCGCGGGGAGGCCGTCTCCGGGTCCACCACCAGGGCGGACCCGATCTTCACCACGATGCGGCGCGCGGTGGAGAGGGAGGGGATCATGCCTCCGTCGCCTCCTCACGGGCGCGATAGATGGTATCGGCCAGCAGGCGCAGCGTCTCGGGCACGCCCTCGCCGGTGACGCCGCTGATCAGGCGCACGGGGCGGCCGGTGGCGCGCTCCAGCGCCTTCACGCGGCTGGCGCGGGCCTGGGGCGTCATGGCATCGGTCTTGTTCAGGGCCAGGATCTCGGGCTTTTCGGCCAGGCCGCCGCCATATTCCTCCAGCTCCGCCCGCACGGTCTCATAGGCCCGCACGGGGTCGGCCTGGCTGCCGTCGATCAGGTGCAGCAGCACCGCGCAGCGCTCCACATGGCCCAGGAAGCGGGTGCCGAGCCCGGCGCCTTCCGCCGCGCCCTCGATCAGGCCGGGGATATCGGCCAGCACGAATTCCTCGGTGGCATTCAGCCGCACGACGCCAAGTTGCGGGTTCAGCGTGGTAAAGGGGTAATCCGCGATCTTGGGCCGGGCGGCGCTGGCGGCGGCCAGGAAGGTGGACTTTCCGGCATTGGGCAGCCCGACCAGCCCGGCATCGGCGATCAGCTTCAGCCGCAGCCAGATCCAGCGCTCCTCGCCCGGCCAGCCCTTGTCGGCACGGCGGGGGGCACGGTTGGTGCTGGTCTTGAAATGCGCATTGCCGTGGCCGCCATCGCCGCCACGGCAGATGGTGGCGCGCTGGCCCACCTTCGTGAGGTCGGCCAGCACCGTCTCCTTGTCCTCGGCCAGGATCACGGTGCCGACGGGGACCTTCAGCACCACGTCGTCCGAGCCCGCGCCGGTGCGGTCGGAGCCCGCGCCGTTGCCGCCCTTGCGGGACTTGAAGTGCTGGGCATAGCGGTAGTCGATCAGCGTGTTCAGGCCTTCCACGGCCTCCACGATGATGTCGCCGCCCTTGCCGCCATTGCCGCCGTCCGGACCGCCGTATTCGATGAAACGTTCCCGCCGGAAGGCGACGACGCCGTCGCCGCCGTCGCCGGCCTTCACCCAGATCTTGGCTTCGTCAAGGAACTTCATGGTCTGAGCTGGTCCGGAAGAAGATGGCTGAACGCAAAAACGGGGGCCTCGCGGCCCCCGTTTCAGCAGTCGTGTCGGGTCGTCGCGGGCGCGAGTTTACTCGGCGGCCTGCGGCAGCGGCTCGACGGAGACATGGACGCGGCCCTCGGCGCGGCGGGTGAACTTCACCTTGCCCTCGATGGCGGCGTGGATGGAGTGGGTGCGGCCGACGAGCACGTTGTTGCCCGGGACCATCTTCGTGCCGCGCTGCGTCACGATGATGTTGCCGGCGAGCACATGCTCACCGCCGAACTTCTTGACGCCGAGGCGCTTGCCAGCGGAGTCGCGACCGTTGCGGGAGGAACCGCCAGCCTTTTTGTGAGCCATGAGGAGTGTCTCCTGCTAAAGCCGGTTCAGGCCGCGTTGATGGCCGAGATGCGCAGCACGGTCTGGTGCTGGCGGTGGCCGTTCTTGCGGCGGCTGTTCTGCCGGCGGCGCTTCTTGAAGATGATGACCTTGTCGCCGCGGGTCTGGTCGACCACCGTGGCGGTCACGGTCGCGCCGGCGATGGTGGGCGCACCCACGGTCAGGCCGGCCTCGCCGCCGATGGCCAGCACGTCCTGGAAGGTCACGGTCGCGCCGGCTTCGGCATCGAGCTTCTCAACGGTGAGGACCGCGTCCTGCGTGACACGGTACTGCTTGCCGCCGGTGCGGATCACTGCGTAGGTCATGGTTCGCCCTGAAGCTCTAGCCTGTCCTGGCCTGGGAAGAAAAATGGTTCTGAACGGCCGGACAACGGCCGCCGGCGAAACAAGGTCCCGCCGGAGAGGTGGGGCGTATAACGCTGGGGAGGCCGGAGAGTCAACGCCAGGGTGGAGGATTCCTGCGCTGTCTTGTCGCGCGGCCTGTTGCGCGATCCGCCGCCGCCCCCTATACCGCCCGCCACTTGCTCGACCAAGCACCCCCTGCGGAGAGGTGGCAGAGTGGTCGATCGCGTCGGTCTCGAAAACCGAAGTACTCGCAAGGGTACCGTGGGTTCGAATCCCACCCTCTCCGCCATTCCCTCAGCACGACGCTGCCTTGATCCGGCTTGGCCGCATGCGGCCCGCGGTTCCGTCGGCCGCCTCCGCTGGCCTGCGCCGGCAAAGGCCTGCCGAAGCATCTCGGAGCGGGCGCGGACTGGAACCGCATTGGCTTGGCCTGCGCATGGCCAGTTCAGATCACATCCCTGGAATGCTGCGCTTTGCTCAAGGCAAGAGCGGCAGGAACCATTTATGTTCGGGATGGTAATGAATTCGCAATCTGGAGGTCACGCTGATGTCGAGCTTGGTGGCTGCCATCCAGCATTTGCTCAGCCCGCTCTGGACCCTGATGGGTGAGAGAACCTGGACCTGCGTCATCGCCCTGGCCCTGCTGGCGGTTGTTGTGACGCTTCTGGGCTTCCCGGTCCCTGCAGCCTTCATGGCGGCAGTGGCGGCAATCCTCCTGATGTGGAAGGCGGAGCATCCGTCCACACATCGCAGCTGAGGCTGGAGAGGGGGCATCGCGGTCAAGGACCGGCATATGTGGATGTGCCGCCGGAGCAGTCGTGTGCCGCGGATGGCAGTATCCGCCCCGGGTGGCATTCCGGCCCTGGACCCTCTCGCCCGCCTCAGCCGGCCACGGCGCGGATCGCGTAGCCCACTGCCACCCAGAACCCCACAGAGATGACCAGGGCGGCCAGGATGCCCGTGGCGGCGGAAAGATCGGAACGGGGACGAGGGGCGGGTGCCTCGCTGGTGAGATTCACGGATGCGGCGTGAGCCATGGTGGCGCCTCCTGCTGACGTGTCTCAGCATGGCGAACAAAACCTAATGCATCGTGAAGAAGGGGCGGCTTTCTTCCACGCGCCTGCTCCCCTTCAGCGCTTCACCTCATGGGAAGGGTGAGCCGATTGGCTGCCGGTGGCGTCGATGGCAAAATTGTGGCGGTCTCGCTGCAACCCACAACCAGCCGTTGCATTGAGAAATTGGTGCCATTGCCAACAAAGTCAGTGGCGCCGGAAGACTGAACCATTACGCTACACAGACAACGGCGGTCGCCAAGGAACACGCCGGAATAATGGGGGAGGAACAAGAATGGACAACAATGAGCGTGAGCTGCCCATGGTCGCTGGTGCGGACGTGTTTTGCGAAATTCCCCGCATCATGCCGGCCTGGGACCCCAACCTGATCTGGGATGAAGGCGGCTGGCCTGTCGGCTGCGTTGAGCGGACAGATGTCCGCCTGCCGGAGAAAGCAGCGCCCTGAATTTGGCGCCGCGCTCTCCGGCCGAGCGGGGGAGCGCGGTCAGGCCGCCTGGGGCTTCGCAGCCGGGCTGCTGAAGCCCTGGGGATGCGCCGCCCGCCACGCCCAGGCGGTGCGGATGATGTCTTCCAGCGATTCATGCCGGGGCTGCCAACCGGTCTCTTCCCGCAGCAGGCGGTTGGAGGCCACCAGCACCGCCGGGTCGCCGGGGCGGCGCGGGCCTTCGCGATGTGGCACCTTACGGCCGCTCACCCGCTGCACCGTGTCGATCACCTCGCGCACCGAATAGCCATTGCCATTGCCGACATTGTAGCGAACGCTCGGCCGCTGCTTCAGCACGTCCAGCACTCGCAGATGCGCATCCGCCAGGTCGGTGACATGCACATAGTCGC
Source organism: Pseudoroseomonas ludipueritiae (assembly GCF_014490445.1). Classification (GTDB taxonomy): domain Bacteria; phylum Pseudomonadota; class Alphaproteobacteria; order Acetobacterales; family Acetobacteraceae; genus Pseudoroseomonas; species Pseudoroseomonas ludipueritiae. The sequence goes on along the minus strand of NZ_JACTUZ010000086.1, from coordinate 12,604 downwards.
GGATGCAGGTGCCGTCGGGCGTGTCGTAATCCGTGCCGAAGACCGTCAGCTCCGGCCCCAGGCCTAACGCTGCGTTGATGGCCAGCGGGATGAGGTGAGTTTCGGGATTATGATCCTCGCCCAGCCGCCCCAGCGGGTCGGCGCCGGCAGCGTTGAAATAGCGCAGGCTGGCCGTGCGCAGGCCATAGACCCGCTCCGCCCATTTCAGCCCGGTCTCCGCCATCAGCTTGGATTCCCCGTAAGCCGAGACGGGCGCGATATCCGCGTTCTCGTCGATCGGGATGTATTTCGGGAAACCGAAGAGCGCCGCGGTGGAGGAGAGCACGAAGCGCATGCAGCCGGCCTTGACCGCGGCTTCCGCCAGCCAGAGCGTGTTGGAAAGGTTCTCGGCCATGTAGCGCATCGGCTCGCGCATGCTTTCGCCAACCAGGGAAAGCGCGGCGAAGTGAAGCACGCCGTCGAACTTGTAGCTGGCGAAGACCTCGTCTACCCGCTTACGGTTCGCGAGGTCCGCGACAACGAGTTCGACCCCGGGGGGCACGGCCTCCCGGTGGCCCTGACGCAGGTCGTCCAGCACGACAACCTCCTCGCCACGCTCACGCAGTGCGAGGACGGTATGGCTTCCAACGTAACCGGCACCTCCGGTGACCAGAAATCGTGACATACGGGTGCTCCTGGGGAGATTTGTCGGGATGATCTCATACTTCCCCGCAATATGCATCCCTTTTGGCGAATTATGCTGGCGAAGAAGTGGGCGTTCAGGCTGTTTCTGTCAGTGGAACATTTGAAGAAGCATGTTGTCTCGGTTCATGAGACAGTGTCGAGCAAGAACATCTTCCGGAATTTTGGCCAAATTTTGACCTGACCTGAGGGATGATCTAGAAAATTCCCGATCGGGCGGGGGTGTTGATTTTGTGTCATCATGGTGATGGTTCTGTTATTCAGAAGAACTTTCCCAAGTTGCAGATAGCAACTGGCTTGTCTTTGTTTGTATGATTTTTGCATAATGCGTAAAATCATTAACTACCGTGCAAATTCCAGGCCGGCTTCGTCTCGGCCAGATGCTAGATATGAGGCTGCCATGAGGTTCTTGCAGGTCCAGCGTATCCTGCTGGTATTGCCTTCTGAGGATGTGGGGGGGACGGAGCTGCACACCGCCGGCCTGGCCCATGCCCTGCAACAGAATGGCATGGAAGCCATTCTGGCCTGCGATCCTGCCGTGTCGGGCCGCCTGCAGCCCTTCTTTCCGGATCTGAAGTTCCACGAGGCCTCGGTCAGCTGGGCTGCCCGGAACGGCGCCGCGGCGGCGCGGGAAGCGCAGGCGGCCGAGGTCGCGTCACTGCTGGAAACCACGCGGCCGGATGCGGTGGTGCTGGCGCTGCCCTGGCCCAATTTCGGCCTCGGGGCGCTGCAGGCGGTGGCCAGGGCAGGGCTGCCGCTGATGGTGGTCTCGCATCTCGCGCCGGCCTCCGGCTGGCTGAGCGGCATCGATGACATGCCCTGGCCGCTGACCCAGGCGGGCCTGGTCTGGATCGCGGTCTCCGAACCCGTCGCCCGGCGCACCGAGCAGCTTTTCGACATGCCGCCGGGCATGCTGCGCGTCATCCCCAATGGCGTGGACGTGCCAAGGGCGCCGTCACCGGCCGAGGAAGCGCAGGCCCGCGCCGCCTTGCGCGCCGAGCTGGGCGTAGCGCCGGAGACGCCGGTGGCGCTCTTCGCCGGCCGCCTGGAGGAAGCGAAGGGCGCGGACCGGCTGCCGGAAATCGCGGCGGCCTTCCAGGTGGCCTGCGGCGGCGTGGTGGCCTGCGCCGGCCGGGGCTCCTGGCGACGGCAGCTTTCGACGCTGGCGAAGGGGCCGCTGCATGTGCTCGGCTACCGTCAGGACGTGGACCGGCTGCTGCTGGGCAGTGATGCGCTGCTGCTGCCCTCCCGCATCGAGGGCCTGCCGCTGATCTATCTGGAAGCCGCCGCGCGCCGCCGGCCGGTGGTGGCCAGCCGCGCCGCGCTGGCCTGCTTCGGCCCATTGGCGGATGAGCGTGCCCTGGTGGTGGCGGATGACGACCTGCCCGGCTTCGCCCAGGCGCTGGAGCAGGCGGTGCAGCCCATGCAGGTGCAGGCAGTCGTGGAGGAAGCCTTCCAGCAGGCCGTCACGCATGACCGCGCGGCCATGCATGAGGCTTACATCAGCGCCTTGCGCGGCCTCTGCGCCTTGCGCGCGCCCAGCCTGGCCTGAGGCCGCGCCTCAGGGCGCGACCGGGCGCAGCTCCGCCGCCTTTTCCGCCGGCTTCGGCTCGTCCTGCTGCTTGGGCAGCAGGCGGCGGCGCCCGGCCTCGGCCACCTGCTCGGCCGCGGCCAGCCAGGCGGACTTGCGCAGGGCGGCTTCCGGCTGCTGCGCCACGCTGGCAGCCACCAGGGGCGGCAGGAGGTCCAGCAGCGCGGTGACAAGCTGCCCGTCCCGCGACATCCGCCGCGCCGCCAGCCGGGCCATGTCTCCTGCCCCGAAGTCGAAGAAGGGGCCGTGCAGGTCGGTCTGGCTGCCCGGCCAGGTCTCGAAGACCTCGGGCCAACCCCGGGTCTGGCGGATCTCGATGCTGGCGCCGCGCTTCTCGTCGGTGTTGAGCCGGAAGCGCAGTTCGCGCCAGCGATAGGACCCACTGGACAGGCCCTGCACCATGACGTCGAGCGACTGCTGCCGCATGTCGCCATACTGCCCGCCCAGCACCACGCGCTCGAAGCGCGGCGCCGCCTCCAGCGTCACGGCTTCCACGGCGGCGGGCAGGGCAGGGCCGGCTTCCTCCGCCTTGTCCCCGCTGCGCAGGGCCGAGATGGAGCGCAGTTCGATGGCGCAGGGCATCTCCGTCTGCGGCTGCAGCGTGGAAACACCCACCACCACCTGCACCGCCTGCTCCAGCGTCACCGGCAGGCGCAGCGTGATGACGCAGCGGCCGTCCTGGTCGAAGTCCCGCCAGCCGGAGGCGCGGGTGCCCGGGCGGTTCAGCACCGGGTCGGCCGGGTTTTCCAGCTGCGCCGGGTCGCGCAGCCAGATGGCGGCCCGCGCCTGCGCCGCCGTGCCGGCCAGCAGCCGCAGCTCCACCCGCGCCACATCCAGGCCGGCGGCGTGGAAGGCGGGCGGCGCCAGCAGGGTGGTGGTATTCTCTTCCAGCACCGCGATGGGGCGCGGCGTCTCGCGGCCCAGGCCGACGGCGCGCGCATGGCCCTCCAGCACCGCCGTATCGGACCACGAGGCCTCCGGCAGCAGATAGGGCAGGCCGGCTTCCGGCAGGCTGATGCCGCTGTCGTCCCAGCACCAGTGACGCGCCAGCACGAAGCGGCTGGCGGTCTGGGCGGTCCAGATCCGCAGCGCCAGGGCGCGGTCTTTCTGCTCGGCCGAGCCTTCCAGCACCTCCAGCACGCCTTCGTGGCCGCTGGTCAGGTCCTCCAGGGAGAGGGAAAGCTGGTCCTGTTCACCCAGCTCGGCCTCGAACTCAATCAGCGCCGTCTCGCGCAGCGCGGGCGCGGGGCTGGGCAGGTCCAGCGTGACCCAGCCCGGCTCCAGCGCCTGGCCCGGCAGCAGCCAGCTGCCCAGCACCCGGCCGCTTTCGGCCGCTACCAGCCGCACCCGCAGCAGCGCCTGCGGCCCGCAGGCGGCGGTGGCGAGATGAAAGGCCAGGGCGGCGATCTCCCGCACCGGAAGGCCAGGACGCTGGCGCAGCCGCATGTGCCGCCCGGCAGGCTGGGCCGCCAGCGGGGCGGGGCGGGTGGAGAGCACCGCGTGCAGGGCTACCGGCGGGCGATTGCCCAGGGTGCGCAGCACCGACCCCATGGCGATGCGCGTTTCCTCATAGTCCATGCGGGTGGCGGCCAGCGCCCGGTGCGCCTCGCCAAGCCGGGCCTGCGTGTCGTTCAGGCTGCGCAGCAGCAGCTTGGTGACCGGCGCCAGCGCCGCCGCGGCATCCTTGGCCTCGACAACCTGGGCAGAAACATCGGAGACATTCCGCACCCAGGCGGCGATCGGCTTCGCCGCGCCGGCATCGGGGGCGACGATCGCCAGCAGGCCCGGCATGGCGAGGGTCAGCGGTATCAGTCCGGCCTGCGGCGCCTTGGCTCCCCGGTGCAGCAGAGTGCCTTCGGGGCTGGCGCTCGCATGCCAGACCGTCAGGCCCTCCAGTTGCAGGGCCGCGGCACCGGCCACGCCATCCAGCACGATCAGCGACGGTGCGCCGCCCAGCGCCTGCTGCAGCTCAGTGCGCGCGATCAGCACCGACGTCATGCCTTCTCCTCCAAGAGAGTTTCCAAATAGTGCAGGAAGCTGCCCATGTTGCCCGCCCAGGTCGTGGCGCTGACACGATCCGCCGCCGTCTGGGCGACCGCGTTCAGTTCCCTGCGGTTGGCGGCGAGCCGGTCGAGGATCTGGACAAAGGTATCGACGATCTCGCGCTCGGAGGCGCTGGAGGAGACCAGGAAGCCATCCTCGCCATCCTCGATGATCTCCGCCACGGCCCCGACATCGGTGGCGATCACGGTGCAGCCCATGCGCTGCGCTTCCAGGATGGTCAGCGGCACGCCCTCGAAGCGGGAAGGCAGCACCACCACGTCCGCCCATGCATAGAGCCGGTCCAGCTCATGCGGATGCATCACCGCCGGCTCGGGCGCGATGCCCGCCGCGGCCAGGTCGGCCGCCGCGTCGCCCACCACGGCCTTGCCCACCACGCGCCAGTCGACGGAGTGGCCCTGGGTGCGCAGGATCATCTGCGCCAGCCGGTCGATACCCTTCTGCTCGTCCAGCCGGCCCAGGAAGAGGGCCCGCAGCGGCCCCTGCCGCCGGGGGCGCTGCGCCATGGCGCGGCGCTGGCGGGTCTCGTGGGTGGGGTAGGAGGGGGCGTTGCGGATGATGTGCAGCTTCTCCCGCGGCACCGCCTGGCCGGCGCACCAGTCCCGAAGCTGGCGGGAGATCACCAGGAAGCCATCATAGGCGTGCTCGTAGGCGAGGCCGATATGCGGGTTGCCCATGGGCTGGCCGAGCTGGCTGCGCTCCACCAGATGCAGGCCGAGAAAGGTCTTCACGCCCTGCCGCCGCAGGCCGGCCACCAGCCCGTGCCCCGCCATGGAATGGGTGTTCAGCACCGCCGCCATGGTGCAGAGCAGGCCGATGGCATCCTGGTTCTGCTGGTTGAAGGCCGAGGTGCCGCTGCCCAGGTGCAGGTTGTTCCAGTCCGCCGCTTCCTCGCCCCGCCCGGTGAGGAAGTTGACGCTGTGGAAGATGTCGCGCTGCTCCTCGGTGAGCTGCGCGGTCTGGGCGGCGGTGATGAAGAGATGCGGCCGCCAGCCTGCGTCCTTCAGCACCCTTGCATAGTTCAGCACCACCTTCTCGACGCCGCCGAAGGCGCAGAGCGGCAGGATGAAGCCGATGTCCCGCCGGTCGTCCGGCGCCACGAAGGGCATCACGGTGCCGAGGTTGCTCAGCAGCATGTAGCTTTCGGTGGCACTGGTGCGGTAGCGCCGCGCATCCTCGCGCCATTCGGTCGGCCGGGGGGCGCGCTGCTGCAGCTTGGCGCGCCAGCGGGCGAGCATATCCAGCATCATGCCGGAGACATGCCGCTCCGGCAGCGGCGGCACCTGGCCGGCCGAGGCGGGCAGGGTGACGCGGATCATCCCCAGCTTCGGGTGCGGCTGCTCGGACTCGATGGAGCCGAACCAGCTGGCGGAGGGATCGCTGGCCACATTGCGCAGCAGCTGGCTGTTGCCCAGCACCATGGGCGCGGCCACCACATCGCGCCCGGTGACCGTGCGGTTGAAGAGCGGTTCCAGCCCGAGGTGCTCGCCCTCGCTCACCACCGTCTCGATCACCACCACATGGTATTCGGCCAGCATCAGCTGGGCCATCCAGAAGAGGCCCGGCAGGAGCTTGGCCTGCTCCAGCAGCTGCAGCACCGGGGTGGTGGTGAAGCAGCAATAGCCGGGGAAATGCTGCGCCTTCGGCTGCTGCGTGCAGGTGACGAACATCTCGTCACAGGCTTCGGGCGAAAGCTCGCGGCCCTGGCCAGGGCGCGGGTCCACCGCCAGGCGGACATCCTCGTCTAGGCCGGTGAAGATGGCGAAACGCGGCACCTCGCGCTGCTCCAGCGCCAGCAGGGCCGAAGGGCGCAGCTCCTTCGCGTGCTTCTTGCGCATATAGGCCAGGATGCTGTCCCGCACGCGCTCGGAGCCGGTGAGCATGCTTTCCGCGCGGCGGCGGTACTGGAAGCCGGATTGCGGCACGTGGCGGCCGATGAAGCCGTGTCGGGCGCAGTTCAGCCAGAATTCCCAGTCCTCGAAGCCCTGGCGCATGGCTTCGTCGAAGCGCAGGCCGAGTTCGAAGACGGAGCGGCGGGCGAGGCTGCCGGCCTCGCAGTAATTCTCGACGAGGTGCAGGAAGTGTGAATATTCGCCGCGCACCGTGAAGTTCATCTCGAAGCCGAACATGTCGATGTCCGGATAGGCCCAGCCCACCTCGGGCGGCGAGGAGGCCAGCACGTCCCAGGCGCGCTGGATGAAGTCCGGATGCAAGCGGTTGTCGGCATCCAGGAGGTAGATGGCCTGGCATTCCGGCCAGGCGGCCAGGGCGAAATCGATGCCAGTGTTGCGCGCGGCACTGAGGCCGCCGTTGCGGCGCCGCAGGTAGAAGACGCGGCCGGGATAGCGGCGGGCAAAGGCCATGCCGGCCTCGCGCGTGCCCGGCATCGGGCAGCCGTCATCGACGATCACGGCGCCGATCTTCAGCGTGGTCCGCTGCGTCAGGATGGAATTGAGGGCTTCGGGCAGGAAGCCCGGCTGCTTGAAGACAGGGATGACGACGGCGACATCGCAGTGAAAAGGGCCAGGCTCAGGGTCCATCGCAAGTAGACCCGCCTTTTGCTCAAGATATGGCGCGCTCACCCGAACCTCCGCAAAAATGACCAGCCGGCACGAGCCTGGCTATATATGAGGCGTTCGTTCCACAATTGTTATGTTTTGTGGGAAGCAAGCGACCATCAACATGTCAGGCCGGTCTTACTAGCCTTCCGGCGCACAATGTTGCGCGGCAGATTTCCCGCGCAGGCCAGGCATGTCAAGCTAGACCTTGGGTAGAATCGTACAGGCTGGGCAGTCTGATACCGGCATAACAGCCATTCGCCTCACGAAGTGGTTCATGCTGCCTGCGAAGATGGCAGATGGCGGTTGCCTCATCAGGAACAAGTCCTTACGAAGCCTTCTGCCGCCACGAATTTCCGGGTGGCGCGGCGGCTGGCGGAGGCGCTGGCCATGGCCCCCTGCGCCACGCGGGGCAGGCATCGCTTGCTTGTTGCCATGCCGGAGCCGACATGGCATGCGGCCCCCAATAGCCTGACAGGCGGAGACTTTATCTTTTCATGACGCCCAATCCTGTCGTCGAAATCGGCTCCGTCCGGTTCGGCAACGACCTGCCGATCTCCGTCATCGCCGGCCCCTGCCAGCTGGAAAGCCGCGCGCATGCGCTGGAGATGGCCTCCGCCCTGAAGGAGATCGCCGGGCGGCTGGGGATCGGGCTGGTCTACAAGACCTCCTTCGACAAGGCCAACCGCACCAGCGCCAAGGCGCAGCGGGGCATGGGGCTGGAGAAGTCGCTGCCGATCTTCGCCGAGATCCGCGAGAGCCTGGGCCTGCCGGTGCTGACGGATGTGCATGACGCGCATCAATGCGCGGATGTGGCGCAGGCCGTGGACGTGCTGCAGATCCCCGCCTTCCTGTGCCGCCAGACCGACCTGCTGCTGGCCGCCGCCGCCACCGGGCGGGTGGTGAATGTCAAGAAGGGCCAGTTCCTGGCCCCCTGGGACATGGGCAATGTGGTGGAGAAGATCACCGGCGCCGGCAATCCCAACGTGATGCTGACCGAACGTGGCACCTCCTTCGGCTATAATACGCTGATCTCCGATTTCCGCGGCCTACCGGTCATGGCCCGCACCGGTGCGCCGGTGATCTTCGATGCCACCCATTCCGTGCAGCAGCCCGGCGCCATGGGCGGCAGCAGCGGTGGCCAGCGGGAATTCGTGCCTGTGCTGGCGCGCGCCGCCGTGGCGGTAGGCACCGCCGGCCTCTTCATCGAGACGCATGAGGACCCGGACCACGCGCCGTCCGACGGCCCCAACATGGTGCCGCTGCGGCAGTTCGAGGGCCTGCTGCGGGACCTGATGGCGCTGGACAAGCTGAGCAAGGCGCAGCAGCGCGCGGCGCATCCGGAAGCCGTGGCATGAAGCCCGTTGTCCTGGTGCCGGCGCGGCTGGCCGCCACCCGCCTGCCCAACAAGCCGCTGGCCGACCTGAATGGCGAGCCGATGATCGTGGCCGTCTGGCGCCGCGCGATGGAAGCCGATGTCGCCCCTGTCTGGGTGGCCACCGATACGCCCGCCATCGCCGAGGCGGTGCGGGCCGCCGGCGGCCAGGCGGTGCTGACGGCGCCGGAGCATCCCTCCGGCTCCGACCGCGTCTTCGAGGCGCTGGGCAGGATCGACCCCGATGGCCGCTTCGATGCCGTCATCAACGTGCAGGGCGACCTGCCGACCGTGGAACCCGCCACCATCCGCGCCGCCGCGCGGCCGCTGGAGGATGCGGAGGTCGCCATCGGCACCGCCGTCGCCGCCATCCACCGGGAGGAGGAGCGGGTGGCTTCCAGCGTCGTGAAGATGGTGGGCACGCCGCTGGGCGGCGGCCGCTTCCGCGCGCTGTACTTCACCCGCGCCCAGGCGCCCTGGGGGGAGGGGCCGCTGTATCACCACATCGGCCTCTATGCCTGGCGGCGGGAGGCGCTGGCGCGCTTCGTCAGCCTGCCGCCTTCGCCGCTGGAGCTGCGGGAGAAGCTGGAGCAGCTCCGCGCGCTGGAAGCCGGCATGCGGATCGATGCGCTGGAGGTGGCCGAAGTGCCGCTGGGCGTCGATACCCCCGCCGACCTGGAGCGTGCGCGCGAGATCCTGGCTGGCCGGGGCGCCGCCGCCTGACCCTGGCGGCCGCGTTCCGCCCTTGAACCCTTGCAGGAGTGCCAGCATGGCCTTTGCCGAGAGCCCCCTGGATACCCGCGCCCCTATTATCGCCGCCCGACGCACGGTGGAGCTGGAGATGCAGGGCCTCACCGCCCTGCGCGACGCCCTGGACAATGGCCTTGGCGAGGCTTTCGAGGCCGCGGTGGCCGCCGTCCGCAAGGTGCGGGCGCAGAACGGGCGGCTGATCGTCACCGGCATGGGCAAGTCGGGGCATGTGGGGCGCAAGATCGCGGCCACGCTGGCCTCCACCGGCACGCCTGCCTATTTCGTCCATCCTGGCGAGGCCAGCCACGGCGACCTCGGCATGATCCGGGACGAGGATGCGGTGCTGGCGCTTTCCTGGTCCGGGGAGGCGCCGGAGCTTTCGGATATCATCGCCTTCTGCAAGCGCTTCGACATCCCGCTGATCGCCATCACCTCCCGCCCCGAGAGCGCGCTGGGCACGGCGGCGGACCTGCCGCTGTTTCTGCCGGCCATGCCGGAGGCCTGCCCCAACGGGCTGGCGCCCACCACCTCCACCACCATGCAGCTCGCCATGGGCGATGCGCTGGCGGTGGCGCTGCTCTCCATGCAGGGCTTCTCCGCGCAGGATTTCCGCCGCTTCCACCCGGGCGGCAAGCTCGGCTCCAAGCTGCGCAAGGCGCGGGACCTGATGCATACGGGCGCCGCCATCCCGCTGGTCTCCCAGGCCGTGCCGCTGTCCCAGGCCATTGTGGAAATGACCTCGAAGCACTTCGGCGTCACCGGCGTGACGGATGAGGCGGGGCGGCTGGTCGGCGTCATCACCGACGGCGACCTGCGCCGCGCCTTCGCCAGCCGCTTCGAGGACCGCCCGGTCTCCGAGGTGATGACGCGCACGCCGCGCAGCGTCGCCCCTGACATGCTGGCCACCGAGATCCTGGGCGACATGAACGAGGCCGGCATCACCACGCTCTTCGTGGTGGAGGACGGCTGCCCGGTCGGCATCGTGCATATCCACGACCTGCTGCGCTCCGGCGTGGCCTGAGGCGCTAGCCCCCCAGCGCGCGGAGGCTGATGGCGGAAAGCGCCAGCGACAGCGGGCGGTCGTCGGTGCCGCCGCGCTGGCGCGGGCTTTCGGCGCGGATGCTGTCAATATCGAGCCGCAGCGTGCCGAGATGCGCCATGGGCCCCGCCGAGAGGCGGGCGGAGAGGGTGGTGCGGCCATCGGCGCCCTGCCGCAGCAGGGTCGGCACCCAGGGGCCGCCATCCAGCGACAGGCGCACCTCCTCCAGCACCTCGGGCAGGAAGGCGGAATGCACCTGCAGCATCACCTCCACCCGGCGCCCTAGGGGCGGCAGGAAGACCGTGGCAATGGGGCGCGGCCCGATCCAGCGGAAGGGAATGCCGTCTTCCGAGACCTCGGCCGGGTAGAAGCCGGCCTGGACAAGATCGGCATCGCAGATCAGGGTCTCGCGGCCGGGGCCTGGCCCCTTCGGTTCTGTCTCCACGCCTCGCTGCGCTCCTGTCGGCCGGCGCCATTCTAGAAGGGGCAACCCGCCATGGAAACGCCGCCGCCCTCCTTCGCGGAACTGGGCCTGCGCCTGCGGATCGACCTGCTGCGCACCCTGGCCGCCCCCGCCCGCGCCTGGATCAATGCCCCGCCGCTGGAGATGCCCGGCCGCCCGCCGCGCCTGCCCGCCACCACGCCGGAGCGCGACACGCCCTGGGAAGGGCGCGGCCCGCGCGAATGGCGCGTCTATACCCGCCGGCAGCAGGACCCGCGGATGCCCTTCCTGCTGCGTGCCGTGCTGCCGGATTCACGGCCCTACGACCGGCTGATCGACGGCGCCTTCGAGGTCTTCCTCAACCGCCTGCCGGACCCCGCCGGGCGGGCCGATTACACCGATGCGCTGGACCGTGGCGCGCTGGATGCCGGGGTGGTGCTGCGCGCCATCGCCAATTCGCCCGAGGCCCGGACGCGGCAGGAGGAGGTGCGGCTGCTCTCCGCCCCCGTGCCTTGAGAGGGTGCCGCGCATGAGCCCCTTGCCCGGCCTGCTGCTGCTGGCGGCGCCCGAGGACGACCTCCGCCCGCTGGTGGAGGCGCTCTCCCGCGACTGGTCCGTCACCACCTGCATTCCGCGCGCGCTGTGGCGCTATGCCGGCGCCGATGCCGCCCTGGCGGAGCTGCGCCGGCAGGCGCGGGGGGCGGCGCTGGTGCTGCATCTTTCCGCCGATGGCGCGGCCGCCCTGGCCGGGCTGGAAGGGCTGGTGGAGGTCTATGCCCCCGCCGACCTCGCCCTCTGCCATCTCTCCCCCGCCGAGCGGACCGACCCCGAGGCCTGGGAAGCCCTGTGGCGGCGGGAGCGCGACCTCGCCCGCCGCGCCCGGCTGCTGGTGGTGCCGGCGGAGGAGGTGGGGCGTAAGCTGCGACTGCTCTATGGCGTGCCGGCGGAACGGCTGCGGGAAGTGCCCCGCGCAGCCCTGCCGCGCCTGCTGGCGGCGCTGCCCCCGCCCGCACCGGCCGAGGGCACGCCGCCGGGCTTCACCCTGGCCCTGAACGACTACCCGGTGATCGAGAAGCATACCGGCGGCGCCGTGCGCGTGCGGCACGGGCTGGCGGCGCTGGGGGAGGAGACGGTGCTGCTCTCCCTCGGCAATGTGGGCGCCACGGCCTTTGTGGCGCCAAACGTGTTGCAGGTCTCCGTGCCCAAGGATCGCGGCCAGCGCGCCGTCGAAGCCGACTTGCGCACCCTGGCGGATTCCGGGCTGGAGGACATCGTCTCCGCCATGCATGCGGCCAGCCACCCGACACTGCTGGCGGTGGCGGCGGATCTCTCCCGCCGCGCGCGGGTGGCGGTTTTCGAGCATTGCTACCTGGCGCCGCTGCTGGATGCCATGCATGCCGCCGCCCCCGGCCTGCCGGTGGTCTATGACGCCCATAATGTCGAGGCACGGCTGAAGCGCGAGATCCTGGCCGGCCATCCCGCCGAGGCACCCCTCTGCGGCTTCGTGGAGGAAGTGGAGCGCCGCTTGCTGGCCGCCGCCGATCTGGTGCTCTGTTGCAGCGAGGCCGATGCCGCGCATTTCGGCCCCGCCGCCCGGCAGGTGGTGCTGATGCCGCATGGCGTCATCCTGGCCGAGCCCGCCGCGCCGGTGGCGGGGGAAGCGCCGCGCCTGGGCTTCCTCGGCTCCTCCCATCCGCCCAATGTTGCCGCTGCCCGCTTCATTGTTGAGGAACTGGCGCCCCGGCTGCCGGAGGCGGTGTTCGAGCTGGTGGGCAGCGTCTGCGCCGCCGTGTCCTCCAACCTGCCTAATGTGCTGCTGCGCGGCGTGGTGTCGGAGGAGGAGAAGGCCGCCACGCTGGGCCGCTGGTCCGTGGCGCTGAACCCGGTGGAAAGCGGCAGCGGCGCCAGCCTGAAGCTGGCGGATTACCTCGCCCATGGCCTGCCCACGGTGAATACCCCGCATGCCGCGCGCGGCTTCGCGGCGGTGGCGGCGGGTGCCGGGCTGGTGCTGCCACTGGAAGGCTTCGCGCCGGAACTCTCGCGCCTGCTGCGGCAGCCGGGGGCGCTGCGCGACCTCGCCGCCCGCGCGCGGGAAGCGGCGGAGGCC
>NZ_JACTUZ010000085.1 GCF_014490445.1 Pseudoroseomonas ludipueritiae | reverse complement strand
CCGGGCCAGGCGCGGGGGCGCAGGCTGCGGCCCGCGCGCGCGCGCTCCACGATGCCGCGCCAGGTCGGCTCCGCCCAGGTCCAGGGATCGCCGGCGGGGTGCTTGCTGTTGTCGTTCATCGGCAGGTCTCCAGGAAATTCACTGAGCTTGGGCGACGCGGCATAGCGCGTCGGCGGCATCCGGCCCGATGGGGCGGCGGCCTTGTTCGATCTCGCCGATCAACTCCACCAGCTTGTCGGCGATGGGCGTGCCCAGCCCGTGGCTGCGCGCCGCGGCCCGCACCGGGGCAAGCTGCGCCGCCACATCCGTCTGCCGATTACGCACCGCCAGGTCGCGCCAGATGCCGCTGCGCGGCTTGGCGGAGCCACGGTTGAAGGCGACCATCTTCTGCATCGAGGCCTCGATGGCCACTTCGTCCCGCTGCATGAAGGCGATGGGGTCGAAGCCATCGAAGCCCAGCGGCGTCACGCCCTTGGCCGCCGCGACGGCCAGGATCTCCTGCACCAGCCGCAGGATCAGCACGCGGCGGGCAGGGGAGGCGATGAAGTCGGCGATGGTGTCATCGGTCAGCGCCGAGGCCTTCAGGATGGCACCATAGCCAGCCTTGCCCCAGAGGTAGCCGAAGACATTGTCGCTCAGCACGGCATCGGCATCGAAGTCCTGCAACAGCCGGTGCAGCGCTTCCAGGCGCGGCGTGCGGCTGCCATCCAGCTCGCCCACCACTACCGCGCCGCGCTTGGCGTAGCTGATGTGACCTGGGCCCATGTAATCGGCATAGAAGTTGACGAAGGCACCGATGGTGCGCTGGTGGCCGACGATCTCGGCGATGGTCAGCTCGTTCAGCCCGTTCTGACAGGACACCACGGCGCCGTCCTCGGCCAGGTGCGGCAGCAGGGCGCGCGTCGCGGCTTCGGTGTGATGCGCCTTCACGGCCAGGATGATCAGCTTGTGCTGGCCCTGCACCTGTTCCGGCAGGAGCGCCGGGCCGCCGATGGTGAAATCGACCACGGGGCCCTCGGTGTGCAACCGGCCGGCGGCGATGGCCTCCACATGCTCCGGCACCACGTCCACGAAGAGCACCTCGTGCCCCGCGCGGCGCAGGCAGGCACCGATCGTGCCGCCGATCGCCCCCGAACCCCAGATGACCACCGGTTCCGCCATGGCTGATTCCCCCTTGGGCTGAATGCCGCCCTCTCATCCGCCAGCCTGCCGGGAGCGTCAACCCGATTGACGGATTGTCTGACAATCTTTAACACTTCACGTTATGGATACTGCCAGCCTCCAGGTCGCTACCCAGGTCGTGACGCTGCGCTCCGCGCTGGGCGACACGCTGCGCGCCGCGATCCTGTCCGGCCATTTCGCGCCAGGGCAGCGCCTGGTGGAGCGCGAGTTGTGCGAGCTGACCGGCGCCAGCCGCGCCTCGGTGCGCGAGACGCTGCGGCAGCTTGAGGCGGAAGGGCTGGTGGTGATCCGGCCGCATCGTGGCCCCTCCGTCACCGCCATCAGCGCCGAGGATGCCCGCCATCTCTTCGGCGTGCGAGGCGTGCTGCAGGGCTATGCCGCGCGGCTCTGCGCCGAGCAGCGCCCGGCCGCCGCCCTCAAGGCCATCAGCGAGGCCACGGCGGAGCTGGAAGCCGCCGCTGCCGAGACCGATACGCGGCGCATTGTCGCGGCCGGCGATGCCTTCCACCATGCCATTGCCGAAGGCAGCGGCAATCCGGTGCTGCAGGGCATGTTCGTCTCCGTGCACAACCGCCTGGCGCTGCTGCGCAACCTTTCCATGGCGCGGCCGGCACGGGTGCGGGACGGCATCGCCGCCTATCAGGCCATCCGCGACGCCATCCAGGCCGGCGAAGCCGCGCGGGCCGAGGCACTTTGCATCCGCCATAACGATGCCGGGCTCACCGTCGCGCTCGGTATCCTGGTGGAATCCGGGTCCAGGAACACAGGGGAGGCGAAAGCCGGATGACTTTGGATTTCGAGGGGCGCATCGTCGCCGTCACCGGTGCCGCCATGGGCTTCGGCCGCGCTATTGCCCGCAGCTTCGCGGTGCGGGGCGCGGAAGTCTATGCCACCGACATCGACGCCGCCGGCCTGGCCGAGACGGCGCGGGAGAACGGCATCCGCACCGCCGTGGTGGACCTGACCGACCGTGCCGCCGCCGGTGCCTGGATCGGCGAGGTGGAGCGCCAGGCCGGCCGCGCCATCGATATTCTGGTCAACAATGCCGGCGGCATGATGGGCCAGCACCACCGCCCGGTGGAAGAAGTGCCCGATGCCGACTGGGACGCCATCATGGCGCTCAATGTCAATGCCAGCTTCGCCACCGTGCGCGCGGCCGCGCCGGGCATGAAGCGCGCGGGCGCCGGGCGCATCGTCAATATCAGCTCCGGCGCCGCCTTCCGCCCCTCGCGCACCCGCATCCAGGCCTATGCCACGGCGAAGCACGCGGTGTTGGGGTTGACGCGGCAGCTGGCCATGGAGCTGGGCCCCTTCGGCATCACGGTGAACACCGTGGCACCCGGCCTGGTGCTGACCGATGCCGACAAGCAGGGCGGCTGGGACAGCATGGGCGAGGAGCGCCGCAAGGCCGCCCTTTCCGGCATCGCCCTTGGCCGCCTGGGCGACGCGCAGGACATCGCGGATGCGACGATGTTCTTCGCCTCCGACCTCGCCAAATTCGTCAGCGGGCAGATCCTGCCCGTGAATGGCGGATCTTTCTGAATGCCACGCCGGCCAAGAGAGCTGGCGGGAACGCCTGACGCACCGCGACCCTCAGCAGGAGTGGATAGCATGACGAATACCTTCTCCGGCCGCCGCCTCGCGGCCACCACGCGCCGCGGGCTGATGGGCCTGACGGCCGCGACCCTGATGACACCCGCCGTGCTGCGCGCGCAGACCGGCAACTGGCCGAGCCGGCCCATCCGCATCATCGTGCCCTTCGGCCCTGGCGGCGGCACGGATGTCACGATGCGGCTGCTGACGCCGAAGCTGTCGGAGATCCTGGGCCAGACCATCGTGGTCGAGAACCGCCCGGGCGCCGGCAGCACGCTCGGCACGGACTTCGTCGCGAAGTCCGCGCCGGACGGCTACAACTTCGTGCTGGCGACGCTCTCCTCCACCGGCATCGCGGCCGGCCTCTACAGCAAGCTGCCCTATGACCCGGTGAAGGACCTGACGGCCGTGGCGCCGACGAACTTCATCCCCATCTGCCACAGCGTCACCACCAACGGCCTGAAGGTGCGCGACACGGCGGACTGGATCGCGCAGCTGAAGGCGAACCCCAACAAGTTCTCCTATGGCAGCAGCGGCGTCGGCTCCTCCGGCCATCTCGCCTCCGCCAGCTTCCTGAAGCAGATCGGCGCGGAAGCCGTGCATATCCCCTATCGCGGCGGCGGGCAGGTCTTCGCGGCCATGCTGGCGGGCGAGATCCAGTTCAACAGCGACATCCCCAGCCTGATGCTGCCCTTCAACAAGGAAGGCCAGGTCAAGACGCTCTTTGTCGCGACGGATGAGCGCTCCAACCTGATGCCGGACGTGCCCACGGCGGCGGAAGTGGGCCTGCCCGGCTACAAGTCCTATTCCTGGTACGGCATCTTCGGGCCCGCCGGCCTGCCCAGCAACATCGTGGAGCGCATGAACGCCGCGATCAACGAGGCGCTGGGCGATGCCAATGTGCAGCAGCGCCTGAACGAGATGGGCACCCCCGCCATGCGCGGCTATACGCCGGAGCGCTTCGCGCAGTATGTGAAGGATGAGGTGGATCTCTGGGTGCCGATCGTGAAGGCCTCGGGCGCCACGGCGGACTGAACCGCCAGCACCATCGCGTGGCGGACCTCGACGTCCCCGCGCGGTGGTGCCATTTCTGCCGCCAGTCAATCCTGAATGGAGGATCGCTTGGCGCAGCAGCTTGAGATGGGGCTGGACAGCTTCGGCGATGTGACGACGGGCGCGGATGGCCAGTTGCTGCCACATGCCCAGGTCATCCGCGACGTGATCGCCGAGGCGGTGCTTGCCGATGAGACCGGCATCGACTTCATCGGCCTCGGCGAGCATCACCGCGAGGATTTCGCCATCTCGGCGCCGGAAGTGGTGCTGGCGGCCATCGCCGGCCGCACGCGGCGCATCCGGTTGGGCTCGGCGGTGACGGTGCTCAGCTCCGACGACCCGGTGCGCGTCTTCCAGCGCTTCTCCACGCTCGATGCCGCTTCCGGCGGGCGGGCCGAGGTGATCCTAGGGCGCGGCTCCTTCACGGAATCCTTTCCCCTCTTCGGCTATGACATGCAGCAGTACGAGACGCTGTTCGAGGAGAAGCTGGATCTCTTCGCGGCACTGCTGACGCAGCGGCCGGTGACCTGGCGCGGCACCACCCGCCCGGCCCTGACGGAACAGCGCGTCTTCCCGCCCGTCGAGCACGCGCCGCTGCGCACCTGGGTCGGCGTCGGCGGCAGCCCGAAGTCGGTGGTGCGGGCGGCGCATTACGGCCTGCCGCTGATGCTGGCCATCATCGGCGGCGACCCGGCGCGCTTCCGCCCTTTCGTGGACCTCTTCCACAAGGCCTGCGCCCAGTTCGGCAAGCCGGTGCCGCCCATCGGTGTTCATTCCCATGGCTTCGTGGCGGAGAGCGACGCGGCGGCGCGGGAAATCCTTTGGCCGCATTACAAGGCGATGCGGGACCGCATCGGTGCCGAGCGTGGCTGGCCACCTTTGCAGCCGGCGGAATTCGAGCGGGAGATCGGGGGCGGTTCCCTTTATCTCGGCGCACCGGAGACGGTGGCGCGCAAGATCACGCAGACGGCCCGGGCACTGGGCCTCTCCCGCTTCGACATGAAATACAGCGCCGGGCCGCTGCCGCATGCAGCCATGATGCGCAGCATCGAGCTCTACGGCACCAGGGTCATCCCGCTGGTGCGGGAGATGCTGGCCTAGGACAGCTCGCCGAACTGCAGGGTGGCGAGGCGGGCGTAAAGGCCGCCCTCCCGCACCAGCGCGTCATGCGTGCCGGTGGCGGCCACGCGCCCGCCATCCAGCACCACGATGCGGTCGGCGCGGCGCACGGTGGCCAGGCGGTGCGCCACCACCAGCGTGGTGCGGCCGCGGGAAAGCGTGGCCAGCGCCTGCTGCACCGCCTGTTCCGACTCCGCGTCCAGCGCGCTAGTCGCTTCGTCCAGCAGCAGGATGGCCGGGTCGCGCAGGATGGCGCGGGCGATGGCCATGCGTTGCCTCTGCCCGCCGGAGAGCGTGACGCCCTTGGCGCCCAGATGCGTCGCCATGCCCTGCGGCAGGGCTTCGATGAAATCCAGCGCCGCGGCGGCCTCGGCGGCGGCGCGGATTTCGGCGGGCGTGGCATTGGGGCGGCCATAGGCGATGTTGCTGGCGGCGTCCGTGCTGAAGATCACCGGGTCCTGCGGCACGGCGCCGATGCGGGCGCGTAGCGCCGCCGGGTGCAGCCGGGCGATATCCACGCCATCCACCAGGATGCGCCCCTGCTGCGGGTCATAGAAGCGCACCAGCAATTGCAGCACCGTGCTCTTGCCGGCGCCGGAAGGGCCGACGAGTGCCACCGTCTCCCCCGGCTCCACCACCAGGGAGAAGCCATCCAGCGCCGGGCGGTCCGGGCGGGTGGGGTAGGTGAAGCGGATGTCCTGGAACTCGATGCGGCCGCGCAGCGGGCTGGGCAGCGCCTGCGGCTGCGCCGGGGGCATGATGGCGGGCTGCACCGCCAGCAGCTCCCGCAGCCGCTCGGCGGCGCCGGCGGCGCGCTGCACCTCGCCCCATAGCTCGCTGGCCGTGGCGCCGGAGGAAGCCAGCAGCACCGCGTAGAAGACGAAGGCCGAGAGGTCGCCGCCCGACATCTGCCCCGCCACCACATCGCGCCCGCCGACCCAGAGGCTGAGGGTGATGGCGCCGACGCCGAGCAGGATCACCACCAGGATCTGCACCGCCCGCGTGCGGATGCGGCGCAGGGTGGCGGCGACGGCGGCCTCGCTTTCCTCCGCGAAGCGCGCCTGCTCCCGCGCCTCATGCGTAAAGGACTGCACGGTGCGGATGGCGTTGAGTACCTCCTCCGCCCGGGCGCCGAGATCGGCGGCGCGCTCCTGCGCCAGGCGGGACAGTGCCTTCTCCCGCCGGCCGAAAAGGATCAGCGGTGCCACCACGAAGGGCACCACCACCGCCACCAGCCCCGCCAGCTTCGGGCTGGTATGCACCAGCAGGGCGAAGGCGCCGGCCACCATCAGCAGGCTCCGCAGCCCCTGGGAGATGGCGGTGCCCACCAGGGTCTGCAGGATGCCGATATCGGCGGTGAGGCGGGACAGGATGTCGCCCGTGCGCGCCGTCTCGAAGAAGGCGGGGGAGAGGGTGAGGACGTGGTTGAAGACCGCGCGGCGGATATCGGCTGCAATACGCTCCCCCAGCCAGGAGATGAGGAAGAAGCGCAGCGCCGTGGCCCCTGCCAGCCCCGCCACCACGGCGAACATGCCCAGCGCCGCCCGGTCCAGCGCATCGGTGCCATCGTCGCCGAAGCCCGAATCGATCAGGTGCCGCAGCCCCTGGCCCAGCCCGAGGGTGAGCCCCGCCGCCGCCGCCATCGCCAGCACCGCCCCCAGGACACGCCAGCGGTAGGGCCGCAGGAAAGGCAGCATCAGCCGCAGGGACAGCAGCCCGGCCGGGATGCTGGGAGAGGCGGCAGGACGGCGCATCGGCTGCTAGCTTCCGGGGGGCCGGGCGGCCAGGGGCACGAAGGCGCGGAGCAGCTCCGGCATCTCGGCCGCCGGAACGGGCAGTTGCGCGGCTTCCAGCGTGAGTTCGTCCAGGAAGCGGCCGGCGCGGGTATAGAGCGCCAGTTGCAGCCGCTCCCCTTCCACCGTGGCGCGGCAGACCACTTCCTCGCCCGGCGCCTCGCCCCGCGCCATGTCCACGAAGTCGCGGATCTCGGTCAGGCCGCTGGTCTGTTCGCCGGCCTCCTGCAGGAAATCCGCAATCTCGGCCGAGGCTTCCGAAAAGGGCACCAGCGCCAGGGCCACGCAGCCATCGGCGGCCTGGTAGGTGGCGGCGCGCCAGCGCTCGAAGACCTCGGTGCGGGCAGCCTCCTCGGGAGTTTCCTTGTCATCCTCAGGCGGCTCGGGCAGGCCCTTGGCGGCAATCTCCTCCCAGCTCGGGATCGCCCAGTCGTATTGCAGGCCGACCAGCACGCCGAAGCCGCTTTCCTGAAGCTGCGTGGGCTTGGCCGGGGGCAGGGCGGCCGGCTCCTCGCCCGCCACCATCTCCACCAGCACGCGGCGCAGGGCGCCCGGGGAGAGAGCCTCCAGGGCTTCCGGCACGCGCCATTCCGGCAAGAAGCGCAGTTCCAGTTCCTCCGCCAGCGCGCCGGATGCGATCAGGCTCTCACCCAGGGACACCGGGTCGGGCGGCGCGTCCGGCGGCAGCGCGACCGGCAGGGCCACCAGGGCCGCCCAGCCGGCGGGGCCGATGCGGGCGCCCTCGGCCACCGCCAGCAGTTCCTGCGCCAGCTCCCGCGCCGCTTCTTCCCCGAAGCGCGCCGCGACCTTGCGGATGGCCTGGTCCAGCACGCCATCCCGGCCGGCGGCGACCAGCTCCTCCGCCAGTTCGTCGAATTCGCCGCCATCCTCGTCGGCAAAGGCGCGCATCAGCCGCTCGGCGGGCGTGCCGGAAGCCTTGCCGCGCCGGGGCGGCCGCATGGCCGAAGGGTCCAGCCCCAGCATCTGGAAGGCCGCGTCGCCTTGCAGCAGGCCGCGGTGGTTGCGCCAGGCCCGCCGCGCTTCCGGCGTATCGGCGCGCCCGTCCATCCAGCGGCGGAAGGCCGCGCGATCCGCCACCTGCACCAGCACCTGCACGCCCTCGTGCGCCAGCTCCGCCGCCAGGGCGCGGTTAAGGGCCGCGACCGCTTCCAGCGGCCCGGCGCCGGGGCGCATCAGGTCGAGCGTATCGGCATCGGGGAAATGGGTCAGCACCACGGCGGACATCCGGGGCGCCAGCTCCCGTGCCAGGGCCAGGGCGTCCTCGATGGCCTGGGGATCGGCGGCAGGGGACATGACAGGAAAACTCCAGCGCGGGCAAGGCGGTTGCCCTGGCTGTCTAGCCTCTCGCCGGCGGCGGCACCATGGTAGCTGGCCACGGTGGAGGCCGGCGCCTTCGCCGATGCCGCCGCGATGTCGCGGGACCTCTTCACGGCCGATACGGAGGACCCACGCTCGGAAACCCGCTGCGGCACCCCCATTCGGGGCGGCGAAGTGGCCTTCAACCGCCTCGGGAAGTGTGGGCTAGGCGCCGGGCTCCTCTGGCGGTCCGGTCAGGAAGTCGAAGTCGCAGCCCCGGTCGGCCTGCAGCACGGTGTCGTGGAAGAGCTTGGCATAGCCGCGGCGCGGCGCCGGGCGGGGCGGGGGCGCCTCGGCGGCGCGGCGGGCCAGCTCCTCCGCCTCCACCAACAGTTCCAGGCTGCGCGCTTCCACGTCCAGCGCGATGCGGTCGCCGGTGCGGACCAGCGCCAGCGGCCCGCCGATGGCGGCCTCGGGCGTGATATGCAGCACGATGGTGCCAAAGGCGGTGCCGGACATGCGGGCATCGGAAATCCGCACCATGTCCTTCACGCCCTGCTGCGCCAGCTTCCTGGGGATGGGCAGGTAGCCGGCTTCCGGCATGCCCGGCGCGCCCTTGGGGCCGGCGTTCCGCAGCACCAGCACATCCTCCGCCGAGACCTCCAGCGCCGGGTCGTCGATGCGGTCGGTCATGTCCTCGACGCTGTCGAAGACCACGGCGCGACCGGTATGGCGCAGCAGGGCAGGGGTGGCGGCGGCGTGCTTGATGACGGCGCCATCGGGGCAGAGGTTGCCGCGCAGCACGGCCATGCCGCCGGTGGATTTCAGCGGGTTGCCGCGCGGGCGGATCACGGTCTGGCCCGGCACATCCTCGGCCAGGGCCAGGTAGTCGCGCAGCGTGCCGCCCAGCACGGTGGGGGCATCGAGGTCCAGGAAGGGCTCCAGCTCCTGCAACAGGCGCGGCACGGCGCCGGCATGGTGCAGGTGTTCCATGTAATGGTCGCCGCTGGGCTTCAGGTCCACCAGCACCGGCACCTCGCGGCCGATGCGGTCGAATTCCTCCAGATCCAGCGCCATGCCCAGCCGGCCGGCGATGGCCGCCAGATGCACCAGTCCGTTGGTGGAGCCGCCAATGGCCTGCAGCACCACCATGGCGTTCCGCAGCGAACCCGCCGTCAGCAGCTTCCCGGGTGCCGGGCCGCCGCGCCGGGCCATTTCCACCGCCACGCGGCCGGTGGCCTCGGCGCAGCGCAGGCGCTCGGCATGGGGGGCGGGGATAGCGGCGCTGTGGGGCAGGGAAAGGCCCATGGCCTCCAGCATGCAGGCCATGGTGCTGGCCGTGCCCATCACCATGCAGGTGCCGACGGAAGGGGCGAGGCGGCCGCTGATCACCTCGATCTCGGCCTCGTCGATCTTGCCGGCGCGGTGCTGGCCCCAGAGGCGGCGGCAATCGGTGCAGGCGCCCAGCACCTCGCCGCGATGATGGCCCACCACCATCGGCCCTACCGGCAGCACCACGGCGGGGATTCCGGCGCTGGCGGCGCCCATCACCTGCGCCGGCAGCGTCTTGTCGCAACCGCCGATCAGCACCACCGCATCCATCGGCTGGGCGCGGATCATCTCCTCCGTGTCCATGGCCATCAGGTTGCGCAGGTACATGCTGGTCGGGTGGGCGAAGGATTCATGGATGCTGATGGTCGGGAAAGCCATCGGCAGCCCGCCCGAGAGCATCACGCCGCGCCGCACCGCCTCCACCAGCTGCGGCGCATTGCCGTGGCAGGGGTTGAAGTCGCTGGCGGTATCCGCGATGCCGATGATGGGCCGGTCCAGCGCATCGTCCGAATAACCGGCGGCCTTGATGAAGGCCTTCCGCAGGAAGAGCGAAAAGCCCGCATCTCCGTAGCTGGTCAGTCCCTTGCGCAACCCGTTCGACATCGGCGCCATTCCCCGTGCTTGTTCCGGCCGCCCTTCGGCGCCTTGGGGGATAGCCTAGCCAGGATCGCGCCAGGAACAAACCACCCGGCGGGCTGCCTTACGGCCGCCATTCGGCGGGCTTGCCCCCGCCGACCTCGCGGTCGAGGTAAACGGCGGCACTGATCAGCGCCAGATGGGTGAAGGCCTGCGGAAAATTGCCGAGGAACGCGCCGCGCATGGAGAATTGTTCAGCATAGAGCCCGACATGGTTGGCGTGGTGCAGGATCTTCTCGAAGCAGAAGCGTGCCTCGGCGACTCGCCCGGCCCGCGCCAGGCATTCCACGTACCAGAAGGAACAGGCGGCGAAGGCGCCTTCCTCCCCCTCCAGCCCATCGGGCTCGCGATAGCGGTAGATCAGGCCCTCGTCGCCCAGTTGCTCGCCAATGGCATCCAGGGTCGCCAGCCAGCGCGGGTCGGTGGCGGCGACGAAGCGCACCAGCGGCATCATCAGCAGCGAGCCATCCAGCGTCGTGCCGCCCTTGCTGCGGACGAAATGGCCACGCTCCTCGTTCCAGAAATTGCGCCAGATGTCGTCCTGGATCTCGTTGCGCACCTTGATCCAGC
Source organism: Pseudoroseomonas ludipueritiae (assembly GCF_014490445.1). GTDB lineage: Bacteria > Pseudomonadota > Alphaproteobacteria > Acetobacterales > Acetobacteraceae > Pseudoroseomonas > Pseudoroseomonas ludipueritiae. Next base: position 7,184 of record NZ_JACTUZ010000085.1, on the reverse strand, counting down.
GGTCGAAGGGCGCGGCCAGGGAGCGTTTGAGCGCCAGCCGCACGGCCCGGTCCACCGCCACCCAGCACATCAGGCGGGAATGGAGGAATTCACGCGGCTCATCCCGGATCTCCCAGATACCGGCATCAGGCATGTGCCAGTTGTCGCAGACATGGTCGATCACGCGCCGCACGCCCTGCCAGTCGTCGTAGGAGATGGCACGGCCGTATTTGTTGCTCAGGTAGATGGAGTCCATCAGCTCGCCATAGATATCGAGCTGTTCCTGCTCGAAGGCCTTGTTGCCGATGCGGACGGGACGGGCGCCGCCATAGCCGGCGAGGTGGCCCAGCTCCTGCTCCTCCAGCCGGCTATGGCCATTGACGCCATACATGATGCGCAACCGGCCATCCGGCCCGGCTTTCCGCGCCCGGTCGTTCACCCAGTGGGTGAAGGCCTCCGCCTCCCTGGCATAGCCCAGGCGCATCAGCGCATAGACGGTGAAGGAGGCGTCGCGGATCCAGCAGGCGCGGTAGTCCCAGTTGCGGCTGCCGCCTGGCGCCTCGGGCAGGCCGAAGGTCGCCGCCGCCAGCACCGAGCCGTCCTCGCGCGAGGTCAGCAGCTTCAGCACCAGCGCGGAGCGGATAACCGTATCCCGCCAGCGGCCGCGATAGCTGGAATGCTCCACCCAGGCCTGCCAGTGCTCGATGGTGCGGCGCAGCACCTCGTTGATCTCCGTTGTGCTGGCCAGGGCGGGCTTGCCATCATCCAGCACGAAGTCGGCATGCTGCCCGGCTTCCAGCACGATCTCCGCCACCAGGTCGCCGCCCTCGGCGCGAAAGGTCGCGGGGCCACTCAGGCGCAGGGGGCCGCCTTCCTCCGGCCGCATCCAGCCGTGCCCCTCCTCGGCCGAGGCGGTGGAGGCCACCCGGCCGTAGTCGAAGCGGGGCGCGCAGCGCAGGCGGAAGGTGACCCGGCCGCGGGTGGCGCGGATGCGGCGGATCAGCCGGGTGCCGGCGGCGTAATCTTCCTCGGCCACCGGCATCAGGTCCAGCAGCTCGGCACTGGCCGTCTCGCCCAGCCAGCGGGTCAGCAGCACATTGGTGTCCGGCAGGTACATCTGCCGCAGCGCGGCATCCGGGATGTCCGGCGCCAGGGCGAAATGGCCGCCGCGCTCCGGGTCCAGCAGCGCGGCGAAGATGCTGGGGCTGTCGAAGCAAGGCCAGCACAGGAAGTCGACCGTGCCGTCCGTCGCCACCAGCGCCACGGTGGAAAGATCGCCGATCACAGCGTGGTCCTCGATCCGGCGGGGGATCTCCGTCCCTGCCTCGCTGGCCTCTGGCGCCGGTCCGGGGCGCGCGGTCAGGCCATCAGCCATTGTCGCGGAAGCCGGGATAGAGCGTCATGCCGCCATCCACGAAGAGCGTGGCTCCCACCACGTAATCCGCCATGTCGGAGGCCAGGAACAACGCCACGCGGGCCACGTCCTCAGGGTCGCCGATGCGGTTGTAGGGGATCAGCCTCAGCACTTCCTCCGCCCCTTCGCCTTCCAGGGCATCGGCATTGATGGCGGTGCGGATAGCGCCGGGGGCTATGCCATTGACGCGGATGCCTTCCTCCGCGACCTCCTGCGCCAGGGTCCTCATCAGCAGCGAGACCCCGCCCTTGGAGGCGGCGTAATTCGCGTGCCCCGCCCAGGGGACGACCTCATGCACCGAACTCATGTGCAGGATCTTGCCGCGCGCCTTGGAGACCCCCCGGTCGCCCTGCTGGCGGAACTGCCGCACGGCGGCCTGGGCGCAGAGGAACTGGCCGGTGAGATTGGTGTCGATCACCTTCCGCCAATCTTCCAGCGTCAGCTCGGTGAAGGCGGCGTCCTTCTGGATGCCGGAATTGGCCACCAGGATATCCACGGCGCCGAAATGCTCCACCGCCTTGGCGAACATGGCGTCCACCTCAGCTTGCTGGGACACGTCGGCGCGCACGGCAACGGCCCGGCCGCCGCCGGCCTCGATCTGCCGCACCACGTCCTCGGCGCCCTCCTGGCTGCCGTGGTAGTTCACCACCACCGCGGCACCCGCTCGCCCGAACAGAAGCGCGATGCCCTGCCCAAGCCCGGAGCTGCCACCCGTCACCACCGCCACCTGGCCGTCCAGCCTGCATTCCATGCCGCGCGCTCCTGCCGAATCCTCCCTCCTTAAAAGCCTGGGTGGCGAGGAGGTTTTTCACGGGCCGTCATGCATCCCTGCCGGCTGGCGCGGCGGGCCCAGGGCTGGCACACAGGAAGCCAGCCGAACCCGCCGGAGCAAGACCCCATGGCCCCCAGCCGACCCATCATGCTGCTGACCGGCGCCAGCCGCGGCATCGGCCATGCCACGGTCAAGCGCTTCCAGGCGGAGGGCTGGCGCATCCTCACCGTCTCCCGCCAGCCCTTCTCGGAGGAATGCCGCTGGCCGGAGGCGCGGGAGAGCCACCTTCAGGCCGACCTGGCGAACCCCGCCGCCATTGGCCCGCTGGTGGAGGAGGTGAAGCGCCGCCTGCCGGATGGCCGGCTGCACGCGCTGGTGAACAATGCCGGCATCTCCCCCAAGCTGCCGGGTGGGGGCCGGATGGGGCTGCTGGACACCGACCCGGCGACCTGGATGGGCGTCTTCAACGTCAATCTCTTTTCCACCGCCGCGCTGGCCCGGGGGCTCTTCGGCCCGCTGAAGGAGGCAGGGGGAACCATCGTCAATGTCACCTCCATCGTCGGCTCCCGCGTGCATCCCTTCGCGGGGCCGGCCTATGCCTGCTCCAAGGCCGCGCTGGCGGCCCTGACGCGGGAAATGGCGCATGAATTCGGCCCGCACGGCATCCGCGTGAACGCCATCGCGCCCGGCGAGATCGACACCGCCATCCTCTCCCCCGGCACCGAGGACATCATCCAGCGCCAGATCCCCATGCACCGGCTGGGGGAGCCGGCGGAAGTGGCCAATACCATCCTCTTCCTCTGCTCGGCGCAGTCCTCCTACATCAATGGCGCCGAAATCCACATCAACGGCGGACAGCACGTCTGAGGTTGCACCGCCGGGCGTGACGTCCCGGATCTGTCATCTGGCCGTCATTCGCTTGTCGCGCCCCGCCGCTAATCGGCCCGCAGACAAGCGAGGGCCGGATGAGCGTGGCGCAAAGGCGTAATGTCCTTCTGATCGTGGTGGACCAGTGGCGGGCCGATTTCGTGCCCGCCCTCGGTGCCGGTTTTCTCAAGACGCCCAACCTCGACCGGCTGTGCCGGGAGGGCGTGACCTTCCGCAACCATGTGACCACCGCAGTGCCCTGCGGCCCGGCCCGCGCCAGCCTGCTGACCGGCTTGTACCTGATGAACCACCGCGCGGTGCAGAACACCGTGCCGCTGGATTCCCGGCACATGAACCTGGGCAAGGCGCTGCGGGGCATCGGCTATGATCCGGCGCTGATTGGCTATACCACCACCACGCCGGACCCGCGTGGCACCACGGACAAGGACTTCCGCTTCACGCTGCTGGGCGACCTGATGGAAGGCTTCCGCAGCGTCGGCGCCTTTGAGCCCAGCATGGACGGTTATTTCGGCTGGCTGGCGCAGAAGGGTTACGCCCTTCCGGAAAATCGCGAGGATATCTGGCTGCCGGAAGGCGAGGACAGCGTGCCCGGCGCCACGAACCAGCCCAGCCGCATTCCGGCGGAACTCTCCGACACCGCCTATTTCACCGAGCGTGCGCTGACCTATCTAAAGGGCAAGGGCGAGAAGCCCTGGTTCCTGCACCTGGGCTACTGGCGGCCGCACCCGCCCTTCATCGCGCCCGTGCCCTTCAACACCATGTACGACCCGGCGGAAATGCCCAAGGTCGTGCGCGGCGAGACCTGGCAGGAGGAGGCGAAGCAGCACCCGCTGCATTCCTTCTACCTCAACGGCATCAGCCAGGGTTCCTTCTTCCATGGTGCCGGCGGCGCGGCCTCGGAACTGGACGAGGCCACCATCGCGCAGATGCGCGCCACCTATGCCGGCATGATCTCGGAAGTGGACCAGGCACTGGGCGAAGTCTTCGCCTACCTGGATGCCACGGACCAGTGGAAGGACACGCTGGTGATCTTCACCAGCGACCATGGCGAGCAGTTGGGCGACCACTACCTGCTGGGCAAGATCGGTTACCACGACGAAAGCTTCCGCATCCCGCTGGTGATCAAGGACCCGGATGCGCCGCAGGCCGCCGGCACCATCGAGGAATGCTTCACCGAAAGCGTGGATGTGCTGCCCACCATCCTGGACTGGCTCGGCGGCACCCCGCCGCGCGCCTGCGACGGCCGCTCCATGCTTCCGGTGGTACGGGATGGCGCGCCCTCTGATTGGCGGGACCACCTGTTCTATGAATATGATTTCCGCGATGTGCATTACTCCAAGCCGGAGGGTGTGCTCGGCCTCGGCATGGATGAAAGCTCGCTTTGCGTCGTGCAGGACGCGAAGTGGAAATACGTGCATTTCGCCGCGCTGCCGCCACTGCTCTTCGACCTAGAAGCGGACCCGGCGCAGCTCAACAACCTGGCGGATGACCCGGCGCATGCCGCGACCGTCGCGCATTACGCGCAGCGGGCCCTGTCCCACCGCATGAAGCATGCCGAGCGCACGTTGACCCATTTCCGCTCCACACCGCGAGGCCTTGAGGAGAGACAGCCATGATCGATATTTCCCGCCGCGCCCTGCTGGGCGCCGGTGCCGGCGCGCTGGTGCTGCCACGCTTCGCCATCGCGCAGGCGGATAATCGGCCGACCATCAGCATCGCCGTGCAGAAGATCAGCAACTCCAACACGCTGGAAGTGCTGCGCGAGCAGTCCAATGTGGGCGAGCGGATCTTCTTCTCCTCGCTCTGGGAAGGGCTGATCGGCCGCGCCTGGCTGGATGAGCTGAAGACCGTGCCGCTGCTGGCCACCGAGTGGAAGCGCGTCAGCGACAACGTCATCGAGCTGAAGCTGCGCGAGGGCGTGAAGTTCCACAACGGCGACGAGATGACGGCCGAGGATGTCGCCTTCTCCTTTGGTTCCAGCCGCATGTTCGGCGATACGCCGGCCACGGCCCAGGGCCGCACCATTCCGGTGCGTGGCGACGGCATCCCCACTCGCGCGGGGCGGGAACTGCCGCCGGAGATCCCCGCTGTCGCCCGCCGTTCCTGGCCGGCGCTGGAGCGGGCGGAGGTCGTGGACAAGTATACGGTCCGCTTCCACAACGCCTCGCCCGACGTGACGCTGGAAGGCCGCCTCGCGCGCTATGGCAGCGAGATCATCAGCCGCCGCGCCTTCGCGGAAGCCGAGACCTGGTTCGACTGGGCGCGCAAGCCCGTCACCACCGGCCCCTACAAGGTGGTGGAGTTCCGCCCGGACCAGCTTCTGGTGCTGGAAGCGCATGACGAATACTGGGGCGGCCGCCCGCCGCTGAAGCGCATCCGCTTCATCGAGGTGCCGGAAGTGCCGGCACGCATCAACATGCTGCGTTCGGGCGAGGTGCAATTCGCCTGCGACATCCCGCCCGACCAGATCGGCTCCATCGAGGGCGACGCGAAGTACGAGGTGCAGGGCGGCACGATCCTGAACCACCGCATCAGCGTCTTCAACCAGAGCCACGCGGTGCTGAAGGATGCACGGGTGCGCCGCGCCATGACGCACGCGCTGGACCGTCAGGCTATCGTTGACAGCCTCTGGGCCGGCCGCACCGTGGTGCCGAAGGGCCTGCAGTGGGACTACTACGGCGAGATGATGGTCTCCGACTGGGCCGCGCCGAAATACGACCCGAAGGAAGCGCAGAACCTGCTGAAGCAGGCTGGCTACAAGGGCGACCCGATCCCCTATCGCCTGCTGAACAACTACTACACCAACCAGACGCCGACGGCGCAGGTGCTGGTGGAGATGTGGAAGGCCGTTGGCCTGAACGTCCAGATCGAGATGAAGGAGAACTGGACGCAGATCCTCGACCGCAATGGCGAGCGCGGCGTCTACGACTGGTCGGCCAGCGCGCCCTTCAACGATCCTGTCTCCTGCATCGTCAACCAGTTCGGCGCCAATGGGCAGGTGCAGCAGGTGGGGCTCTGGAGCAACGAGGAAAGCAACCGCATGGCGGTGGTGCTGGAGACCAGCACGGACCACGCGCAGCGCAAGCAGGCCTTCCGCCGCATGCTGGAAATCTGCGAGCGCGAGGACCCCGTGTATCAGGTGCTGCACCAGAACGCGACCTTCACCGCCAAGCGGCGCGACATCAAGTGGAAGGCCGCGCCCGCCTTCGCGATGGAGTTCCGCGCCAACAACTGGGGCGGCTGAGCATGACCGGCGCCGCGCTGGTCGAGATCCGCGACCTCGCCGTCGCTTTCGATGGGACGCCGGCCCTGCGCGGCGTCTCGCTCTCCATCGGCAAGGGCGAATCGCTCGGGCTGGTGGGGGAGAGCGGCTGCGGCAAATCCGTCACCTGGCTGGCGGCGCTGGGGCTGCTGCCAGGCAAGGCGCGCGTCACCGGCAGCGTGCGGCTGGCGGGGCAGGAGATCCTGCACGCCCCGCCCGCCACGCTGGACCGCGTGCGCGGCGGCCGTGTCGCCATGATCTTCCAAGATCCCGCCAGCAGCCTGAACCCGGTGCACCGCATCGGCCGCCAGATCACCGAGGCGCTGCAACTGCATCGCGGCCTCTCCGGCGCCGCGGCGCGGGAGGAAGCGCGGCGGCTGCTGGATCAGGTCGGCATGCCCGATGCGCGCCGGCGGCTGGATGCCTATCCGCATGAACTCTCCGGCGGGCAGAACCAGCGGGTGATGATCGCCATCGCCCTGGCAGGCCAGCCGGAGCTGCTGGTGGCCGATGAGCCCACCACGGCGCTGGATGTCACCATCCAGGCGCAGATCCTGACGCTGTTGCAGGAGGTGCGGCGGGATACCGGCATGGCGCTGGTGCTGATCTCGCACGACCTCGGCGTCATCGCCGAGACCTGCGAGCGCGTCTGCGTCATGTATGCCGGCCGCGTGGTGGAGGAAACGCGCACCGAGCGGCTCTTCGCCGCACCCTCGCATCCCTATGCCCAGGGGCTGATGGCGGCGCTGCCGCCGCTGCATGGCCCGCGCCGCCCGCTGGCCGCCATTCCCGGCTCCGTGCCGGAGCCCTGGGCCATGCCGCCCGGCTGTGCCTTCGCGCCCCGCTGCCCGCGCCATGTCGCGGCCTGC
>NZ_JACTUZ010000084.1 GCF_014490445.1 Pseudoroseomonas ludipueritiae | reverse complement strand
AACGCCGCCGCGCCGGTGACCGCGCCGCGGCTGCGGCCCAGCACGTCCAGCGTCACCGGCCGTTCGGGCGAGGCCTGCAGCCGCACCAGCCCGAGCGCATCGCAGGTGCCATAGCCCCAGCCGCTCAGGTCGGCCGCCCGCAGCGCCTCGCGGGTCGGATAATCCGGCCCGGCCACCAGCGGCCGCCCCTGGTCGCACAGCTCCAGCACGCCGCCGCAGGGGCCATCGGCATAGGCCAGGATCAGGTTGGCTTCGTCCTGCCAGAGTGGCTCGATCTGCCGCAGCACGCCCAGCGCCAGCGGCTTGCGGCGGTCCTTGAAGGTTTCCGGGCCTTCGGCGCCGCCGGTGCCGAGCCATTTGGTCGGCTGCAGCGGCTCGTCGGCCAGCGCCTTGCGGTCTCGCAGCTCCAGCGTCAGCGCGTCGCCCGGCACCAGCTGCTCGCAGGTGCCGGCGAAGACCACCGCGAAATCACTCCAGCGGGGCCGCTCGGCCGCGCTGAAGCGGATCTCGACCAGTCGGCCGTCCCAATCCAGCTCGGCCAGGCTGTCCAGCGCGCCGTCGCCATTGGCGAGCGTGACGGCGCCATAAGCGGTCTGGCTTTCACCGCCGACATCGCTGCCGGCGAACAAGCTGCTCCGCATCGACAGAGAAACATCGATGCGGCGTTCCCAATAGGTGTCGGCCGGCTGGTCGACCGGCTCCGAGACGAAGCCGGCGTCGCTGTAGTAGACCGGCCGCACCGCGCCCGTGGCGGGATCCCAGGGCTCTGCCCGCAGCAGCCAGGGCATCAGCGGGCACCCGCCCGCTTCGCCACGACGCCGCGGCCATTGGCCGCCATGCGGCGGTTACTCTCGGCCATATCGCCAGCCTCCTCTGCCACCGCTTCCAGGGTTTGCTGCGCGCGGGCGTCGGCCTGGGCTTGCCGTTGCGCCTCGGCCTGCTGCTGTTGCAGGAGCTGCTGCATCAGCTGCTGCAGGGCGGCGATCTGCGCCTGCAGGTCGGCGAGGTTGCTGCTGCCAGCCACCGGCATCGGCGGCAGCGGTGCCAGCGGCATGGGCGCCGTCAGCCCCAGCCGGCCATCAGGCCCGCGATCCAACGGGAGGAAGGCTTCTGGCCCCGCCTCGCCGCCCTGGATCCGCGTGCCATTGGCCAGCGTGTAGTCGGTCGGCCCCATCAGAATGGAGCCGTCGCCGATCACGCCACCCTTGGCGAACTTCACGATCTGCTTGCTGCTGCTATGCGCCCAGCCATTGGCCCGGACGATCACGCCGTCATTGCTGGCCGACTTCACCGGCAGGCCGCCGTAAGTGCCCTGCAGGTGCTTGTCTATCGTGACCAGGTAGCCGCGCATGTCGCCAAAGAGGGTGTTGGCGTCGGCCCCCAGGCGGATGGTGACGCCGTCATCCTTGCCCGCCATGCGCGCCACCGACCCGCGAATATCGGACAGCAGGCCACTCAGCTTGTCGTCAATCGACCGGCTGATCTGGATGGTCTCGATGGTCTCGATGGCCTGGATCACGTTGCGCGTGACGGTGCCACTGCCCACCAGGCTGCCACGCTCCGCATCGGTCAGGTTGCGGAGCATGAACTGCTGCACGGCGCGATCGATCGAACCCGCCGAGAGGATGCTGGCCTGCTCGGCCGCCGTGAGCTTGCGGCCGAGCTGCTGCTCGATCAGCCGCGTCACCGCGGCCGCCTGCACCAGCCCGTCCCGCTCGGCGCGGGTCAGGTCGCGGCCGAGCACCTGCTCGATCAGGCGGGACACCTTGCCGGCTTCCACCAGGCTGGCCGCCTCAGCCGGCGACAGGGTGCGGCCGAGGATCTGCTCGATGTCGCGCCGCACCGTGCCGCCTTCCGCCAGGGAGGCGCGCTCGGCCGCCGTGAGGTTGCGGCCGATGGCCTGCTCGATCTCGCGCATCACCACCTCGCTGGCGATCAGCGCGGCGCGCTCGGCCGGCGTCAGGCTGCGGCCGAGGCCCTGCTCCACCGTGCGCAGCACCACCTCGGTCTGCACCAGCTTGTTCCGCTCGGCATCGGTCAGCGCATTCAGCTGCTCGGTGATGACGCGGAAGGTTGTCAGCTCGACCGAGACATTGACCGAGCCGCCCAGCGCCTGCAGCGCCTCCAGCACCATCTGATCGTAGCTCTTGGTGGCCGGCAGCGCCTCCAGCGAGGACAGCACCCAATCGCGCAGCTGCTGGAACTCCGCACCGGAGGCGTACATCCCCTTGCCGGCGGAGAGCAGGGTATCGGCCGTGCCGGTGATCCGACCCAGCGCGTCCTGATCGCCGCCGCGTGCCAGTGCCAGATCCTTGCCGAAGGCCTCCTGCGCCGCGCTCAGCTGATCCGCCGGCGACAAGCCGCCGGCAGGCGTGGCGCGGAGGTTGTCGACATAGGCGCGGATGTTGCCGCCCAGGCCGCGCAGGGCTTCCACCTCCTGCTCCGCGAACTGCTTGACGATAGCCAGCCGCTCGGCCGCCTGCGCCTGCAGCAGCAACGTCATGTCCACGCCCTCCTGCTTGGCGGCTTGCAGACGCTCCTGCACCGCCCTGCGATCCAGGTCGGCCAGGGCGCCCTGCAGCGTCGAGGTGTCCACCGTCGCCGCGAAGATGCGGTCCTGGTAGCCCTGCTGGATCGCGGCAACCCGCTCAGCATAGTTCCGCTCGATAGCCAGCCGCTCGGCCGCCAGCGTCCTCTCCAACTGGACAAGGTCGGTGATGCCGTCGTGCGCGGCGTCCTCGCGCTGGCGCTGGGCGTTCCGGTCATGCACCCATAGCTGATAGTCCAGGCGGTCCGTGCCGCCCGGCGTGGCCGCCTGCTGGCGGTCCAGCAGGCCGTGAAGGGAGTCCTGCTGGAGCCGCACCAGCTGACGGGTGATGTTCTGCCGCTCGGCCTCCAGAGCCTCCGTGCGCCGCGCCAGCATGTCCGCCAGGCCCTGGCCCTGGATGTCCATGTCTTCCAGGGCTGCCTTGTAAGCCGCCATCTCGGCGTCGAACGCCTCCTGGAAGTGGAGGACCTGGAACACCAGCGAGTTCTGACCCCGGGCCGCGTCGCGCCGCTCGGTGTCGGCCCGCATCATGGACCGCATCTCGTCTTCGCGCTGCCGGATCATGGTGTCGATGCCGGCCTGCCGGACCTCGTTCAACCGCTGTTCCGACAAGCCCAGCTCGCGCGCCTTGGCGATAGCCTCATCCAGCGGCCGGACCATGTCCTCCATGGCGCGGAGGAAGGAGGGCGTCGGCTTGGTCGGGTCGCTCTGCTGGGTCAGGCCCTTATAGGTGCCTTTGTACCACTCCAGGTTCTCAATGGTCCGCTGGGTGTCTCCGCCGGAGGCGTTGATCACCTGATTGACCTCGGCGCTGGCCAGACCCTTCATGGAGCGGATCATGGCCTGGGTCAGTTCCTGGACCATCTGCGTGGCCCCGGCCTCGTCGCGGTTGTACCGCTTAACGCTGCCCTCGAAATCGGCGGTGATGCCGTCCCGATTGCCCACCGCGACTTCATAGTTGAAGGGGGTCTGGCTCACGCCCATCAGGTCACGGAAAGTTCCCGCAAGGCCGCTGACCTGCTCGGCGATGCGCTGCGCCTCGTCGCGGTTCTCCTGGCTGTACCGCTTGCCCTCCAGGCCGGTGGACTTCGTCTCTCCGCTGTGAAGGTTGACGTAATAGCCGCCGGTTTTGTCGGATGGCTTCTGACCGCTCAGGAAATACGAAGCGATCATCGCGATCACCGCGACATAGGGGGCCACAGCGGAAACGGCCGCGATGGCGCCGCCGGCCGCCGCGCCACCCATCAGGCCAGCCGCACCGCCAGCCACGCCAGCCGCGCCGCCGATGCCCTGCGCCCACCCCTTCCCGCCGCCGGTCTGAATCCCGGAGTAGATGCCATAGGCACCCGCCGCGAGGCCGGCGACGCTGGCCGCGCCCTGCATCACCGAGACATTGGCTGCCGCGCCGCCGCCGGCCGCCTGCACGGCTTGAGGCGTGGCCGGGCCATAGAGGGCCGCGCCATTGGCGGCCGTGCCCATGCTGCCCAGCGCGCTGGTGGTGCTGCTGGTCAACTGCGCCGCATTGCCGCCCACCGTGTAGAGGCTCGTGTTCAGGACATCGTCCAGATAAGCGAACCCGGTGTTGGCCACGCTGGATGTGGAGCTGCCCTTCAGCAGCTTGCCGGCGCTACCCAGCATGTCGGTGCCACCCGACAGGCTGGTGACCCCGTTTGTGGTGGTCGCCGCTGTGCCACCGCCCGTCAGCACCGTGCCGATGCCGCCGAGCGTGCCGCGCGTGCCGCCGAAGGTGGCATTCAAGAACGGGTTGACCGCTCCAAGCTCCACCAGATTGGCGAAGACGCTGGCCTTGATCGAGCGCCAGATATTGCCAAAGGAGATGGCCTTGGCCTCGCCCGCCGCGATGGCGGAGACGATGCTGCTCTTGATGGTCGAGGCGGTGTCTTCCACCAGGGACGGGATGGCGTTCCAGCTGTTGCTGAGCTGCTGCGTCTCGCGCTGCACATCGGCGGTCTGCCGCGCCAGCTGCTTGGTTTCCTCCAGCAGCGCGGAATCCTTCACGCCGGAGCGGCGGGCCGCCTGCACCGCCTTGTAGGCGGCCAGCTCGCGCTCGCGCTCGTCGGCCGAGGCACCCACCAGGCGGCGCTCTTCTTCCAGCACCTCCAGGTTGGCGCGGGCATTGTCATTCGCCGCCCGCTGGGCGTTCTCGGCCTGCCGGGTGGTCAGCAGCTGGTAGGAATCCGCCAGCTCGCGCACCGCCTGGGCTTGCGCCTCCTCGCCCTCGATGCCGGAGGCGCGCACCACCTCCCGGGCCTTTTCCTCGGCCGTCAGGCGCTCCACCGCCTCGCGGCCTTCGCCCCAGGCGGCGGCCAGACGATCCTGGCCCTGCAGGGCGCGCGAGGCCTCGTTGCCGGCCAGCGCATAGGCCAGGCCCAACTCCTTCAGCTTGGCGGCGCGCACCTGGTTGCGGCCTTCGTCGGTGGGCACTTCGCCCGCCGCCCGCATCCGCTCCTCGTAGTTGTGCACGGCCTCGGCCAACGCGCGCTGGGCCGGATCCAGGATGCGAGCGCTGGCAATCGCCCGGTCCATTTCCTCGGTCAGCATCTCCTGCGGCCCGCGGGCGGCCTCGGCCGCCCGGGCCACCTCGCGATAGCCGTTCTTCAGGATGTCGAGGCTGCGCGGATCCATGGTGAGGCCACGGGCCTCCTCGATCTCGCGCATGGCATCCCGGTACCAGGCCGCCTGCGTTTCGCGGGAGCTATGCTCCGCCGGCTTCAGCTCGCCGCGCGAGATCGCCAGGGCGCGGTCGAGGCGCACGTCGCTGGAGGCCTCGACCTTCACTTCCGGCAGCACAATGGTGGCGCTGTTGCCGCCGGCGATCTCGGCCTGCTGGGCCTTGATGGTCAGGCCAGGGCCCGTGTAGCCGTCCAGCACCCGGCGGGCATAGGTGCCGCCCAGCGCCGGCGAGCCCAGGCCCTGGCGATCCGGGCCAGCATTATAGGCCGCGATGGCGCGGGGCAGGTCGTTCGGGAAGCGCTGGATCAGCTCGCCCAGGTAGCGCGCGGCGGCCATGATGTTGGCGCTGTCGTCGCGGGCCGTGCCCTCGATGCCGTACTTCTTGGCCATGTCGGCGAAGGTGCCGGGCATGACCTGCATCGGGCCGATGGCGCCGACGCTGCTGTCACGCCAGGTGCCGTCACGGTTGCGCACGCCCTCGCGGCCGAACACCCGTGCCAGCAGCTCCACATCGACACCAGTGGCTTGCGCCGCATTGGCGAAGGATGGCCGCAGATCCGCCGGCACCGACCAGGGCACCTGGGCCGTGGCACCGTGACCGGCGCCGTCGCCGAGCCCCAGGCTGCGGCGCGCGGCCAGACCGGCTTCCACCGGCCCGGCATCGGCGATCTCCACAAACTGCTTCAGCCCGGGGATGGACTTGGCCAGCTGCACCGCCCGCTCCACCAGCGACAGCAGGTCGCGCAGATCCCGCAGCATGGCGATGCCGGCGCCGCCCAGGCCGCTAGACGCCTTCTCCACAAAGCCTTCCCAGGCGCTCTGCAGCTCGCGGATGGTGCGGGTCAGCGGCGACACGTCCGAGGCAGCGCCGGTGAGCTGCGGCCGCAGCCGGCCCATCACCAAGGTGAAGGCATCGGCTTTCTGACCGCCCGCAACCATGGCTTCCACGGTGCCCAGCAGCTCCCGGGTCATGCCCGGGAAGCGCCGCTCCTGCAGCTCCTGCACCATGGCGGCCGGGTCGCGCATGGTGCGCGCCAGCGCCTCAAAGCCACCAGCTACGTCCGTCTTCAGGACGGCGCCAAGATTTGCGGCATCCCTGGTCGCCGCATCGAAGTCGATGCTGAGGCCGCGCGGCGCGGATTGCATCAGCGTGGTGATGCCATCACGCGCCTGCTGCCGGCTGACACCCAGGCCCGCCGCTGCCATCCGCTTGGCACTGGCTTCTACCTCAACGGCCACCTTGGCATAGTCGGTGGTGACGCTGCGCAACTGCGAGCGCAGGCCCGCCAGCGCGCCCTCCTGGGCATTCACCGCCAGGAGCATGCCGCCCAGCACCACCGTCGCGCCGACGATAGCGAGCCGCGTCGGGGTCAACTCCTGGCGCAGCAGCGCCATGGCGCGCGAGGTGCCGCCCACGGCACCAGTCGCCTGCGGCCCCTGCTGCATCAGGATCAGGAACGGGTTCTGGCCACCGGCCAGCTGCACCGCTGCATCCTGCAGCTGGTAGGTCAGGTTGGTGATCTCGTGCGCCTGCAGCTTGATGGCGCCGCCGCTGGTGCGGGAGGCCGCGGCCATCTCCTCATGCCGCTCGCGCATCCGCACCACGGCGGCCATCTGGTCGGCCGAGACTGTGATGCCTGCGCGTCGCGCGGCTATCAGGTCGCGCTCGGCCTGCTCCACATGGGCCAGCGAGGCGGCGAGCGGGTCCAGGGCGCGCGCATACCCGGTCAGGCGGTCCTGCAGACGGGACAGCTCGGCCGCGTGCTCCTTGGCGGTGCGGGCGGCCTCGCGCTCAGCGGCCGCCACGCCGGTGATCTCGTCACGCTGCTGCGCATAGGAGCGGGTGGCCCGCTCCCGGATGGTCATCGCCTGCTGCGCGGTGACGAAGCCCTCGCGCTCCAGCGTGGCGATATCGCGCATGGCGGTGCCGAGGCGCTGCTGGGCGGCATAGAGCGGGTCGTATTCCTCGCGCAGATCCCGCAGGGCCCGCGCCTGCGCCGTCATCGCCTGGGTGGTGTCGGCCGCCATCTCGCGCTGCCGCTTCTCCATCGCGATGCGCCGGTCGATGGTGGCATGGGCGGCGGCCGAAGCCTCGGTCAGATCCTTGATGAGCGCGTTGGCCTGCTCCTGTGTCGCCGCGCCGGCCGCCACCTCCCGGTTCACATTGGCGACCTTGGCGGCCAGCTTGTCCTGCTCGCGGGCATGCGCCGCCGTCGCCTTGGCGGCCAGGTCGTTGGCGTTGACCATCTGCGCGAAGGTCTGCGCACTGCGGCGCACACGCTCGCTGCTTTCCTCGGTGACCTTGCCGGCGTCCTCGACAGCCTTGCCCATGGCGTTCGCTGAATCGCGAACGGCCTTGGCCGGGCCGCTGAACCCATCCTGCAGGCTCGCACGGTAGGCAAGATCGACCATGGGCTACTCCCGGATGGATATGACGATGGCAGGGCTGTGCACCGGCCGGCCGGCGCGCGGGCCGGTCTTCAGCCGGTACTGGCCGGGAAAGAGCATCGTGTAGACGCCCTTGGCGTTGACCGTGGGAAAGCGCCGCCGCACCAGGGCGGCCGTTTCCGCAAAGAGGTTCGGGTCCACGCTGAACTTCAGCGGCACGGTACCGTCTCTCTGCACGTCCACCCGGCGGCTGTAGGGCTGCTCGTTGCCGATGACGATCTCGGTGGCATCGGCGCTCATCGTGCGCGGGCTGAAGTTCGCCGCCTTGATGAAGCGCCCGCTGTCGCCGCCGCGGCTGATGCCGAGATAGAAGCTCTGGCGGTAGGCGCCCGTGGCCACCGGTGAGCGCCGCCACAACTCCTGCAGGGCCAGCTTCGCGGCCTCGGCCAGCGGGTTGAAGCGGTAGAGGATGACGCTGTCCGGCTGCACCGCGTCGTCGCCGGCGCCTTTGCGGCCGTCCACGAAGCGGGCGAACTGGCGCGGCACCTCGCCAATGGCGATGCGGCGTTGCACATCGGCCTTCGCCATGGCGACGAACTGGCGCGCCACCTCGGTGGGCGCCAGATCGCGCTCGATGGCGAGGCGCAGGGCCCGGTTGAACTGCGCGCCCTTCATGGCCGCTTCTCCTGCTGCTTCCGGGCCTTTTCGCTGGCCTCCTGATGGTGCGCGAAGAACACCCCATCCAGCTGCTGCACCAGGTGTTGCAGCAGCTCGGCGTCCTCGCCGTCGATCCATTGGCGGGCGCAGTAATCATCCACGGCGGCGGCGGTGATGCCGCGCGGCACCGCGCCGCCCATGCCGCAGCTCAGCCAGTCGCGGTCGCGGTGGAGCGCATGCCACGCGCGCCAGACCCAGACCCATTCCGGGTCGGGCTGCGGCCCGCGTGGCGCATCCTCCTCCGCGAGCGCCGCGATCAGGCGGGCAGAGCCGGCGAAGTCGAGGTGGTGTCGGAGCGCTGGGAGGAGTTTCCCCCCGCCGCCTTGGCGCGGGCGCGGCTCTGCTGCGTCGCGTCCTCGATGGCCGCCCAGACGGCATCCATCAGGTCGGCGAATTCTTCGGTCTGCGCCATCTCGCGATAGGTCTTCGCGTCCAGCGGCTGGCCGCCGAAGGTGGCATCCACCGGGCCGATGAAGAGGTGCTCCAGCGCCAGCCGGTTGCCCAGCGCCTGGCGCTCGGACAGCGGGATCTGCTCGTAGCCCTCGCGCGCCTTCAGGGTGCCCTCAGCGCGCTTCTGGCGCACCAGCTCGCTCTTGGCGCGGGCCAGGATGTCGTCATAGGTCGGCGTCACCGGCCGCACGCGCAGATTCAGGTCGTTGAACTCGGCACCGAGCGCGATCACCACGCCGCCCGTGGCGAGGGTGGAAGCCGGGGTGGCGCGGCGGAGAGAAGCGATGTCGGTCATGGGTCTGTGTCCAAACGGGGTGCGGGGATAAAGGGGCTGCCGCCGCCCCCGCGGTCAGCAGCAGCCCCTGACGCCGCCCGCAGGCGGCGCATGCCGGCCGAAGCCGGATCTCGGTCAGCCGCCGATCAGCTGATCGGCAGGCGGTGGATGGCGATGGTGCGGTTGATGGCGTCCTGCGAGGGGTTGCCCTCGACGGTGTAGGACGCGACCACGGCCTGGTTGGGCCCACCCGCCTGGATCTGCGGGTTCATCAGCGTGGCGCCGAGCTGCTCCACGATGTAGGCGTTGCCGGCATCGTCGGCGGTCGCCCAGGCCAGACGGCCCTGCTGCTCGGTGTCGAAGCGGCCCTTGTAGAGGTCGTAGTCCTTGAACAGGAAGGCGAGCTGGCCGCCCGACTGCAGCTGGCCCCAGCGGCCGCCGGCGGCGCCAGCGGAGCCCATCGCATAGTCCATGGCCGCGCCTTCGCGGCTCAATTCCAGGCTGACATTCTGCAGCGCCGCGTTCATCGGCGTGTCGTCCAGCCAGCAGCCGCCGAAATTGGCCACCGCGTCATGGAAGCCGCCGGTGGGCGCATCGGTGGCATTCGCCATGGTGTCGCTCTGCACCTGGTCCTTCGCCAGCACATTGAAGGAGCCGGTGAAGTTGTTGCCGACACCGCCCTGCAGGCTGGCGCCGGTGATCAGCGCGCCCGGATAGATCAACCCGCCAACCGTGCCCGTCTGCTTCTGGAAGTAGATGGACTGCATCTCGTTGTCGTTGCGCAGCATGGAGCCACGGATCTTCGCGGCGGTGCCGGTGGGCGTTTCGTTGACCAGCACCTTGCCGGCCAGCGTGATGTCGGTGGCCGAGGTTTTGGCACTCACGCGGGCGAAGCCGTTGTTGGCGCCGCCATTGGCCGAGAAGCCCATCAGGCGGATCCACTGCCCGACCTGCACCGCCTGGAACTTGTTCGCCGTGGTGGAGGTCAGCTTGTTGCCGGCGGCCACGGCCGTGATGTCGCCGCCGACCCCGTCGATGGCCAGCGGCGCGGTCCAGGTGCTGCCCAGCAGCGCCGCGAAGATGTCGTTGAAGGTGTCGAAGGAGAGGGCAAAATTGAAGCCGCCCTGCGCCGACTTCTGCTGGGTGACGCTCTTGGCCACCTGCCGCACGCGGGTGATCTCGCTGGGGCGGTTGCGCTGCTTCTGGCCGGTCAGGCTTTCGCCCGTGATGCGCAGCATCTTCAGGTTGCCGGCGGGCTTCTGGCCCCAATTTGTCTCGACGCCGTAGGACAGCAGGACGTCGGTGGTTTCCACCGCCGCCTGGCCGTTGTTCACGCTCGCCATGGTGATGTTCCTTGCAGGGCGCCAGGCAGGCGCCGGAAAACAGAAAGGGCGCCCGAAGGCGCCCTGCTCAGCTCCCCGTCAGGCGGGGAGATCGTCGAACTCGAAGTCGACGTAGACCGGCAGCAGCCACCAGTTGCCCTGCGGGTCTTTCGGGTCGCGCTCGCCACTGCCAATGCTGGTGCGGCGGTACTTCACCGGCCCGCCGCGCACCGCCCGGAAGAGGCGCACGATGCGATAGGCGAGGTTGCGCGCCATGTCGGTGCCCTGCCCGCGCGGGATATGCAGCTGCACCGTCAGGGTGCCTTCCTCGACCCAGACCGGGTTTGGTCCCAGCTCGGCCGGCAGCGCCGCGTCGCCGGTCATGCTCACCGACAGGAAGGGCATGGCCACCGGCCGGGTGAAGGTCTCATTCGGCCATTCGATGGGCGGCAACAGGCCTTTCTGCTGCTCTGCCATGAGGCGGTTCCTGGCATCGGACCAAGGATAGGGGCTGGCCATCAGCTGCCTCCCAGCACGGTCAGGATGTGAACAGCGGCAACCCCGCGCAGCCCGCGCGTGTCGCAGTCGAGCACGCTGTATTGGCTGCCATCGGCCCGGCGCTGCAGCCAGTCGTCCCGCCGTGGCGGCCCGGGCCAGTTCTTGCCAGCGATCTCGGCGTTGCTGATCCGCACGATGCGGCGGATCTGCCAGACCCCGCTGGGCAGCTGCACCGGCTCGGCGCCCAGCACCACGCCCCAGCAGCGCAGGTCGTGGAAGGGCTGCCGGCCATCCCAGGGGAACTGGCCCCAAGGCTGCTCGCCCCAGATCGCATTCGGCTCGGCCGGCGTCTCGGTGAGCGGCCGGCGCAGCAGTAGGCGCTCACCCTGGGCGCGGTAGAAGCGTCCCAGATCCCGCGCCAGCCGGCCCTGCGGCCTCATGCGAAGAGGGCCCGCGAGTGGGGCGCCAGGGCATCGGCGACCTGGGGCGGCAGGTGCGCGGCGGTGTTGCGTGGATCCAGCCAGGACTGCGACAGCGTCTCAGGCACCGTCTGCGAGCGCAGCATGGGGTCGCGGCCGGCCGCCTCGCGCATTGCGGTGATCAGCAGCAGGCAGGCCTGCTCCAGATCGGCGGGCAGTGGCTCGGCCTCGGCCTCCTCTGGCTGGCCGGGCAGCTGGTAGCCGGCGGCATAGTCCACCACCAGGTGCTGGGTGAACCAGCCGGCCTGGAGGCCGCGGCGGATGCGGTAGAGCAGCTGGCCGTCCAGCTCGTAGCAGTCGGGATCCAGCAGCGCGCCGTCTGCCACCACGGCCCGGATGGTGGCCGGGTCACGCCCCAGCACCACGCAGGTCCGTGCCTCCACCTGGCGGAAGGTCTCCCGCACCACCTCCCGCGCGAAGATCCGGCAGCAATGCCGCTCGATCAGGCTGGAGGCGCGGGCGATGACGCGCTGCAGGTCCTGGTCCTGGCTGCTGTCGTCCGCTGCGATGTCGAGCTGCTGCTTGGCCGCCTCCAGCGAGACCAGGGCGCGGGAGGTGGCCCGGGAGACCACCTTCAGCATGCTCAGATCTCGCTGGCGCCGGACAGCACGTAGGCAACGCCCACCTTGGCGGTGTCGGTGCCGGTGTGGCTCAGGTCCGGGGTGAACTTGGCGCGCAGGTAGCGCTTGGTCTCGGCCAGGTTGCAGCCCAGATCGGCCGCGCCGGTGACGGTGCCGGCGGTGGTGCTGGTGAGGGTCAGCGCGGTGACGCCGGGCTTCACGTCCTCCCAGGTGGTGGCATCGTCGGAGTGCTGGAAGCGCACCGCCTTCAGATCCAGCGCCTTGTTGGCGCTCAGGGTGGCCAGCGCCGTCAGCACCAGCGTCAGGGAGGTGAAGCGGCGGGTGCCGAACTGCGTCTGCAGATCGAGCTGCGCCGTGGTGATCTCGGTGTTGTCGCCCGCGCCGGCCGCCGTCAGGGCGGTCTCGGAGGCGGCATAGACGGGGGTCGAAAAGGCCGCGTCGTCGCGGCCCATGGCAGTCGTGAGGGCCATGGTGGGTTCAGGTCCTGGAAGGGAGGGCAGAAACGTCCAGGGGCGCCCGGAGGCGCCCCTGTGGCAGGCTCAGCAGCCGGGCAGGATTACTGGCCCCACTTCACCCCGGAGATCATCCCGAAGGCCTCGGGATACTGCAGGGCGAAGTCGTGGCTCATGTCGAGCTTGATGCCGATCAGGCCCTGCGCCCACATGTTCACTTGCTTGCCGGTCTCGTCCACGAAGGAGGCTTCCTCCGAGACGGACAGCTGCATGCTGACGCTCTCGCCCAGCATGGCGTAGCGATGCACGCCGAAGAAGATGTCGCCGCCCTCGCCGCCCGGGCCGGTGATCTGCGTCGAGGTGTCCACCGGGTAGCCGAACAGGGTCGGGTTCGGCCCTTCCAGCGTCGGGAAGGCCTTCACGTCGCCCTGGTAGACGTCCTCCAGGAACATCTTGATGGCCGGGTTCATGTACCAGGCGGCCGAAGCGTCGATGGGGACGTTCTTCGCCGCCATCGCCTTCAGCACCTTGCGCAGGATTGCCCGGATGGCCTGGTTGCTGGGGTTGGTCTCGGCGCCAGCCGCGAACTTCATCGCATCCAGGATAGAGAAGGCGTAGCCCTTGATCTCCTTGCCCACGCCGGTGCCGTAGAAGCACTTGCGGTCCTCGAACTCGGCAGCCGCGCGGCTCAGCTCGTCGCGGCAATAGGCTTCGAGGCTGATGGTATTGGCATTGCGCAGCAGCTTGCGGGTGATCGGCAGGATCGCGGCGATGTCCTTCTCGTTCATGTCGATCATGCCGAAGCTGACGCCGGTCACGTTGCCCTGCTGGGCCTCGCCCACGTAGCCGACCGAAGCGCCGGACTTGCCCTTCAGGTAGGAGGCATTGCCCGGCACCACGCGGGCGCGCTTGCGCACGATGGTGTTGGGGCCCCAGAGCCGCAGGAACTCGCTGGCCAGCTTCGGCGTGACCAGGAAGCCGCCCTGGGCGTTCTCGCTCAGGTTCTGGGCGCGCTGCAGCTCGCCGGTGATGGGGTGGCGCTCGCCATAGATCTCGCTGGCGATGGCGGCGGGCTGCACCACCTTGCCGGAGCGGAACTGCACCTGGCTGTCCGCGTAGCAGCGAACAAAGGCGCCGAACTCCAGGCCATAGTCGCGCTGGGCGGCCGCGGCGGCCGGCAGCGCGTGATTGCGCTCTTCCAGCACCGGGCCGGTACCACCACCGGGCAGGGTCTGCGGCTGCTGCTCGCGGGCGCGCTGGCGCTGGATCTCCTCGCTGCGCTGCAGGCGCACGATATCGGCATCCAGCCGCTTCACCTCGGCTTCCACCTCGTCGAAGCGCTTGCGGCTGTCGTCGGTCAGCTCGGAACGGGTGATGGTGTCCATCTCGTCGTAGAGCCGGCCGCGCTTCTGCATCAGCTCGGCGACGGTGACGGTGCCGGCCAGGCCGAGCAGCATCTTGGCCCACATGTCGGTGGGCAGCGCGGCGGCGGCGTCGATCAGGGAGGCGGCGGCAGCGGGGTTGGGCATCAGCAGCACGGCGGCCAGCATCAGCAGGCACAGCGGCGCCAGGGCCACGGTCAGGAAGCGACCGAGCTTCATGGGGTGTTCTCTCTCTGGAAGGGGGGTGCCGGGCGGCGCCCGGCGGAGGGTTCAGGCGCCGAGGCGGGCCAGGCGCGCGCGGAGCTTCAGCGCTTCGGCGGGATCCACCGGCGGAGCCGCCTGCAGGATCGAGCGCAGGGCCACGCTCGTCCGGGTGTAGGCTGGCAGGGACACGATGCTGATCTCGTTCAGCGTGGCGGCCTTGTGGGCGACGCTGCGGAGCCGGCCGTTATCCTCGTAGGACCGGATCATGTCCTTCGGCACGAAGCCAAAGCTCATGCCCGGATAGTTCTTCGCCCGGATGTTCTCCAGGACGTCGCGCGCCAGCTGGGTGTCGGGCAGGTCGGCCTCGAATTCCAGCCCGCCGGCGGTGTCGCGCAGCCGCAGGTTGCCCGCCTTGCTGCGCGCCAGCAGCGAGCGGGAATCATGCTCCAGCAGCAGCCGCACATCGGCCCCCGAGCGCAGCGTTTCGCCGAACACGCCCGGCAGCAGCGATTCCTCGAACTCGTAGCCGCCCCAGGTGCGGATCTTCGTCTTGGCGTTGTAAGGGGCAGCGGTGCCCTCGACACGGCGCACGGGCTTGCCGTCCGCGTCCAGGGCGCTGCGCACCTCCACCTCGACAAAGCGCAGCTCGAATGCGGCCGGCTTCTCGCTATCAGGGATCATCGGGCGTGTCCTTTTCCGGCGGCTCAACCGCCGGCGGCGTCGCGCCGGCCTTCGCGGCGAGACCCTTGGCCGCCAGCTCCAGCGGCACCGAGGCCGAGTTGATGTAGAGGGTGTCGCCACCCGGCTTGGGCGGCCGGTTTTCCTCGGCCCGCGCCTCGTTGGGCGTCAGGCGGGCATTCTGGATCGCCTTTTCCAGCACCTCGGCCCGCGTCTTGGCATCGCCGCGCAGCAGCTCGCTCTCGTCGTGGTCGACGTAGTAGCCCGCGCGGCCCTCGGCCGGGGTGAGCAGATCCTTCTGGATCACCTGGCAGAGGTCCACCAGGTGCGGCCGGATGCAGCGCTTGTAGTGCCCGAGATCCAGATGCTCGATGTTGCTGAAGGTGCCCCGCTCCAGGTCGTTGAACAGGTGCGATGTGACCCGCAGCAGGCCGCCGATGGTGGAGCGGTTGAACTTCCGCGTATCCAGCACCTGCGCCTTCTGGGCGTCCTGGCTGATCGGGTGGAACTCGGCGCCGCCGCCGAACACACCCAGCATGCCGGCATTCGCCGCGCCGGTGTATTCCGCCCGCACCCGCTCCTTCACCGCCTTCAGAGCTTCCGGGTCCATCGCCCCGTCAAAGGAGATGAAGCCCGACAGGCTGGCGCCGTTGGCGAAGGACTTGTGGGCGAATTCGTTGGTGGCCAGCGCCCCGCCCAGCACCTCCTGCGCATAGAGCTGCCAGATCGAGGCGCCCTTCAGCGTGTAATCCGTGCCGCGCAGGATCGGCATGCCGGAGACGTGGAACACCTCATGTTCCAGTGCCACGGCCGAGGGGCCATCCGGCAGCGAGATGCGGTAGGCGCGCTTGCGCCGGCCATCCGCCGGGTCGCGGTACCAGAACGGGTCGCAGGTGCCATCCGCCAGCGGCAGCAGCTCGCGTACCTGGCCGTCACTGTCGCGGTCGATCAGCGAGTAATGGTTGCCGTAGTGCAGCTTCTCGAAGATCACCGTGTACCAGAACCGGAAGGCGGTCATATGCGGGGCCGGGCTGGTCAGCAGCAGCTCATAGAGCGGATGCTCGGTGGCCTGGCGCCGGTTCTGGCCGCGCTCGCGGTAGAGGTAGGCCGGCAGCATCGCCACGTCCTCGGCGATGATGTTGTAGCAGGCCAGCACCGTCTCATGGCTCAGCGGGCTGTCCCGGGTCAGGTTGATCCCGGATGCCGTTCGCGCAAAGGCGAACGATGGCGGGTTCCGCCAGGTGTCCCACTCGCGCGAACGCCGCTGCTCCTGCCGGCGCCCGAAGGGCCAGAAGAGCTTCATGCAAATCCTCCGAAGAGTTGGTCGGCCGTCAGCAGCTGCTGCGGCGGCGCGGGGTCGCGGCTCATCAGTGCGATGGCATCGAGCGCCGCCATCAGCGGATCGATCTTGGCGGTGCCGCTGACCTGCTTGTTGATGGTCACCGCATTGCCGACCGGCACCACCTTGGCGTTGCCGACCGCCCAGGCGAGGATCGGCTGGCCGCCATGGCTCAGCGTGTCGTCCGCCAGCTTCCGCTCGGCCGTCTTGATCGCGCCGGTGAGCTGCCAGCCCTGCGGGATGCCCTCGACCCGGTCGCCCTTCACGTCGATCTCGGCCATGGCGTCGACAATGGCGCCGACGCCCATGGGATCGAGCCCCATCTTGGCCAGTAGCCCGGTGGCGTTGACCCGCTTCACGTAGCCGATCAGCTGGGCCAGATCCTCGCCGACCTGGTTCACCACCGAGAGATGCCCCTGCTGCTGGAAGTCGCGCAGCTCGGGGGCGATGGACTTGCGCCGCTCGAACACCACCGGATGCGCCCAGGCATGGGCCCAGAGCAGCCACCGTTTGGTGATGCGCTCGCGGCCGCAGAAGGCCAGCGCCAGCAGATCGTCCAACCCGCCGC
This sequence comes from Pseudoroseomonas ludipueritiae, assembly GCF_014490445.1. GTDB lineage: Bacteria > Pseudomonadota > Alphaproteobacteria > Acetobacterales > Acetobacteraceae > Pseudoroseomonas > Pseudoroseomonas ludipueritiae. The sequence goes on along the minus strand of NZ_JACTUZ010000084.1, from coordinate 1,768 downwards.
CATCGATGCCGCCGGTGACCACCTCGGAGCGGCGCAGCAGCTCGTCCAGCGTCAGCACCGGATCCGCCCGCCGCATCCACCAGTCGGCGCCGGCCCAGCGGTCGGAGCGCAGCGCCATGCCCAGCTCGATGTTCAGGTGCTGCGACGCCCAGCGCAGCAGCTCCTCGATCCCGGCCAGCTTGGCGGTCTCATAGTCCCGGGCCAGCCGGGGCACCGTGATGGAGCGCCCGTTGTTGGGCAGCACCATGTGCCAGAGGCGGGTATCCTCCCATGGGTAGGGCTCGCTCTCGTCGGCCTTCTGCGTCAGCGCGATAGCCGGCGGGAACTCGTAGAGGATCGGCAGCATGCGGCCGGTGCTCTTGCCGTCCCGGATCGCCCGCGCCCGCGCCAACTCGGCCTTGAAGACGCCCTTCGGCGGTCGCTCGGATTGCGTGGTGATGAAGGCCAGAAAGGCCTCTGACTGCGAGACCATGCCGCCGCGCAGCTGACCGATCACACGGTCGGCGTCCTCGCTCTCGGCAATGACGTGCAGCTCATCCACCAGGATCCCGGCCGGCTTCACGCCGGTCATGACCTTTGGGCTGAAGGACTTCACCTCCAGGGTCGCCTTGGTGCGCTTGAAGGTGATCTTCTTCAGGTGCTCCTGGACGTGGCAGAGCTTCTGCAGGTCCGGGTCCAGGTCGATCATGCCGGCAACCTGCTTGAAGGCCAGGTCCGACACCTTCTGGGTTGGCGCCACCAGCAGGAACTCGGCGCGCGGCCGGCGATTCACCAGCAGTGCCGTCAGCATCAGGCCGGCGCCGTTGGTGGTCTTGGCGTTCTTCTTTGGCACGAGCAGCAGCAGCTCGCTGACCATGCGCTCTTTCGTCGCGGGATCCAGGGAGCCGAACAGGACCGCGACGATTTCCCGGAACCACTCGCCCCCCGCCTCCGCGAAGGTCGGCTCGCCTGGCACGTCCGGAATGCGCAGGCGGTCGAAGATGGCCACTGCCCGGCGCGCTTCGGCGTCCCAGAGCGGCAAGGTCGGCATCAGGCTCCGGCCGGCGCGCAGGCGGTCCTCCCAATCTGGGCAGGACAGATCCCAATCGCTCAGTTGAGGAGCTGGCCCCAGCCACCAGCATCAGTTTCGGGCTGGTCCGGCGCGGGTGGCGTGGCACCGGCCGGCGGTTGGGCGGTCTTTGGCGGGGCCTTTGCCTGCCCCGGGAACATGCCGAGGATGCGGGCGATAGCCAGCAGGGCCTCCAGCCGGTTCACCTTCTTGACCTTCAGGCCGCTCTTGCCCTGCGACACCTCGGTGATGGCCGCCGCCGCCGCCGCGGTCAGCTGGTCGCTGTCCACCAACCGCACCCGGTTGACGATGTTCAGGATCGGCTCACCGGTCTCGGTGTCCTCGCCCATCTCGGTGGCTTCGCTCTGCCAGGTCACCACCTCGCGGATATCGAGGGTGGCCATCTGCTGGAGCTGCGACAGCACCCATTCCGGGGTCACGCCGGAGACGGCGACCAGCTGCAGGCGGGCTGCGGCCAGGGCTTCCTGCACCTTAACCTGGCTTAACAACCTGGAGGCGGCCACCTCGGCCCCATTGGGGCTGTATCCGGCTGCGATCGCCGCCTTTTTCCCATTCCCATCAATGAGATAGGCACGGACGAACAGCCGCTGTTTTTCGGTCAGCGACATTAGCAATTTTCCCCCGCCCCCAAATGGGGGTCGAAAATCTCTCCCTGCCCCCATGCGCGGTACCACCCCCCACCCCCCGCCAGGGATCGGA
>NZ_JACTUZ010000083.1 GCF_014490445.1 Pseudoroseomonas ludipueritiae | reverse complement strand
CCTCGGCGGGGCCGCCCAGCACCACGGGGGGCGCCTGCAGCCGCATCGCCAGTTCGGCGAAGCGCGCCACCGGCCAGCGCTTGCCCGGCCGCCCGGGCGAGGCCCCCGGCACCAGCAGCACGAAGCGCGGCGGCAGGGCGAAATCCGCCAGGGGATCGTCCAGCCAATCCAGTGCCGGCGGCGGGAAGTCGCGGATGCCGGCGATGGTGAGCTGTTCGCGCTGCCGCTCCAGCGTATGCAGCGCGTCGCGCTTGGCGTTGACCCGCCCGTGGCTTTCCACCCCCGACCACACCGCCCGCCCGGTGAACCAGCGGTAGCGGGAGGAACGGGAAGAGGTTTGCAAATCATAGACCCGCGCAAAGCCCGCCCGCCGCAGCCGCCAGGCCAGCCGCGCCACGGCGCGCAGGTCGGACCAGTCCGGACGGCCATCGTCCCAGATCTCGTCGAACCAGGGCGCGCGGCGCAGCAGCGGCGCGAAAGGCGCCGTGGTTAGCAGCGTGATATGCGCCTCGGGATGATGCGCACGGATGGCGGCGAAGGGCGCGAAGGCCTGCACCACATCGCCCAGTGCCGCGAGCTTGATGACGAGGATGCGCTCGCTCACAGCAATTCCCGATAGACCGAGAGGGTGGCCCGCTGCATGGCGGCGGTGGTGTAGTGCTCCAGCACCATCGCGCGGCCCTGGGCGCCAATGCGGGCGCGCTCCTCCGCCGGCAGCGCCAGGGCGCGGCTGATGGCACCGGCCAGCGCAGCGGCATCGCCCGGCGGGCTGCGCCAGCCGGTCTCGCCTTCCAGCACCGTCTCGCGCGGGGCGCCGAGGTCGGAGGCGATGACGGGGCATTCCATCGCCTGCGCTTCCACGATGGTGCGGCCGAAAGCCTCCGCATCGGTGGAGCAATGCAGCGCCAGGTCGGCGAGGCGGAAGGCGGCGGGCAGGTCGTCGCAATGGCCGGGCATGGCGACATCGCCACCCAGTCCCAGCGCCGCCACCTGCTGCCGTAGCTCAGCGGCGAAGGTGCCGCGCCCCTCGTCGCCCACCAGAACCGCGAAGGGGCGTGGCGCCGGCAGCATGGCCAGCGCGCGCAGCAGCACCTCCTGCCCCTTCCAGCGCGTGATGCGCCCCGGCAGCAGCAGCACCGGCCGCCCTTCCGGCACGCCCCAGGCCGCCCGCAGCGCCGCCACCCGCGCATCCGCCACGGCGGCGGGGTCGAAGCGCCGCATATCCACCCCGCGCGGGATGACGCGGATGCGCGCCGGGTCCGTGCCATGCCGCTGGCGCAGCAGGGTCGCGATGAACTGGCTGATGGCGATCACCCGCTCCCCCCGCGCCATGACGGAGTTGTAGAGCCGCTTGCCGGGGAAGCCTTCGTTGTAGGTGCCGTGATAGGTGGTGACGAAATGCGCGCCGGTCCGCCGCGCCGCCATCAGCGCCGCCCAGGCGGGAAAGCGGCTGCGGGCATGCACGATGCCGATCCGCTCCGCCCGCACCAGCGCCGCCAGGGCGCCGGCCTGCCGCAGCAGCGCCGCGGGCGACTTCTGGTCCAGCGGCAGCGTCACGTGCCGGCCGCCGCGCGCTTCCAGCTCCGCCACCATGCGGCCGCCGGCGGAGGCGACGAAGGGGCGGAAGCCGGCCTCCACCAGCGCCTCGGCGATTTCGATGGTGCCGCGTTCCACCCCGCCCGCGTTGAGCGCGGGCAGCACCTGCAGCACGGCGGGGCTTTGGTCTGGCATGGGCGCCGCATTAGCGCCCCGGCACGGGAATGTCAGCCCGGCGCCGTGACAGCACCGTGCGGCGGATGGCCGTGGCGCCCGGATCGCGCTACCACGGAGGGAAATCATTCGAGGGGGAACGCCGCAGATGCCGCTTGGAACCGCTTGGCCGCAGGATTGGCGCGAAGGCCATTTCGCTCTTCGCATCCAGGGCGAGGATGGGCCGATGGCCATCGCCCTCGCCAAGGGCGAGGCTTTCGACATGACGCCCGCCTTCGGCACCGTCAGCGCCTGGCTGAACGACCCGCATCCCGCCGCCGCCATCCGCGCGCGCGGCGAGAAGCTGGCGCTGGATGCCGAGGCCCTGCTGACCGATGGCCGCCTGCTCTCCCCCTTCGACCTCCAGGCGCTGAAGGCCTGCGGCGTCACCTATGTCCGCTCCATGCTGGAGCGGGTGATCGAGGAACGCTGCCGCGGCGATGCCAGCCAGGCGGAAGCGGTACGCGCCGAGGTGCGCGGCATCATCGGCGACGACCTGACCAGCCTGCGCCCCGGCAGCCCGGAAGCCATGGCGCTGAAGCAGAACCTGGTCGAGCGTGGCTGGTGGAGCCAGTACCTGGAAGTGGGCATCGGCCCGGATGCGGAGGTCTTCACCAAGGGCCAGCCGCTCTCCTCCGTTGGTTCCGGCGCCAGGATCGGCGTGCATCCCGACAGCGCCTGGAACAACCCGGAGCCCGAGGTGGTGCTGGCGGTGGATTCGCAGGGCCGCATCCTGGGCGCCGCGCTGGGCAATGACGTGAACCTGCGCGACGTGGAAGGCCGCTCCGCCCTGCTGCTGGGCCGCGCCAAGGACAACAACGCCGCCTGCGCCATCGGCCCCGCCATCCGCCTCTTCGACGAAGGCTTCACGCTGGAGGATATCCGGCAGGCCGAGACCACCCTGACCATCGAGGGCACGGATGGCTTCCGCCTCGCCGAATCCGGCAAGGTCGGCGCCATCAGCCGCGACCCGACGGATCTCGTGGCGCAGATGATCGGCCCGCACCACCAGTACCCGGATGGCGCGGCGCTGTTCCTCGGCACCCCCTTCTCGCCCGCGCAGGACCGGGGCGAGCCGGGCATGGGCTTCACCCACAAGTATGGCGACGTGGTGCATATCGCCAGCCCGCGCCTCGGCGCCCTGTGCAATACGGTGGAGCGCACCGACCTTTGCCCGCCCTGGCGCTTCGGCATCGGCGCGCTGATGGCCAACCTGCGCCAGCGGGGACTGCCGCGCGCATGATGGCGGAGGAAACCGGCCGGCTGGACCGGGGCGACGGCGTGGAACTGGCCTGGGCATCGCTGCCCGGGCGCGGCCCCACCGTGGTCTTCCTGGGCGGCTTCCGCTCGGACATGGAGGGCACCAAGGCCCTGGCGCTGCGCGACATCTGCGCGGCGCGGGGCCAGGCCTTCCTGCGGCTGGATTATTCCGGCCATGGCATCAGCGGCGGCGTCTTCGAACAAGGCTGCATCGGCACCTGGGCGGCGGATGCGGCGCTGGTGATCGAGCAGCGGGCGCCGGGGCCGCTGGTGCTGGTCGGTTCCTCCATGGGCGGCTGGATCGCGCTGCTGCTGGCGCGGCAATGGGGCGCGCGGGTGCGGGCGCTGGTCGGCATCGCCGCCGCACCGGATTTCACCTCCCGCCTGATGGAACCGGCGCTGACCGAGGCCAACCGCGCCGCCCTGGCGCGTGACGGCTTCTTCCACGAGCCCAACCCCTATGGCGACCCGGTGCCCATCACCGCCAAGCTGCTGGAGGATGGCCGGGCGCAGTCGGTCTTCGGCCAGCCCCTGCCCTTCGCCGGCCCCGTGCGGCTGCTGCAAGGCATGCGGGATGCCGAGGTGCCCTGGCAGACCGCCACCGACCTCGCCGCACATATCGGCGCCGAGGATGTCCGCATCCTGCTGGTCAAGGACGGCGACCACCGCCTTTCCCGCCCGCAGGACCTGCTATTGCTGGAGGAGACCCTCACCGGCCTGCTCGGCGTGCAGGATGGCGGCCAGCCCCTGCCGGAAGCTGGGATAGCGCCAGCTTAAACCGAGCGCCGCCTGGGTGGCCGCCGAGCGCACCCGGCGGTTCTCCGCCCAGAAGCCACGGCCCATTGGCGACATGCCCTTCCAGGCTTCCTCGAAGGGCACCGCCGGGGGCAACGGGACGCCCAGCAGGCGCGCGGCTTCCTCGGTTACGGCAGCGCTTTCGGCCGGCATGTCATCGGCCAGGTGCAGCACGCGCGGCGCCATGCCATGCGGGCCGCGGGCGGCGGCCACCACCGCCCGCGCGATATCCTCCACATGGATGCGGCTGAAGCTGTGGCCGGGGCGCAGCACCCGCCGGGCGCGGCCGCTCCGCACCTCATCCAGCGCGCTGCGGCCGGGGCCATAGATGCCGGCGGTGCGGAACAGGTCCAGCGCGCAGCGCCCCGCCAGTGCCGCCGCCCAGGCCTGCTCAGCGGCGAGGCGGCGGCGGGAACGTTCCTGCACCGGGGCGGGCGGCGTCCGCTCATCCACCCAGTCGCCGCCCCGGTCGCCATAAACGCCCGTGGTGGAAAGATACCCCACCCAGCGCAGCCCCCCGGCAGCGGCGATCGCGCCGGCATGGGCAGCCAGCACCGGGTCCCCGTCCTCCCCTGGCGCGGCGGTGGCGACCAGATGCGTGGCCCCGGCAATGGCCGGCCCGGCCTCCGCGAAGCGCAGCAGGGTCACGCCTTCCGGCGCCCTCGCCCGCTCGGGGTCGCGGCTGGTGCCGGAAACTTGAAGACCCGCGCGCAGGGCCTCCGCCGCGATGGCCTGGCCCGCATAGCCAATTCCGAGGATGAGCAAACGTGCTGTCATGCCGTGCATGTGGCGCCGATTGCGGCACGCGGCTAGACTGCGGCCCATGCGAGCCCCCCCGCAAGCTCGGTCACCCTGGCGCAGAATGGCGCTGGGCATGTCCGCCGCCGCACTGCTGTCCGTCACTGGTGCCGGCGCCGTGTTCTGGCTCCATTCCACCACCCTGACCGAGGCCGCCGAGCCGCGCCCGGCCCCGCCGCCAGAGGCCCAGGCCGCCCCGGCTCCACCGGCTGAGATGCCGCCCGGCAACAGCCTGCCGCTGCCGCCCGAGCCGCCGCGCCTGACCGACAGCCCCGAATACGACACCTGCCTGACCCTGCTGCGCACCGAGCCGGAAGACGCCCTGGCCATGGCGGAAGCCTGGGAACAGCATGGCGGCGGCGAAGGCGCCCGCCACTGCACCGCCCTGGCCCAGTTGGCGCTGGGCGAGCCGGAGCGCGCCGCCATGCGGCTGGAGCGTCTGGCCTCCGAATCCAAGGCCGGCAATGCCGCCCGCGCGGCGGTCTATGCCCAGGCGGTGCAGGCCTGGACCATGGCCAACCAGCCAGGCCGCGCCTATGGCGCCAGCACCATGGCCCTGACGCTGTCGCCGGAGGACCCCGCACTGCTGGTGGACCGCGCGCTGGCCGCTGCCAGCCTCGGCCGCTACGAGGAGGCTCTGCTGGACCTCAACCACGCCCTGAAGCTGGAACCCGGCCGGCCCGATACCCTGGTCTTCCGCGCCGCCGCCCTGCGCCACCTGGACCGGCAGTCCGCCGCGATGGATGACGTGGAATCCGCCCTGGCCCGCGACCCCGGCCACCCCGAGGCCCTGCTGGAACGCGGCATCCTGAAGCAGCTGAAGGGCGACACCGCCGGTGCCCGCCGCGACTGGCAACGCACTGTGGAGGCCGCCCCGGACAGCGCGGCGGCCGATCTGGCGCGGCAGAACCTGGCGCTGAACGAAGCGGGGCCAAGGCGCCGCTGAAGGCCAGGGGAATGAATTCCCCTGGACCCCTTCTTTCTTCTTCAAGTTGGTGAAGCGAGAAGCGGGGCCTGGAACTCGAAAACAGAAGATGGGGGCCTGGGGGAATTCATTCCCCCAACCTTCGACTGCGCGCGGCGATCAGAAATCCAGGTCGGCGTAATGCGGCGGCGGGTTCACGCCGCTGACGCGGTCCGCCAGCAGCGGCCGGAAGCCGGGGCGGGATTTCACCCGCGCGTACCAGTCCTTGGCCGCGTCGTTCATCGACCAGTCGACATCACCGATGTAATCCAGCGCGGAGAGATGCGCCGCCGCCGTCAGGTCCGCCAGCGACAGGAAATTGCCGGCCAGCCACAGCCGCGTCTCGGCCAGCCAGCCTAGGTAATCCAGGTGCGGCTTCAGGTTGGCATAGCCCGCGCGCAGCGCCGCGGCATCGGGGTTGCCCCGGCCCATCAGGCGCTTCATCTGCTTCTCGTAGTAGAGGTTCGCGGTCACTTCCCGCGCGAACTTGCCATCGAACCAGGAGACCAGCCGCCGCACCTCGGCCCGTTCCCCCAGCGTGCGGCCCAGCAGGGGCAGCTCGGGATAGGCTTCGTCCAGGTACTCGCAGATGGCGTAGCTATCGGCGAGAACCAGCCCGTTCTCCTCCGTCAGCACCGGGACGGTACCGGCGGGGTTCATCTCCATGAACTCGTCGCGCCGCTCCCACACCCGCTCCACGCGAAGCTCGAAGGGGATGCGCTTCTCGTTGAGCACGAGGCGAACCTTCCGGGCATAGGGAGACAGGGGCAGGTGGTAGAGGATGCGCATGCGGATTATGCCAGAGGACGGGAAGGGCGGCGCTTATCGCATGCACACCGCCCCTCCGCTAGCTAAGCCTCGCGCGAACGTGAGCTTTCAGTAGGATTGTTACGCTTTTGCTCGCCGCGGTTATTCCGCGGCCAGCACCACCTCCTCCATGGGCTGCGGCAGGTAGCGGGCGTATTCCTTCGGCACCACGTGCCAGAAGTGCTCACGCTCCACGCGCCAGTCGTTCAGCAGCCGCGCGGCGAGGCGGGAGCCGGTCTCGGCGGCATGCCGCGCCACCAGTTCCTGCAGCGCCCCTTCCCAATGGGCGGAGGAGAGGCGGCGCCACAGCAGCGTGTCCGGGTTGACGCGCTTCTCGAAGGTGCCCTCGGGGTCGTAGATGAAGGCCTGGCCGCCGGTGAAGCCGGCGCCGAAGTTATCCCCCACGCTGCCCAGGATCACCGCCACGCCGCCGGTCATGTATTCGCAGCCGTTGGAGCCGCAGCCCTCCACCACCGTGGTGGCGCCGGAGTTGCGCACCGCGAAGCGCTCGCCCGCCTGGCCGGCGGCGAAAAGCTCGCCGCTGGTCGCGCCATAAAGGCAGGTATTGCCGATGATGGCATTCTCGTTCCAGACCAGCGGCGAGGACGGCGCCGGGCGGATGACGATGGTGCCGCCCGACAGGCCCTTGCCCACATAGTCATTGGCGTCGCCCAGCACCTCCAGCTTCAGCCCGCGCACCGCGAAGGCGCCGAGGGACTGGCCGGCGGAGCCGCGCAGCCGCACCGTCAGGTGGCCCGGCTGCAGGCCGCTCATGCCGAACTTGCGGGTGATCTTGCTGGAGATCTTGGTGCCGATGGCGCGGTGCGTGTTCCGGATATTGTAGGCAAGCTGCATCTTCTCGCCCCGCTCGAAGAGCGAAGCCGCGTCGCGGATCATGTCCGCGTCCAGCGTCTCCGGCACCTCGTTGCGGCCCTCCAGCGTGCAATGGCGCGGGAAGGGCCCGGCATCCGCCTGCACCAGCAGCGGGTTGAGGTCGAGGTCGTCCAGGTCCTCGGAACCGCGCGAGACCTGCTTCAGCAGATCGGTGCGGCCGATGACCTCCTCCAGCTTGCGGAAGCCGAGCTGCGCCAGGATCTCGCGCACTTCCTCGGCGACGAAGGAGAAGAGGTTGATGACCTTCTCCGGCGTGCCGGTGAACTTCTTGCGCAGATCCTCATCCTGCGAGCAGACGCCGACCGGGCAGGTGTTGCTGTGGCACTGCCGCACCATGATGCAGCCCATGGCCACCAGCGAGGCCGTGCCGATGCCGAATTCCTCGGCGCCCAGCATGGCCGCCATCACCACGTCGCGGCCGGTCTTGAGGCCGCCATCGGTACGCAGCTTGATGCGGTGGCGCAGCCGGTTCAGCAGCAGCACCTGATGGGATTCGGAAAGCCCCATCTCCCAGGGCAGGCCAGCGTACTTGATGGAGGACACCGGGGAGGCACCCGTGCCGCCGTTATGACCTGACACCAGGATGGCGTCCGCCTTGGCCTTCGCCACGCCCGCCGCGATGGTGCCGATGCCGGAGCGCGCCACCAGCTTCACGCAGACCGTCGCATCCGGGTTGATCTGCTTCAGGTCGTAGATGAGCTGCGCCAGATCCTCGATCGAATAGATGTCGTGGTGCGGCGGGGGCGAGATCAGCATCACGCCGGGCGTCGCATGGCGCAGCTTGGCGATCAGGCCGGTGACCTTGAAGCCGGGCAACTGCCCGCCCTCGCCGGGCTTGGCGCCCTGGGCCACCTTGATCTCGATCTCGCGGCAGTTGTTCAGGTATTCGGCGGTGACGCCGAAACGGCCCGAGGCGATCTGCTTGATGGCGGAATTGGCATTGTCGCCATTGGCGCGCGGCTTGGCACGCTCCGGGTCCTCGCCGCCCTCGCCGCTGTCGGAACGCGCGCCGATGCGGTTCATGGCGATCGACAGCGTCTCATGCGCCTCGGGGCTCAGCGCGCCGAGCGAGATGCCGGGCGCGATCAGGCGCTTGCGGATCTCGGTGATGCTCTCGACTTCTTCGATCGCGATGGGCTGATGCCCCTCGAAGCGGAAGTCCAGCAGGTCGCGCAGCGCCACCGGCGGCAGCTTCCGCACCTGGTCCGAGTAGCGCTTGAAGGTCTGGTAACTGTCCGTCTCCACCGCATGCTGCAGCATGTGGATCAGGTTGGCCTCGAAGGCGTGGGCCTCGCCCCGGCGGCGCAGCTTGTAGAGCCCGCCCACCGGCAGCACCGCCGCTTCCGCGCCCCAGCCCTTCTGGTGCATCGCCAGCACGCGGCGCGCGATGCCCGAAAGGCCGATGCCGGAGATGCGGGACTGCGTGCCGGGGAAGAATTCCGCCACCAGCGCGCGCGAGAGCCCGATGGCCTCGAAGTTCATGCCGCCGCGATAGGAGGAAAGAACCGAGATGCCCATCTTGGACATGGTCTTCAGCAGGCCCTTGTCGATGGCCTTGCGGTAGCGCGCCACGCAGTCCTTCAGCGACATGTCGCCAAAGAGCCCGCGGCGGTGCCGGTCCGCGATGCTTTCCTGCGCCAGATAGGCATTCACCGTGGTGGCGCCAGCACCGATCAGCACGGCGAAGTAATGCACGTCCATGCATTCCGCCGCCCGCACGTTCAGGCTGGTGAAGGTGCGGAGCGAGTTCTTGACGAGGTGCGTATGCACCGCGCCCACCGCCAGGATCATCGGGATCACGGCGCGCTCGGGGCCCGAGGCCTCGTCGGTCAGGATGACGTGGGCGCAGCCGGAGCGTACGCCCTCCTCCGCCTCATGCCGGATACGTTCCAGCGCACGGCGCAGCCCGGCCTCGCCTTCGCTGACGGGGAAGGTGCAATCCACCGTGCAGGCGGTGTCGCCCATATAGCCGCGCATCGCCGCGAATTCGGCATTGGAGAGGAAGGGGCTTTCCAGCTGCAGCATGTCGCACTGGCTGGGGTCCTCGTCGAGGATATTGCCCAGGTTGCCGAGGCGCGTCTTGATCGTCATCACCCGCGTCTCGCGCAGGCTGTCGATCGGCGGGTTCGTCACCTGCGCGAACATCTGGCGGAAGAAGTGATGCAGGCCACGGTAGTGCTGCGAGAGCACCGCCACGGGCGTATCGTCGCCCATGGAGCCGATGGCTTCCTGCGCTTCCTCCACCATCGGGTGCAGGATGCTTTCCAGATCCTCCAGCGTGAAGCCCATGGCGAGCTGGCGGCGGCGCAGCGCATCGCCTTCCAGCAGCGGGGCTTCATCCACGTCGTTGCGGACAATGCCGTCGATCTTGGTGGTGCGCTTCACCCAGTCGCCAAAAGGCTTGCGGGCGGCAAGCAGATCCTTGACCTGGTTCTCGTTGTAGAAGGTCTGGGTATCGAGATCGACGGCGATGCTCTGCCCCGGGCCAAGGCGGCCCTTGGCCAGCACCTCATCCTCACGCACCTTCACCATGCCGGTCTCGCTGCCGACGATCAGCAGCTTGTCGGCGGTGATGGTGTAGCGCATCGGGCGCAGACCGTTGCGGTCGAGGCCCGCCACCGCCCAGCGGCCATCCGTCGCGGCAATGGCGGCGGGGCCGTCCCAGGGCTCCATCACGGCGTTGCAATACAGGAAGAGGTCCTGATGCTCCCGCGGCATGGTGGCATTGCTGCCGATGCTCTCGGGGATCAGCATTGCCTTGGCCATGGGTGCGTCGCGGCCGGCGCGCACCAGCAGCTCGAAGACATTGTCCAGCGTGGCGGTGTCGGAACCACCCGCCTGCACCACCGGCTTGATGTCCTCCATGTAAGAATCAAGCAGCGGGTGGGAGAGCCGCGTCTCGTGCGACTTCATCCAGTTGATGTTGCCGTGGACGGTGTTGATCTCGCCGTTATGCGCCAGCATCCGGAAGGGCTGGGCCAGGCGCCAGGTCGGGAAGGTATTGGTGGAATAGCGCTGGTGATAGATGGCGAAGCGGCTGACGAAGCGCTCGTCCTTCAGGTCCGGGTAGAAATCCGTCAGGTTCTCCGCCAGGAACATGCCCTTGTAGATGACCGAGCGGCCGGAAAGGCTGCAGAGATACAGCTCCGGCACCTGGGCCATGATGGCCTGCTTCTCGATCCGGCGGCGGATCACATACATGTCCCGCTCGCAGGTCGCGGCATCGCGCTGCTCGGGGTCGAAGATCAGGATCTGCTCGATCTCGGGCCGCGTCGCATTGGCCTTCTCGCCGATGCAGGAGACATCGATCGGCACCTGCCGCCAGCCATAGATGTTGTAGCCGGCGTTCAGGATCTCGGTCTCGACGATCTGGCGGCAGCGTTCCTGCGCGCCCAGGTCGGTCTTGGGCATGAAGACCATGCCCACCGCGATGCGGCCCGGACGCAGGCGGTCGCCGCCGCGCTCCACCACTTCCGCGAAGAAATCCTGCGGGATCTCGATATGGATGCCGGCGCCGTCGCCGGTCTTGCCGTCGGCATCCACGGCGCCGCGGTGCCAGACCGCCTTCAGCGCATTGATGCCGGCCTCCACCACATCGCGGCGCGGCTTGCCGTCCAGCGCGGCCACCAGGCCGACGCCGCAGGCATCATGCTCGGTCACGTCCACATGCGCGGCGCTGCTGAGCAGGGCGGCGTTGCGGGAAAAGGTCTCGGCGAAAGCGGCGCCGGTTTCGGTGATGTCGGTCAAGGCGCGTTTCCCTTCGGGCAGGCGGGAACGAGAAAAAATCAGATCTTCAGGCCACGGGCGCGCAGCGTGTCGCGATGCTTGGCAAGCGCGCTCATGCCGACATCCTGGCCCCATTTCATGCCAAAGGTGGCGGCACCGGCGGCCACCGCCGGCGTCACCTCCTGCAGGCGCCGGCCAAGCGGCGTCCCGTAGAAGGCCTTCAGCTCGCGCAGTTCCGCCGCCGTCATCTGGCTGGCCCAGAGCTCGGCGGTGAAATCGGTCATCTCGGGCAGGCGGGCGCGGAACTCGGGCAGCAGCACCTCGTCCACGATCTGCTGCACCTCGGCGACGGGCTTGCCGCTGGCCTGCGCCAGCGCGGCCACGATCTGCTTCGAGACCATGTTCATGGCCTGCTCGGCCTGCTTGGCGGTACCCAGCGCCACCAGCAGTTCCCGCGCGGCGGCACGGCTTTCGGCCGTGGCGCCCGGCGCGGGCGTCGGCGCGGCCTGCTGCGCCAGGGCCGGCACGGCGGTGAGCAGCGAGGCGCCCAGCAGGGCGATGCGAAGCGCGCGCATCACTCGGCCGCCAGGGCCGGCGTCGCCGCTTTGGCCAGCACGTATTTCTCGATCTGGTCGGCGGCGTCGCGGCCGTCGCGGATGCCCCAGACCACCAGGGAGGCGCCGCGCACGATGTCACCGGCGGCAAAGACGCCCGGCAGCTTGGTCATCATGCTGCGGCGGTCCACCTGCACCGTGCCCCAGCGGGAGACCGCCAGCTCCGGCGCATCGAAGATCGCGGGCAGATCCTCGGGGTCGAAGCCCAGGGCCTTGATCACCAGGTCGGCGGGCTCGGTGAACTCGCTGCCGGCGATCGGCTCCACCTGCTGCCGGCCGGTGGCATCGGGCAGGCCCAGATGCATCTTGGTCGCGCGCACGCCGGTCACGGCGCCGTTCTCGCCCACAAAGCCATCGGGCGCGGAGAGCCAGGAGAAGTGCACGCCCTCCTCCTCGGCGTTCTTCACCTCGCGCATCGAGCCCGGCATGTTCGCCTTGTCGCGGCGGTAGAGGCAGGTGACGCTGGCGGCACCCTGGCGGATGGCGGTGCGGACGCAATCCATGGCGGTATCGCCACCGCCGATGACCACCACGCGCTTGCCCGCCGCGTTCAGCGCGCCGCTGGCGAATTCCGGCACCTCGTCGCCCAGGCCCTCGCGGTTGGAGGCGGTCAGGTAATCCAGCGCCGGCACGATGCCCTGAAGCTCCGCGCCCTCGCCGCCGATATCGCGGGCCTTGTAGACGCCGGTGGCGATCAGCACGGCGTCATGCTTGGCGCGCAGCGCCTCCAGCGTGATGTCCTGGCCGACGCGGCAGTTGAGGACGAAGTTGATGCCACCTGCGGCGAATTGCTCGGCGCGGCGGGTCACCACCTCCTTCTCCAGCTTGAAGTTCGGGATGCCGTAGATCATCAGCCCGCCGACGCGGTCATAACGGTCATAGACCGTGACCTGCCAGCCACGCCGCCGCAGCCGCTCGGCCGCCGCGAGGCCGGCCGGGCCGGCACCGATGATGCCGACGGAATGCGGCAGTTCCCGCGCCGGCGTGGGCGGCTTGATCCAGCCCTTTTCCCAGGCGATGTCGTTGATGTAGCGCTCCACCGCGCCGATCGTGACGCTCTCGAAGCCCTTCTCGATGACGCAATTGCCTTCGCAGAGCCGGTCCTGCGGGCAGACGCGGCCGCAGATCTCGGGGAAGGTATTGGTCGCCGCGTTGACCTCATGCGCCTCTTCCAGGCGGCCCTCGGCGGTCAGCTTCAGCCAGTCCGGGATGTTCTGGTTCAGCGGACAATGCACGGAGCAGAAGGGCACGCCGCACTGGGAGCAGCGGCTGGCCTGCTCGCTGGCGCGCTCAGCCGTGAAGCGATGGTAGATCTCGCCGAAATCCGTGCGTCGCTCGGCCGCGTCGCGCTTGTCCGGCGTCTGTTGGGACAGGCGCACGAATTGCAGCATGCGTTCGGCCATGGCGAAGGGCTCCCCGAATCAGGAAGGAAAAACAGGCGGGTTGTTCAATCAGGGGCCGGGGAGCTTGGCTGGCAGGCCGCGCAGGCACCGGCGGGCGGGGTCAATCACCGTCCTGCGAGCAGCATAAGCACGCCGGAACCCCTACCGCCAGCACATTTCGACCATTAAGACAGCAATGCTGTCATAAAAAATTCTGCGACGCGTAATGGCCTACCAAGCCCTCTACCGGATTCGTTTATAAATGTCCGAAGCGGTCTTAAGATCAGGGCCCTGGTGCCGGCCGCCCGGCCGGAAGCGCGCGAGGTAACCAGGCACTACCGATTCCATCGTCTTGGGCGTGATGCCGAGCGCCTCCAGCCCCTCCGCTCCGGGAGAGGCCACATTGTCGCGCCCCAGTTGCGCCAGCTGATCCGCGGTCAGCGGCCCGCCGGGCAGCCGCGACAGCAGGCGTGCCAGCCCTTCCGGCACCTCCACCAGCCGCTTGCGCCGCCCGGTGGCGTCCAGCACCAGAGCCATCAGCTCCCGGAAGCTCGCCACACGCGGGCCGCCCAGCTCGTAGGTGCGGCCTTCGGTGTCGTCGCGCGTCAGGGCGGCCAGCACGGCATCCGCCACGTCGCCCACATAAACCGGCTGGAACTTCGTGCCGCCCCGGATCACCGGCAGCACCGGCATCAGCCGCGCCATGTCGGCGAAGCGGTTGAAGAAGCTGTCATCCGGTCCGAAGACAATGGAGGGGCGCAGAACGGTGGCGCGCGGAAAGGCCGCCCGCAGAGCAGCCTCCCCCGCCGCCTTGCTGCGGGCATATTCGCTGGGGCCTGCCGGATCGGCGCCGATGGCCGAGACATGCACCAGCCGCCCCACCCGGGCCATGGCCGCCACCTGGCCGATCCGCCCCGGCAGCTCCCCGTGCAGGCGCCCGAAATCGCCGCGCTTTCCCTCGGCCAGGATGCCTACGAGGTTGACCACCCAATCGGCCTCGGCCACCGCGCGGGCCAGGGCGGCGTCCTGCCGCAGGTCGGCGGCCAGGGGCACCACCTGGCCCACCATGCCAGCCGTCATCAGCGGCCGCATCGCCTCCGGATTGCGGCCAACCACGCGCACCACATAGTCCAGCCGCGCCAGCCGCTGCACCACCTGCCGTCCAATGAAGCCGGCCCCGCCGAAGACCGTGGCGACCTTGCGCGTGATCATGCTCTGCCTCTCCTGCTGCCTTCCGATGGAACGATATGGCGCCCCCTCATGAACGCGCCAGCCGCCCCGGCGCTGCCGAACCTTTGACCCTCCCTCCCGCGCTCTCTATATGCAGGTCCAACGTAATGTGCTTCGGGGGCGGTTCGCGCACCCGCCCACCCCGACCCGATAAGGTTTCCGATGACCCTGCCGCTGATGCCGAAGGCCACCGCCGTGTGGCTCATCGAGAAGACATCCCTGTCCTTCGAACAGATCGCCGATTTCGTCGGCATGCACCCGCTGGAGGTGCAGGCGATCGCGGATGGTGAGGTGGCACAGGGCATCGTGGGCTACGACCCGGTGCAGAACAGCCAGCTGACCCGGGAAGAGATCCAGCGCTGCGAGGCGGACAAGAACGCCCGGCTGCGCCTGCTGCCTTCCGCCGTGCCGCAGCCCAAGGGCCGGGGCAAGGGCGCCCGCTATACCCCGGTGTCCAAGCGCAACGACCGCCCTGATGCCATCGCCTTCCTGCTGCGCAACTTCCCGCAGCTGACGGAAGCACAGATCTCCAAGCTGCTGGGCACCACCAAGGACACCATCGCCAAGGTGCGGGACCGCACCCACTGGAACAGCGCCAATATCAAGCCGCGCGACCCGGTGATCCTGGGCCTTTGCTCCCAGTCCGACCTGAACGCCGCCGTGATCGCCGCCGGCGGCAACCCGGCCGCGCCGCCGCCGCCCGCGCCGGAGGAAGGCGAGGAAGCCTCCTTCTAAAGCCAGTGCTGCGCGGGACATGAAAAAACCCCGCGGCGCCCAGGGCGCCGCGGGGCGTGAGGATGCTGCTCGTCCCCTCAGCGTGCGGCGCGCAGCCGCTCCATCTCCTCCTTCAGGCGCAGTTTCTCACGTTTAAGACGCGTGATCGTCCCGGCGTCCGGGGCCGGGCGCTGCCCTTCCTGGGCGAGCTGCCGGTCCAGGCTCGCATGGCGTTCCTGCAGGCTGTTGAGGCGGGGCTGGTGCGTCATGCTCACGCTTTATCCTCCACGCTGGTGATGCCACTCCCCTGGGCATCCCTCCCCGCTGCCTTTCTGGCAGCCGTGGGAACCGGAGGCCCCTGGGAGACGCGGCGGCGCCGCAACCCTGCCCCGCGCGGGGAATCACCCCCGCCGGCGACAGTCCGCTGTGCGACCGCGCGCCAGCATGATATGGCGTTTCCTTCCTCCGATGCGACTCCTAACCGCCGAGTAATGACGCCTGATGCTGGCCGACCGAGACAGCCTTCTCCGCCGTCTGCACGAGCTTCGCAGCGAGCATCGCGACCTGGATACCGTGGTTGCGCGGCTGGAAGATGGCCCCGTGGACCTGCTTCAGCTGCAACGGCTGAAGAAGCGTAAATTGAAATTGAAGGACGAGATCGCCTGGCTGGAGAGCCGCCTCGTCCCCGATATTATCGCCTGAGGGCCCGACTCCGGCGCGGCGCAGCCGTGCCGGGGCTTATTCCCGCTGGACAATCCGGGCTCGGCGCGGCACAGCCGCCGCCCAGGCGCGGGCCGCCGCGCACCCCTTGCTGCAGGATGCCGCGTGACCGACAGCCCCAACACCGATTCCGCGCCGCTGGTCGGCATCATCATGGGCAGCCGCTCCGACTGGGAGACCATGCGCCATGCCTCGGAGACCCTGGCCAAGCTGGGCGTCCCGCATGAATGCAAGGTGGTTTCCGCCCACCGCACGCCGCAGCGCATGTATGACTACGCGCAGGCCGCCGCCGGGCGGGGCCTGCGCGCCATCATCGCCGGTGCCGGCGGCGCCGCGCATCTGCCGGGCATGGTCGCCGCCCTGACGCGCCTGCCGGTGCTGGGCGTGCCGGTGGAAAGCCATGCGCTGAAGGGCATGGACAGCCTGCTCTCCATTGTTCAGATGCCGGCGGGCGTGCCGGTGGGCACGCTGGCCATCGGCCGCGCCGGCGCCATCAATGCGGCGCTGCTGGCCGCCGCCATGCTGGCCACCACCGATGCCGCCCTGGCCCTCCGGCTGGAGCGCTTCCGCGACGAGCAGACCGGGTCGGTGGCGGAGACGCCGCAATGAGCACGCCGCTCCCCCCCAACAGCACCATCGGCATCCTGGGCGGCGGCCAGCTCGGCCGGATGTCGGCGCTGGCGGCGGCCGAGCTGGGCTACCGCTGCCACATCTACGCCCCCACGGATAACGAGCCGGGCATGCTGGTCTCCGCCGCCCGCACCGTCGCGGCCTACGAGGACGAGGCCGCGCTGCGCGCCTTCGCCGCCGCCGTGGATGTGGTGACCTTCGAATTCGAGAATGTTCCGGCCCGCACGCTGGAGGTGCTCTCCCCCCTGGTGCCCTGCCGCCCCGGCCCCAAGGCCCTGGCGGTCTGCCAGGACCGGCTGCAGGAGAAGGCTTTCTTCGAGTCGGCCGGTGTGCCCGTCGCGCCCTGGGCAGCCGTGACCAGCGAGGCGGAGCTGCGGGAAGCCGTGGCCCGCATCGGCCTTCCGGCGGTGCTGAAGACCACCCGCCTGGGCTATGATGGCCGCGGCCAGGCAGTGCTCCGCGGCCCCGAGGACCTCGCCCCGGCCTGGGAGCGCCTTTCCCCCAAGCCGCTGATCCTGGAAGCTTTCGTTCCCTTCACGCAGGAGCTTTCCGCCATCGCCGCGCGGAGCGTGGATGGCGCCACGGCGGTCTATGACGCGGTGGAGAACCAGCACCGCCACCATATCCTCGACCTCTCCTTCGCTCCCGCCCGGGTGCCGGCGCCGGTGGCCGAGGCCGCCCGCGCCCATGCCGCCAGCGTGGCGGCGGCGCTGGAGCTGGTGGGCGTGCTGGCGGTGGAGTTCTTTCTGCTGCCGGACGGCAGCCTGCTGGGCAACGAGATCGCCCCGCGCCCACACAATTCCGGGCATTGGACGCAGGACGCCTGCCAGTTCAGCCAGTTCCACCAGCACATCCGCGCCGTGGTTGGCCTGCCGCTGGGTGCCGTGACGCGACACTCGGATGCCGTGATGCGCAACCTGGTAGGGCCGGAGGGCATGGAGCTGCTGCCCCGCCTGCAGGCCGAAGGTGATGTTTCCGTGCACCTCTATGGCAAGGCAGCGGCCCGTGCCGGGCGCAAGATGGGCCATGCCAACCGCCTCTTCCCCCTGGGAACGCTCACGGCGGAAGCGGAAGCGGAGCCTCTCGCGAAGCTGTGACCAAAATGCCCCACACTACCTGTGGCTTTCCCGCCACAGCCTTCGGGAAACGGTGCGGGGCATACTGCGGCGCTTTAGAATGGATGCTAACTCTTCATCCACGCCGCGCCGGTTCCATTCGGAAGGCTGCGCGCTGCGAACGCCTCTGGTGGATCGAGGAGAAAACACGATGAACTTCAAGAAGGCGCTTCTGGCTGCCACGGTGCTGGCTCTGCCGCTCGCCGCGCAGGCCCAGCCCATCACCGGCGTTTATGTCGGCGCTGGCGCTGGCTTCAACCAGAGCATGAACGCCGACATCACGACGGACCGCGGCTTCGCCGCCGGCGTGTCCGGCGCCCAGCGCGAAGGCAGCATCGAGTTCGATGAGGGCTTCGGCGGCGTCATCAGCGTCGGCTACGGCTTCGGCAACGGCCTGCGCGCTGAAATCGAAGGCAACTATCGCCAGGGCGACGTGGATACCATGAAGGCCGGCATCGGTGGCCGCCTTCCCGGCATCAGCGGCACCGTCCGCACCTATGGCGCGATGGCCAACGTCCTGTTCGACCTGCCGCTGGCCCTGCCCGTGCCCGTGACCCCGTATATCGGTGGTGGCGTCGGTTACGCCTGGACCGACTACGACAACGTCGGCAGCCGCTTCTACACCGCCAACGGCGGCAACGGCCGTTCCTTCAACATCGACGACACGGACGGCAACTTCGCCTTCCAGGGCATCGCCGGTGTGGCCTTCCCGATCGCCGCCGTTCCCGGCCTGGCGGTCACTGCCGAATACCGCTTCTTCGGCACCCTGGACCCGAAGGTGTCCGGCGCTTCCCGCGACCAGAACGGTCCGGTGATTGCCCAGAAGTTCGAGACCGAGAACTACAACCACTCGGCCTTCATCGGCCTGCGCTACGCCTTCAACGCGCCGCGCCCGGTCGCTCCGGCTCCGGTGGCCCCGGTCGCTCCGGCCGCCGCTCCGGCCCCGGCCCGCACCTACCTGGTGTTCTTCGACTTCGACCGCGCCGACCTGACGGACCGCGCCCGCCAGATCATCGCCGAAGCCGCCCAGAACGCCGGCCGTACGCAGACGACCCGCATCGAAGTGGCCGGCCATGCCGACCGCTCGGGCTCGCCGCAGTACAACC
>NZ_JACTUZ010000082.1 GCF_014490445.1 Pseudoroseomonas ludipueritiae | reverse complement strand
CTTACTCGCACACAGGTCCATAACAGCCTCTAAGAAGCCGATACTCGGCCGAGGCAATAGGATAGATCACAAGTCTTATGCGCTTGTAGCCACTGAAGCTCAAATGATCGCGCTCTTTGCCGAAGTAGCGAATGGTTAGTCCGCGCCTTGACATCACAGCAGCGCCCTTATCTGCGCCAGGATCATTCACGCCACGGCCGACGCTGCCAGAGCGCGCGAGCTGCGGCGTCGTTGCGCATGACGAAGTCCTTGTATTCTGCGCCCAAGATAGGCCGAAGGGGCAGGTTCAGCTTGCCTGCCTCTGCCTTGAAGGCGGCGCTGTCCAGCGCCGCGCCGATGGCCTTCACCAGCGGGTCGCGGATGGCGGCGGGCAGGCCGGGCGGGCCAACGATGCCGCGGGCGGAGCCGCCGGTCACGTCCAGGCCCTGCTCCTGGAAAGTTGGCACATCGGGCGTGCCGGGCCATCGCTCGGTGCCGCCCTGAGCTAGCGCCCGCGCACGACCCTCCTTCAGCAGCGCAAAGCCTTCCCCCATGTTGAGCGAGCCAATTGCGAGGCGGTCGCCGATCAGGTCGGTGATGATGGGCGGCGTGCCATTGTAGGGAATGTGGGACAGCCGCACATCCGCCGCCGCCTCGAAGGCCAAGCCGAGCAGGTGGTCGTCCGAGCCAACGCCGGCTGTGCCATAGGCCAGTTCCCCCGGCTTCTGCCGCGCTGCCGCGCGCAGTTCCTCCAGGTTGCGCCAGGGCGCGTCGGGTCGCACGAAGAAGCCGCCGGGGTCGTCCACCACATTAGCCAAAAAGGTGAACTCGCCGATGCGGTATTGCGGCTTGCGCTCGATGGCGATGGTGTTGGCGGCTGGCGTGGTAATGGCGCCCAGCGTGTAGCCGTCCGGGTCCGCACGGAAGGTCGCCTCGAAGCCGAGCTGCCCGGCGGCACCCACGCGGTTCTCCACCACGAAGCGCGCGCCGGGTAGGTGCTGCTGGACATGCTGCATCAGCACGCGCGTCATCACATCCACACCGCCGCCAGCAGGAAAGGGCACAATGACCAGGATGGGCCGCGCGTTCGGCCAGTCCGCCGCGCGTGCGGCCGGGGCCAGCGCCTGCGCGGCGGTCAGCGCCAGAAGGCCGAGCGCGCCGCGTCGGCTGGGCGACATGATCGTCATTGCAATTTCCTCCGTTCTCGGCCGGCTTGGTGCCGGCATTGTCAGTGTTAGGTATCGAGGCCCGACAGCTCCGCCACCAGCGCACCCAGCGCGGACGAATCCAGCCCGCCTCGCCCGCTGTTCACCAGGGCCTCCAGCATCTGCGCCGCCGCGGCGGTGGCCGGGGCAAAGACACCATGGTCGCGGGTGGCGGTCAGGGCCAGCCGCATGTCCTTGCGCATCAGCTCAGCCCGGAAGCCTGGCGCGGTGGTGCCCTCAATGATGCGCTTGGCGTGGTTCTCCAGCACGAAAGACCGTGCGGACCCTCCGAGCAGCGCCTGTCGCATCGCTTCTGGCTCCAACCCCGCCTTGCGACCTAGCGCCAGTGCCTCGGCCACCGCCTGCAGCGTCGCCGCCACTAGCAGCTGGTTGGCCGATTTGCAGACCTGCCCTGCCCCGGGTGGCCCCAGATGCGTCAGCTTGCCGCCCACCGCTCGCAGCACCGGCTGCGCCGCCTCGAAAGCGCCGCCATCCCCACCCACCATGCAGGTCAGGGTGCCGTCGCGCGCGCCGGCCGGGCCGCCGCTGACCGGGCTGTCCAGCAGAAAGGCGCCGCGCTCCTGCGCCAGCCGGGCGGCGAAGGCGGCGGTGGGCGCGGCGGCGATCGTGCTGAAGTCGATCACCACGGCGCCACGCTCCACCGTCTCAACCACGCCGCCAGGACCGAACAGCACGGTTTCCACATCGGCGGTGTCGGGCAGGCAGAGCGCCACGCAGGCGGCGCCACGGGCAGCACTAGCCGGGCTTTCGGCCCATGTAGCGCCCGCCGCCTCCAGCACGGCGGCCTTGCCGCGGCTGCGGTTGCTGACGGCCAAGCGGAAGCCCGCGCGCTGCAGGTTGGCCGCCATGGCGGCGCCCATGACGCCGAGGCCGATAAAGGCCACAGGAGCGGGCGGCTGGATGGGGTCAAGGGTCATCGGCATCAGCTCCTGCGCAGAGAAGCGCGGACATCATCCAACAGGGTGTCCATGGCGGTCTGGAAGCCCGGCCCGTCGGCATAGCCGTCAGCCTCGCCCAGCCGTTCCAGAAAGCGGCGCCAGGCCGGCGCGGCCATGCCCTGGCGGAAGCGGTCGTGGTAGAAGGCCACCATCTCGTCCGTCATGCCGGCAGGGCCGACCCAGCCCTTCTGGTTGTCAGCCACCACGTCGTAGCCCAGCTCCCGCAGCGTCGGCACGTCGGGCTGGGACTTGGTGCGCTCGGCTGAGGCAACGGCGATCGGCTTGATGTCGCCGGAGGCGACGAGGCCACCCAGCTCGTCCGAAGCCTGCACGCCGAGGTGGATATCGCCGCTGAGCAGCGCCTGCGCCACCGGCCCGCCGCCGGTATAGGGCACGTGCAGGAATTCCAGATCGGCGCGCCGTTCCAGCATGATGAACAACGAGTGCGACAACGTCCCTGCCCCGGCGGAGCCATGGGTGATGCTGCCGGGCTCAGCGCGCGCGGCCTCTATCACCTGCCGCATGTCGGCGAAGCGCCCGCCCCGGCCGCGCACGCAGATGAAGTGCGGGTGACGCGTCAGGCGGATCACGGAGCGGAAGGATTTTTTGGGATCGTAGGGCACGTCCCGGTGCGCTGGCAGGGAGGTGCTCTCGCTGCCACCAGCCAGCAGCAGGGTCAGGCCGTCCGGCTGCGCGCGGGCCACCTGTTCCGCCGCCAGGGCACCGCCGGCGCCGGGGCGGTTCACCACCACCATGGGCTGCGACAGGAAAGGCGCCGCGGCCTCGGCGATCGTGCGGGCGATGACATCGCTGCCCCCACTTGGCGCGAAGCCGACCACGAGCTGAATGGGATGCGTCGGCTGCCACCCCACGCGGCCCTGCGCCCGTAGAATGCGCGGCGCGGAGAGCGCCATGACGGCCAGGCCGCCCAAGGCGGCCCGTCGGTTGAGTTTGTTCATTGGTTGCTGTCCTCCCCAGGCGGCCTTCTGGCCGCGTTATGTCTCCCGAAGCAGGTATTCGGTGCCGCAGCGATCGCAGATGGCGCGCAACTGCCGGTCCAGCGCGGCCGGGATCGGAATACCTTCCTCTGCGCGGCGGGCATGCTCGGCTTCCTCCGGGTCTCCAGGCAGCAGCACCGGGCGGCCTGGGTCGGCAGGGGTGGAGCCCCGCAGCGCCGCTGCCATGGCGGCCAAGTCTTCTTCGAAGCCGCCGTTCGGCCTTAAGGCGCGGGGGTCGAGGGCCAGAAAGAAATGGCCGATATCGTCGGGCTCCGCCGCATCCCGTGCGCTGGCGCGCAGCGGCGCGAAGGCGGCGCCAGTCAGCGTCGCGGACAGGATCTGCACCATCAATCCGAGGCCGTAGCCCTTGTGGCCTCCTGTCACCTCGGCCCCACCCAACGGGGTGATGCCGCCGCCCGGGCGGCGAAAGATCACATCCATGGCCTCGGCGGCGTCAGTCACCGGCGTGCCCTGCTCATCCGCCACCCAGCCGGCAGGGACAGGCTTGTTGTTCAGCTCGTAGATCTTGACCTTGTTGGCGGCGACCGTGCTGGTGGCCATGTCCAGCACGAAGGGCGCACCACCTGCTATGGGCGCGGCGAAGGCGATGGGGTTGCTGCCCAGCATCGGCACGGTGCCCCGCGTCGGCACCATCAGCATCGTACGGGCGGAAGAGGTAATCAGCGCCACCAGCCCCTGCGCAGCGGCAAGGCGGGCGTAATAGCCGGCTGCGCCGAAATGGTGGGAATTGCGCACGCCCACTGCGCCGATGCCGCTGTCCCGCGCCTTGTCGCAGGCCAGGCGCATAGCCATCACCGCTACGGGGTGGCCCAGATTGGCGCCGCCCTCCACCAGAGCAAGTGAGGGCAGGTCTCGCAACACGCGGGGCCGCGCCCGCAGGTCCACCTGCCCGGCACGCTGCATGCCCTCATACATCGTCAGCATGGAGATGCCGTGGCTGTCGACGCCCATCAGATCGGTCTCCACCATCGCGTCCGCGGTGGTGGCGGCCAGGTCCTCTGGCATGCCCCAGCGGTCGAGGATGTCGAGGATCTGCTGCCGCACCCGGCCGGCGGGCACCAGCAGCATGGGCGGGGCTTCCTGCGGCGCGGCCATTCAGCGCGTCACCCGGCAACCTTTCGCGGCCAGGGTCTCGTCGATCCAGGCGCGGTCCCAGGTGCCGGCGGCGATGGCGGCGGTGAACTGCCCTTCCTTGGCGGCATGCGCCTCGGCGGCTGCGATGATGGCATTGGCGTCAGCCTGGGGGATCACCACCACGCCGTCCTCATCGGCAGCGATCAGGTCGCCTGGCATCACCACCTGCCCGCCACAGGCCACGGGATAGCCGATCTCGCCAGGTCCGTCCTTGTAAGGGCCGGCCGGGGTGGCGCCGCAGGCCCACACGCCGATGTCCATGTCGCCGAGGTTGTCGATGTCCCGTACAGCGCCGTCAATCACTAGCGCGGCGAGGCCGCGCTTCGCCGCATGTCCGATCATCAGGTCCCCCGCCACGGCGATAGACAGGTCGCCGCCGCCGTCGCAGACCACCACGTCGCCGGGCTGGGCGAGGTCGATCGCCCGGTGCAGCATCAGGTTATCGCCCGGGCGCACGCGCACGGTGACGGCATGCCCGACCACGCCGCGCCGCCCCCCATAGGCCGCGAAGCCGCCCCGCATGGCCTGCATGCGGTTCATCACGTCACCAATATTGGCGACAGGCAGCGCGACTGCGCGGCGGATCAGCTCTGGGTCTCGGGCAACGTCGCGTTCTGAAACACGGAAGCCGACTGTCATGGCGTTATCCTCTGTTGTGGGTGCCACATTGGGCGTTGTTGTTGGGTGTGCCGGTCAGGCCGGCGCACCGTTGTCGAGCGTGTCCAGCATGCGGTCACGGCCCAGCATGATGTGGCGCTCCGCAGCATCGCCCGCCGCCTTGGCATCATGCGCGTTGATCGCGCTGATCATGTCCTCATGCTCCTGTAGGGAGAGGTCGAGCTGCGCCGGGTGTACCAGGGAGCGCCGTCGGAACAGGTGCAGCCCCTTCACTGCCCGGTCATAAGCCCGCGCCATGGGCACGTTGCCGCCCGCCGCCATCAGGGCGGTGTGAAAATCAAGGTTACGAGCGTAATAGTCGGCGAAGCGCTCCGCTGCTGCAGCCTCGCGCATTGCTTCGTTCAACTGCCGCAGCCGCAACAGGTCTTCCGGCAGAGCGCGGCGTGCGGCCAAGCGCGCGGCGCCGCGGAACAGTGCGGCACGCAGGTCATACAGGTCCAGTGCGTCCTTCATGGAGACCTGGCGCACCAGCACGCCGCGGTTCGGCACGATCTCCAGCAGCCCTAACTGCTCAAGGCCGCGCACCGCTTCCCGTAGCGGCGCACGGGAAACGTTCAGGCGGCGTGATAAGGCAAGCTCGTTCAGCCGCTCCCCCGGGAGAACTTCGCCCGTCAGGATCATCTCCTCGATCCGGCGCAGGATGGCGTCGGTGCCACCGCCGGTAGCGGGACTAGCTTGGTAAGGCGGGTCAGACAGGTCCCGAGAGCTAGCAATCATGGCAAAATTGTCGACAATTATGGGTGAGTTGTCAACACCTATTGCGATAGTCAATACCGAGACGCTGAAGCTCCTGAAGCAGACCACTGAACCGCCACGGCCGTCGGCTGTCGTTATGACCTTCTGCCTGGTCCAGGGCTGCGAGGTGCCCGACACAGAGCAGGCGATTCGTCAGCTTGGCGCCCCCCTCGCTCCTGTGCGTGCCGGACTGCGGGTCGCTTACTCCCGCGCCCATCAAACCGGCTTGGCCGCTATGGAGTTCGAATCTGACGGCAAGGCGGCGGATGAACTCAAACGTCTATACGAGTTTGTGTGTATGAACCTATATGCGTCTGCACCGGAGGACGTATGAAGAACTCTCTTCAAGCGGTCCTTGATCGTGAAGCAGCAGCAACGCCAGCTGAACTGCCAACAGAAGCCCTCCGTCAGCCGCTAAAAAGCTCCAAACCGCCGCCAAGCCCGAGCCAATGCATTTACTGGCAGAGTCCACTAAGTTTCACCGCCCCTCTCGCGATGGGTGCCGCTTCATGGGCGGTCACTTCAGTCCAGAGGTCTTGAAGCAGATGAAGCTGCTGGCTGTGGAGGAAGGCACGACCACCCAGGCGCTCCTGGACGAGGCGCTGAACCTGCTATTCGTGAAGAAGGGGAAGGGCCGAATCATAGGCGTATGTGTTCATACACCTATGGCCATATCAGTTCACAACATTCACAGGAATGAAGCATGAAGGGACACTCCCTCCATGCCGTCCACTCATTGGACTTTTGAAGGCAATCCGCTGCCCGCCGGGGCTTACTTGATGCAGGCGCCACTGGCGGACGGGACGGGTGTAGGAGAAGGCCGGTATCCGTCACGTCAACACGGGCCTCAGGTTAAACTGCCAAGGCCAGCTTGAGGTTTCCAGGAAGCGGGCCTGGAAGTTATCCATCCTACCGCAGGCCACCCCGAACTGGGGCTTGAGCGCCCGCCAGTTCACAGGCGTTGGCGCTTTGAGAGAGTGCAGGCGGTACGCAGCTCAGGCGTAGAGATCCAACGCCATACTGTTGTTCTGGAGCGCCCGGATCGCGGCCCTCCTCTCGAAGCCTGGTGCTTCTGGAGCTGCTGGAAGAAGCCCTCGGACAGACGCGCCTTTTCAGCAAAGAGAGGCCCCTGACCGGGCTCAGCGTCATCATCCGTGTCGACGAGGAAGGCACTATCGACGATCGTCTGCTGCAGCATTCCACTGGCGCTGCCAGCCCGAACATGGAAGCTAAGCTTACACATCGCCAAGAGGTCAGCCTGCTCCGCACCTGGTCAGCGGATTGTCCACCAATGGCCACACCTAGCCGACGCCTCCACTGCGTGAGGTGCGCACCCAACTCCACCTCCCGGTTCCCCGTCTTCAGGGCCTCTGACTGAAGGTAGAGCAGGATGAGGCGGGCACGGCTGCCGAACGGAACGCCGACATGGACCGGCTCACCGCTTGGTCCAGGCCGCATTCCTGGCTCTACGATAAGGGTCACACGCTCGCCGCTGACCTGCCAACCCTTGTGGTCAGGAAGCCGGCGATGGGGAAGGGCGGCTTGGCACCAACCTGAAAACAGGTACCCAATGCCTCCCTCCTCATCGGCTAGGTACGTGGCCGCGGCGTCGACTTCACTTCTGTCGAACCCATCGAGGAGCAGGGCACCCTGCTTTTCTGCCTCTTCTATTGCCATGATGAACACGCCCCATGGAGCGGGAACATGCCTTGGATAGGCAGCTTTGTCGCGTTGGGGTTTTGAAGGGGCAGCTACTAGAATAGCTATTTGGAGTAATACTTGTAAGTAGCCCTTCAAAAGTCCTGTTGGCTGTTTCCGCAAGCCATTGAACTGTCATGGACAGCCCGCTTCCGACCTTCCTTCAAAATCCCAACGACTCGCCTCCAAAAGTCCAGTGAGGTTTGCAGACCATGCCAGGCAGCGGCGCCCCGAATCGGAAGCCACCGACACCGTGGCCAAATCACCTCGCCAAGGTTGCCAGGTAGTCTGATCAGCCTTCTACCTGTCTCTTCCACCCCAGATGGTTGTCCCGGTCCCCAGCGCGTCGGCGTCGCCCACTTGAGCCCGTTCGAGCACTTTTGCGCCGTGTGTGGCGCCCACGGTGCCTTCGGACTTGGCGGCAGTTTCGCGGAGGTGTGCTAGGCCTCTACGCCTATTCGGAGCACCGGCCGAGATGGAGGAGTGCTGGAAGCACAGCTAGGCGGCCGATCAACGAGGCAGAGGGCAGGGCCAATGCGGTAAGCCCGTCGCTGCCATGAGCTTAGGTATGCTAAGCCATTACATCCTGTGCCGGCTGGGGCGTTTTGGTGGAGCTGCCACAATGACGGCGCTGGTACTCCACTGGCGTTGTCCCGACCCGCCTGACGAGAGCGCGCCGGCGATCTGCTTCATGGCTATGTCGCCGCTCTTGAGGTGCCCACGCGCGGCCTCGGTCCGTGCACCCTTAGCATAGACGGCCAGGGTCAGTCCCGTCTCGACCCAGAACAGGCGCGCGAAGTGTCGCGGGCTCATCCCAGTCTTGGCCGAGAGGCGGTCGACGCTGTGGTCCTCGGCGGGATGGGCCGCCAGCCAGCGCTTGACCTCCTGCAGGGCGGAGCAGCTGACCGGCGCGCCGACACCGTGCCGGTTGAACTGCATCTGACCGCCGCCGCGTTTGAAGAACATGACGAGCTGCGCCGCGACTTGCCGCGCGAGTTCGGCTCCCAAGTTCTCTTCCACGAGCGCCAGGGCGAGGTCGAGGCCCGCCGCCACCCCGGTCATGCCCGCAGGCCGCACCATCCGCGACGAATCCGTGACCACGCCCCCGGGGCCGAGAAGCTCCTGCGATTGGCGGGAAAGCTGGCCCTGGTTCTTCAAGTGGCGGTCTCCGTTCGGCCCGGGGGCGGTTGATGGCCGTCTGCGGGAGGGTCGTACGAATTCTGCGCTCCATAGCCACTTGTTCTACAAAAGGATGACGTGCCAGAGTTGGACAACAGAGAAGCGCCCGGTGCCGCCGCGCTGGAAAGCTTCCGTTCTCAGGGGAAACGACCATGGAGCCGAACACGGGCGGCAAGCGCGCCCTACGCGTTGCGCCGTGCATAGCCTGCCCTGAGGCGATAGCCCGCCCGGACGCCTCGCCGTGAGTTCGGGGCCCCGGGTGCGAGCAACGCCACTAGGCCGATGACCAGCCCGTCCGCAACGCATCCCGGGGTTACGCACGGCCTACCAGCCGGCGCAGCGCAGGCCGGTGGACTGGTGGGACGCAAGGATTCCGGTGCAAATGCGGTTCCGGGCGACAGCGCCGTGCTGCCCATCATCGACGCCCACCAGCACTTCTGGGACCTGGAGGCCAACTACCATCCCTGGCTCCGCGATCCCGAGCCGATCCCGTTCCGCTACGGTGACTACAGTGCGCTGCGCCGCAACTACCTCCCCGCCGATTACCGAGCCGACGCGGCCAGGCATCCGGTCGTGGGCACCGTCCACATGGAGGCCGAGTTCGACCCGGCCCACCCGGTCGCGGAAACCGAATGGCTGGAGCGTTTGGCGGAGCGGGAAGGGCTGCCCAGCGCCTGCGTCGCCCAGGCCCGGCTGGACGATCCGGAAGTGGGCGCGGTGCTGGCGGCGCAGGCGGCCCACTCCTTGGTGCGCGGCATCCGCCACAAGCCGCGCGCAACCACGCGGCCCGAGGATGCGCAGCGAGGTGCGCCCGGCTCAATGGACGATCCGGCCTGGCGGCGCGGCTATGCGATGCTGGAACGACACAGGTTAAGCTTCGACCTGCAAACGCCCTGGTGGCACCTGGACGCGGCCCTTGACTTGGCACGCGACTTCCCGGGCACGCAGGTCATCGTGAACCACACTGGTCTGCCGGCGGACCGGAGCCCCGAGGCCCTGCGCGCCTGGCGCGGTGCGCTCGAAGCCTTGGCCTATGCGCCCAATGTCGCGCTCAAGATTTCTGGCCTCGGCCTGCCAGGCCAGCCCTGGCGCGCGGCGGCCAATGTTCCCGTCATCCGGGACGCCATCGCCGTCTTCGGGCCCGGTCGCTGCCTGTTCGCCAGCAACTTCCCAGTGGACAGCCTGACCGGCAGCTTCGACGCCATCGTGGACGGCTTCCTGCAGGCGACCGCCGGCCGCTCAGAAGCCGAGCGCCGCGCACTGCTGCACGACAACGCCGCAAGGATTTACCGCCTTTAGAAACGCGCCAGGGAAGCAGGAGCGGTGCACGGCGCTTCCGCCCTGGCCCGCGACGGAAAATACCGACCGGGAGGAAGACCGCATCATGCTTGGACGACGCAGCATCCTCGGCAGTGCCGCCACCCTGGGCGGCACCGCCTCGCTCGGCCTCACCGGCGAGGCGCTGTTCCGGTGGTCCAGCGCCTGGGCGCAGGAACAGCCTTTCAAGCCCGAGCCAGGCGCCCAGCTCCGCTTCCTCCGCTGGAGCCGCTTCCTGGACGCCGAGGACAAGGCCACTACGGAGAACATCCATGCCTTCACCGAGGCGACCGGCGTGCCCGTGCGTATTGACAACGTGTGGCAGGACGACGTGCAGCCGCAGCTCAGCGTCGCAGCCAATGTCGGCAGCGGGCCCGACCTGGCCTGGACGCTGCATACCACGCCGCATCTTTTCGCCGACAAGCTGCTCGACCTTTCCGACGTCGCCGACCACATCGGGGGCAAGTATGGCGGCTGGTATCCGCTGATCGAGCAGTACGGGAAGCGCGACGGGCGCTGGATCGGCATCTCCAACGTCGTGATCGGCGTGCTGCCGGTGTACCGCATATCCGCGATGAAGGAGGCTGGGTTCCAAAGCTTCCCCACCGATGCCGACGGGTTCCTGAAGCTGTGCATGGAACTGAAGCGGATCGGCAAGCCCGCCGGCTTCGCCTTCGGCCGCGCACCCAGCGACGGCAACTCCTTCTCCCACTGGCTGCTCTGGTCGCATGGTGGCAGGCTGGTGGACGAGAACAACCGGGTCGCGCTCAACAGCCCGGAAACCCTGCGTGCCCTGGACTATGCGCGCGCCCTCGCCTCCAGCTTCATCCCGGGAACGGTGTCCTGGACCGACGCCTCGAACAACAGCGCCTTCCTGGGCGAACAGGTCTGGCTGACCAATAACTCCGTCTCTGTCTACGCCAAGGCGCGGGCGGACAAGATGGCCTTCGCCGACGACATCGACCACGCGAACTGGCCTATCGGCCCGGTCGCGCAGCCAACCGAGATGCACCTGGTCTACCCCTTCATCGCTTTCCGCTACACGCGCTATCCGAATGCCGCGAAGGCGTTCCTCACCTTCCTGCTGGAAAAGCCGCAATACGAGAAGGTGCTGGACGGCTCCGTGGGCTACGTCAGCCACGCCCTGCGCGCCTACGAATCCAGCCCGCTCTGGGACCGTGACCCGAGGATTCGGGTGTTCCGCGACGTGGCGGCGCGGGGACGCTCGGTGGGCTATGCCGGCACGCTCGGCACGGCTTCCGCGGCGGCCCTGGCGGAGAACATCGTGTCCGACATGTTCGGCGAGGTCGTGACGGGGCAGTCCTCGCCGCAGGACGCCGTGCGCAGCGCCGAGCGGCGCGCTCAACGCATCTACAGGAGTTGAGCGACATGGCCAGGATCGGCTTCATTGGCGTGGGCACCATGGGGCGGGGCATGGCGGCGAACCTCCTCGCCGCCGGCCACGCGCTGCATGTCTACGACGTCCGGCGCGAAGCGATGGAGGAGTTTTCCGCCCGCGGCGCTACTGCCGCCGGCTCGGTGGCCGAGGCGGCGCGCGACGCTGAGGCCGTGGTGCTCATGCTGCCGGACACGCCGCAGGTGGAGGAGGTCGTGCTCGGCCCAGGGGGACTTATGGAGAATCCGCCAGCGGGACGCCTGGTGATCGACATGAGCACCATCTCCGCGGCCACCAGCCGCAGCATGGCGGCGCGGCTGGAAGCCGTGGGCACAGCAATGCTGGACGCCCCCGTGTCCGGCGGTCCGCAGGGGGCGGAAAGCGGCAGCCTATCCATCATGGCCGGCGGGACGGAAGCGGGCTTCGCGGCGGCGCAGCCCATCCTGGCCGCATTGGGCACCACGGTCCGCCATGTTGGCCCACCCGGCGCGGGGCAGACGGTGAAAGCGTGCAACCAGCTCATCTGCGCCCTGAACCTGCAGGCCATCTGTGAGGCGCTGGCCCTGGGCCGCGCCGCCGGGCTGGACCTGGAGCTGCTGCGGGAGGTGCTGCTGGGCGGCGCCGCGTCCTCCTGGATGCTGCAGAACCTCGGGCCGAAGATGATCGCTAGGGACGCAGGTGCGGGCTTCCGCATCGACCTGAAGCTGAAGGATCTGCGCCTTGCCGGCGAACTGGGCTTCCAGCACGGGTTGCCGCTGCCTGGCCTTGCCCTGGCGACCAGCCTTTACCTGGAAGCTCGGGCGCATGGGGAGGGCGCCAACGGCAACCAGGCCCTGTTCCGTGTGTACGACCGCCTGACCAACCAAGCTGAGGAGGCCCCATGATGCCCGAGCCCCGCATCGGCTTCCTCGGCATCGGCATCATGGGAGAGGCCATGGTGCTGCGCCTGCTAGAGCGCGGCCGCCCTGTCACCGTGTGGAACCTGGAGCCGGAGCGCCTGGGCCGGGTGGTGCCGCACGGCGCAGTGGCTGTCCCCACCCCTGCCGCCGTGGCCGCGGCGAGCGACGTGGTGATCCTGTGCGTGCTGCACACGGAAGCCGTGGCGCGCTGCGTCTTCGGGCCGGACGGCATCGCCTCGGCCGGCCCGGCCGCCGGCAAGGTCCTGCTCGACCATTCCACCGCCGAGCCGGCGGCCACGCGCGAGATGGCGGCGCGGCTGCGCGCGGATACCGGGATGGGCTGGGTGGACGCGCCGGTGTCCGGCGGCCCCCAGGCCGCCCGCGCGGGCACGCTGACGATCATGATGGGCGGCGATCCCGGCGAGATCGCGGCACTGGGTCCGGTGCTGCGCGACCTCGGCACCAATGTCACGCGCATGGGGCCAGTCGGCGCCGGACAAACCACCAAAGTGCTGAACCAGGCGATCGTGGGCACCGGCTTCGTGCTGATGGCCGAGGCGCTGGCCATGGCGGAAGCGGCAGGGCTCGACGCCGCCGCCCTGCCGGCCGGGCTCGCCGGCGGCCACGCGGACGGCTCGCTGCTGCAGAAGATCTACGCCCAGATGCAGCGCCGCGACTTCGAACCGCCCACCAGCTACGCCCGCCAATTGCTGAAGGACCTCAAAGCCGTGAAGGCCTTCGCGCACGACCTCCATTTGGAGCTGCCGCTGGTGGAAGCCGCGGTCGCACGCTTCGCCGACTACGTGGCCCGGGGCAACGAGATGGTGGACAGCGCTTCCGTCATCCGCCTGTACCGGCCGGATCCTTGATGGCGGTGCGCGACGCCGGAACAGAATCATCGTCGCATCAGGAGGAAACAGGAACGCCATGATCCGCATGACCCGCCGCGCCGCGCTGGCAACCGGCACCGTTGCCGCCGCCGCGCTGGCCTTTCCCCGCCCGTCCTGGGCCGCCACCCTGCGCTACGCGCATGTCGGCTCCGAAGGCGATGTGCAAACGCGCTTCGCCACCGAGTTCGCTGCACTGGCGCGGCAGAAGAGCGGCAACAAGACCGAGATCCGCGTTTTCCCCAACAGCCAGCTCGGCGGCGTGTCGGAGATGGTCGACGGCATCCAGGCCGGCTCCATCGCCGCCGGCCACCATGAATTCGCCTCGCTCGCCAAGTTCGTTCCGGAACTCGGTGTGTTCAACGCGCCTTACGTCTACCGCGACGGCGCCCATGCCCTGCGGGCCACCGACCCTGCCTCACCCGTTCTGGCGGAGCTGAACGAGAAATTGGTGCGCGGCGGCGGGCTGCGGATCATCGGGCGCCTGTACCGGGGGCCCCGGCACATCACCGCGAAGTTCCCGGTGCGCCGGCCCGAGGACCTGCGCAACCGCGCGTTCCGCGCCGTGCCTATCGATCTTTGGGTGTCCATGGTGAAGGGCTTTGGTGCCGTGCCGACCCCCGTGGAAGTGGCGGAACTGCCCACCGCGCTGATGACCGGCACGGTGATCGGGCAGGAGAACCCGCTGACCATGATCAACGCGAACCGGCTCTACGAGGTGCAGTCGCACGTGTCGCTGACCGGGCACATGCTGTCCCTCCTCGCGGTCTTCGCCAACGAGCGCACCTGGCAGCGCCTGCCGGCCGAGGAGCGCGAGGCCATCTCTGCCGCCTTGGCGGAGAAGGCGCAGGAATCCCTGGGCTGGGCGGAAGCGGCGGACCGGGCCCTGGTGGCCGAGTTGCGCGCACGCGGCATGACCGTGATCACCGAGGCGGAGGGTCTGGACAACGCCGCCTTCCGCACCGCCGTGCAGGCCCAGGTGAAGCGGGACTTCCCGGCCTGGTCGCCCTTGATCGACCGCATAGGTGCCATAGCCTGACCAGCCGGTGACCGCCGGGCGGTGCCGCCCGGCCCTCCCTTTCCCGTGCAGCCCGGAGCCACCCATGCCCATGCGTATCCCCAAGGCCGTGCTCGGCGCGCTCTCGATCGCGCTGATGCTGGGACTGGTCGCCCTGCCCACTGTCCAGATCCTGGTACGCGAAGTGCTTCACCTGCCGGTCTTCGGCCTGGACGAGGTGGCGCGGCTGTTCATGATCCTGGGCGTCTTCGTGGCCTATCCGCTGGTAGTCGACGCCGGAGAGAACCTGATGATGGGCGAGTTCAAGGCGGCGCTGCCGGCTGGAGCGCTGCGGGTGGCCGACCTCGTCATCGGCCTGTGCTGCGCGGCGGCCTGCCTGGCCATGGTGTGGGCGCTGTGGGAAACGTTGGCGGCCAATCCGCGCAACCGTACGCCAACGCTGGGCATCCCGTTCTGGATCTATCTGGGCGGTGCGGCGGTGGGCTTCGGCGGCGGAGCGATACTGCACTTGGCCCGGCTGGGACGACCCCTGTCCGAGGCCAAGATCGTGACCGCGAGCTGACGCGCCGCAATGCTCGGCTATCTCGTCATCGCCGGCTTCATGGCCCTGTTCATGGCCGGCTTCCCCATCGTGTATTCCATCCTGATCCCCTGTATCGGCTACGTGCTGATCGAGGACCTGCCGCTGACGCTGCTGGCGCAGCGTGTGACCTACGCCCTGGACAGCTTTCCCCTGGTGGCCGTGCCCCTGTTCATCTTCGTGGGCAATCTGATGAACCTGTCGGGCATCACCGACCGGATCTTCAACTTCGCTGACACGCTGTTCAGCCGCATCCACGGCGGGCTGGCCCAGGTTAACATTGTAGGCAGCCTGATCTTTTCCGGCATTTCCGGCGCCGCGCTGGCCGATATCGCTGGACTTGGGCGGGTGGAGATCAAGGCGATGCGCGAGCGCGGCTTCGATGCGCCCTTCGCTGCCGCTGTCACCGCCTCCTCCTCTCTGCTCGGGCCGATCTTCCCACCCTCGATCCCGCTGATCGTGTACGGCTCGGCCACCTCGGTTTCGGTGGTGCAACTGCTGCTGGGCGGCATTCTGCCTGCGGTGGTGTGCATGATCTTCCTGATGATCGCGGCGGGCATCGTGTCGGTGCGCGCGGGCTATCCCCGTGCGCCGCGCTGGCCGACCCTTCGGGAAGCGTGGAATGCCACCTTGCCCGCGATCCCAGCCCTGATGGCGCCGGTGCTGATCATCCTGGGGATGCTGATGGGCGTCTTCACCCCCACCGAGGCAGCGGCCGTGGCAGCACTCTACGTGCTGTTCGTGGGTTTCGTGGTGCATCGCGAGATGACGCTGCAGCACGTGCTGGACTCCGCCCTGCTCACCGCACGCAACACCGCCGCCATCCTAGTGATCGTGGCGGCGGCGGCGATGCTGGGCTGGATCCTGTCGGTGGAGCAGATCCCGCAGGAGTTCTCGACCTTCGTCACCGGCCTATCAAACGACACGCTGACCCTGCTGGTGCTCGCCAACGTCATCTTCTTCCTGGCCGGTATGTTCCTGGACAGCACCACCGCGACGCTGCTGATCGTGCCTATTGTCGCCCCGCCCCTGGTGGCAGCCGGGGTAGACCCGGTGCATCTGGGCTTGGTCGTGGTGTTCAACCTGATGATCGGCCTGCTGACGCCGCCCATGGGACTGGCGCTGTTCCTGATGACCGACATCGCGAAGATCAGCATGCGCCAGCTGCTGCGCGCGCTGGTACCCTTCTACATCCCGTTGATCATGACGCAGGTGGTGATCACAGTGTGGCCGGATGTGGTGCTGGTAATCCCGCGGATGATCCGCTGACGGCGGTGAAGTAGGACGAGCATTGGTTTTCGCGACTTCGGGGCGCGGGTGTTGGATGGGACGGTGCGAGGTCAACTCGGCGGCAGGGTGTTGCTCGCTTGGGAGGCCTCGGGCCAGTTTGCGAGATCGAAGTAACGCTCAAGCCGAAATGGCAGCTTTCCGACGTGGCCACAATACCCGAAGCAAGTTAGGGCAGGATCGCGCAGCCGGCGAGGGGGACGCCTTTCGCCCAGGGGGCAGGTACTGCCTTACGATCGGAACGTCTGCTCTCAGCACCACGGCGGCGCTAGCCGTCCGGTACGACGCGCCCTGCCGCGCTGCGACCCTGTTGCGCCGAATGTCAGCTTTGGACTGCGCCAGAGCAGGCTTGGAAGGTCCGGGATGGGCGCCGAGCGGAAGCTGATGATGATGATGATCCAGATGTGGCATCAACTGAACGGGTTTGGGGCCCGGGTCACGTCTGGTCTGCCTGGGTCCTTCTCGGGGAGGTGTTCTCCTCACCCTCAAGCACCTTCACGATTGCCTCCAACAGTCTTTGGAGGCGCCGGGCGTCCTCAAGTCCTTGCCGCTCACGGGTGAGATCGGGCGAACCGTAGAGCGACGCCCGGTCCAGCCGGTTCTCGACGGTAAGATCGCCGACGGAGGTCGAGGCGGCCTCGTCGGCGAAGGGGATGATCGTCACCAGGTCCGCGCTGCCGGCAGCTTTTGTGCTCTTAGTCATGCCCGTGCTCCTTCAGCGTCGTCCAAGCGCCCGGACGAGCAGGATAACCATGAACACCACGAAGAAGCCTGCGGCGATTAGGCTGCTTCGGCGTAAGCGCTGCCTGGAGACCCGATGCGGCAGCGCTTGACGGTTTGTCGTCAGCTTTGGCCCAGAACCACAGCATGAGTTCGTCGATGCGGCTGTTGGGCCAGCCGTTGACGAGCCGGGTCAGCACGTCGGTAAA
Source organism: Pseudoroseomonas ludipueritiae (assembly GCF_014490445.1). GTDB lineage: Bacteria > Pseudomonadota > Alphaproteobacteria > Acetobacterales > Acetobacteraceae > Pseudoroseomonas > Pseudoroseomonas ludipueritiae. The sequence goes on along the minus strand of NZ_JACTUZ010000082.1, from coordinate 1,612 downwards.
GTAGCGCTGCGGTCGACGCTGTTGAGCTTGCAGGTTTCCACCAGAGAGGCAATAGCCGCCCATCTTGCACCACCATCGTCACCGCTGGCGAAAACGTGTTCATGGGGCTGAGGCAGATAGGACGGATCGCCCGCTCCACGATGTTGGTGTCCGTCTCGATGCGGCCGTCGGTGAGGAACTGCTCCAGCCCCTTCCGGTGGTTCATTGCGTAGCGGATCGCCTCCGCCGTTGGGCTGCTCCGCGGCATACGCTCGAGCTAGATTTCGAGCCAAGTGAACAGCTCCGCCACCAGCGGTCGACTGCGGGCCTGGCGCACCTCCAGGCGATCTCTGGCAGGACGGCCGTGGATCTCCGCCTTGATGGCATAGAGGGCGGCGATGCGTTGCAGGCGCTTCAATGTCAGCAGAAGATGGTGCAGCTGCTCATTTCGGGCTGCCAGCGCGCCGCGTTCGGCGAGGGCAGTATCGCGCTGCTCAAGGGCCGCCAGCAGCAGCACCCGCAGCGCCGCGGGATCCTCTGGCAGGCTCGGCATGTCGTCCGTGGCGCCCATCACGCCGGAGAGTCTAGACAGGCACGCTCGGCGTGGGAATCCGTTTCGCGCTCTGCACCCGCGTCCAGTCGATGCCGTCGAACAGCGCCGCAAACTCCACCGGTGCCAGCCGCACCGCTCCATCTATGATAGGCGGCCAGCGGAAGACCCCGCCAACTGCTTGGCTATCAAGACCAGTCCACTGCCATCCCCAGCGCACGATCTTGATCCGGTCGGCACGCTTGGCCCGGAACACCATCAAAGAGGGCCGGATCCTTATCTGGCAACACCCGCACGAGCGCCCCAGCCACCTGGATCTCGATACAGGGCGATGAGGTGGGCTCCCGTGGCGCTGCGCCGGGCTCCGCCACGATCAGCAGAAACGAGGGAGGCGCGTTGTGCCGCATCTCCAGCCGCCAGGTGAACACCTGCTGCGAGCAGACCTGCCAACGGCGCGCCACCTCGGCGATGACCGCTCCGGGTACAAGTGTCCCCTCGACAATCCGCGCCTTGGCTTCCTCCGACCGCCGCCGGCGGCGGCCATTCGCGTCATCATTAACGTCGACCATAATGTCAGTTCGAAGCTCCCCACCTGAAGGCAAGGCAGCACAGCATCGGCACGCTTGGGAAGGAGGGCACCCAGGCAGCGCTTACTCTGGTTCTGGTGCAGCCGGAGGATTGAGCCTGGCGCGTGTGCGCCGCCGAGTTGCCCGAGCTGCCTTGTGCCCCTCCCCGATGCCGCGCTCGCCACCCCGCCCTGTCGCTCACAGGCGCCGCGGACGTTGTTCGGCTGCGGCCTTGGGAGCGGGAGGAGCCGGTCACGGATTGCGGCGGCTAAGCCGGGGAACACCTCGATCCCGGTATCTGGCGCAACTCGGACATGGAGACCGCCCGCCATGGCATGCCCGGTGCGTTCTCAAGAGGTAGGCGGCCGCTCCACGCCTGGGGATGGAGACCGCCTTGTGCAGGGAGGTCGGCACCAGCATGCGGATCATTGATCCGCTGCAGGGTATCCCTGACAAGGTTAAAGCCAATTAGATCTTGATCCAAACGGCGGCGGCTGCGAGGCAGAGGATGCTGAGG
>NZ_JACTUZ010000081.1 GCF_014490445.1 Pseudoroseomonas ludipueritiae | reverse complement strand
CCGGCGGCATGTCCGGCCGCATGGCGGCGAGCCGGGCGCGGATGAGGGCGCGGCCGATCAGCACCGCTGCCCCGCCATCGCTCATGGCATCGCCGCGCCGCGCCGGGGCGACGGCCGCGAGGCGGCGAGACAAGCGCACCAGCTTCTGGTGTTGCAGATGTTCCCAGACAAGCCATGGCATCAGCGGCCCCAGGGCCATGCGGCGCACCGCCTTGACCAGCGAGCGCTGCAACACCCGCGCCTCGGTTACCGGGTCCGGCGGCAGCAGCACGCGGAAGGCCAGCACGCCGCAGGCGCCGCCGATCAGGTTGGCGAAGGCGCCATCCAGGGCGAAGGCGAGGTGGTAGCTCATGGGATTGCCGGGGGAGATGGTCGCCATGAAGAAGATCTGGAAGGCGGTGGCGATGCCCATGAACCTCGGCTGCTGCGCCAGGCGGATGGCCACCATCAGGAAGGGCAGCGTGCAGACCAGCAGCAGCGGAAAGCTGTTCATCATCGGCAGCACCGCATAGCCGACGAAGAGGCCCGTGGGCACGGCGATGCAGAGGCCCTTGAAGAAGCCGATGCTCGCGGCGGCGGCGCTGTCCGTGGTGGCCAGCAGCGCGCACATCGGGCCCAGCATGGTCAGGATATTGGCGCCGGCCGACCAGCCGCTGACCAGCCAGAAGGCGCCGCCCAGGAAGACCGCCAGCGCGGCGCGGGTGCCGTTGCGGGCGGCGGTGACGGGGTTGGAATAAACCCGCAGGCGCAGCGCCGGGCTGTGTGGCCGATCCTCCTTCAGGTCCGCCAGGGCATCCAGGATGCGCACCATCTGGCGCAGCATGGCATCCGCGCGCTCCAGCGCCGCCAGCACGGCAAGGTCGCGGCATTCGGCCGCGTCCCGCGCGGCCTCGGCCTGGGCGTCACGGGCATCGCGGTGCAGATCCTCGAAGCCGGCGCCGGGCGCCAGGGCCTCCATGCGGCTGGCAAGGTCCATCAGGCGCCGCCGTGTTGCCGGGACGCGCGGGTCCCGCGCCAGGTCCGGGCTGGCCAGCAGCCGCCCGGTGCGCTGCCCCGCCGTCAGCATGGCGAAAAGCTCGGCAACCGCGAGGCGGATGGCATCGGCATGACGGCCGAAGCCGGTATCCTCCACCGAGACGAATTCCACCGTCTGGTCCAATGCCGTCAGTTCGCCCGCCACCTTGCTGCGCGTGGCCCGCAGGGCGGCGACATCGCCCTGCTCCAGCGCCTGCCGGGTCAGCCCGCCGACCGCCGCCACCAGCCGGGTAATGCCGGCCGCGACCTGTCCGGCGCCGGGGCCGCGGTCCGTCACCAGAAAGACCAGCGCGGTGACGAAGACACCCAGGCTGACCACCGCGATACGCGCCATGGCCAGGTGGAAGACATTCTGCGGGTCCTGCACCGCCGCCAGGGCGACCAGGGCAATGGTGTATCCGGCCAGCACGGCGCCGTAGCTGCGGAAGTAGCGCAGCAGCGAGGCCAGGAAGGTGCAGAGCCCCAGCCAAATGGCGAAGCCGATGATGAAGAGCCAGGGCGCCTGCGCGAACCACGCCACCAGCACTACCGAGATTCCAGCACCCACCACTGTGCCGAGCACGCGGTAGAGGCTCTTGGACAGCACCGCGCCGCGTGAGGCACCGGCCACGATCAACACCGTCATGCCGGCTGAGGAAGGGCTGTCCAGTTCCAGTGCATAGGCGGCATAGAGGGCCATGGTGAAGGCCATCAGGGTGCGGAAGACCTGCCCCCAGCCAGCCGGCAGCGAAGGCAGGCGCGGACGGAAGCGGCGGCCCATCTGGGCCAGCGTGACCCCGGCGGTATTGCTGGAGGCGGGCCTTGCCTCCCCGGCGCTGTCCTGCGTGGCACTCATGATCCAGGACTCCCCGCATGGCGGCACGGCGCCTGCCCGGTTTGCGGCAGAACGTGTGGCCTCGGCTTGAGTTCGTCCGGGCACGACGCGAGGTGATCCCAGGGCCGGCATGCCGGGGTGGCGGAACCCCGCCGGGACAGCGTGACAGGACGGCATGAGCCAGGATGCATGCGCGTCAGTTAGGACCGCATACATTGGTTAGCAAACTAACGATTTGCGTCACAGCCCTGCTCGGGGTGCAGAGATCGCCTCTCGCCAGCGGGGCACGGGCAAGGCAACAGGCCGCGGCATCGGGTGCCGCGGCGCTGGCCGGCGCGTCAGAACAAAAGTCGAGCCGCGGTCAGGGCGTCCGGCGGCGGCCGATCACCAGCCGATAGATCACCAGAAGAATAACCGCGCCAACAACGGCGCCGATGAAGCCGGCCCCCTGGTCGGCCCGATACCAGCCAAGCGCCTGCCCCAGATACGTGGCGACCACGGCACCGACGATGCCCAGAAGGGTCGTGATGATGAAGCCGCCAGGGTCACGGCCTGGCATGAGAAACTTGGCGACGATCCCGGCCAGAAAGCCGATGATGATGGTGACGATGATTCCCATGGTACAGGTCCCGGTAAGGTGGTGGCTGCTTAACGCAGCGTCCGCCGAAAAGTGACGCGGGAACGCGAGCTTTCTGCATGATGCCGCCGCCTCGCACCACTTCCACCACCTGCGGGCCCGGTATCAGAGCGCGCTGGCGGCCCTGCCGAAAGCGTCCCGCGCCGCCGTCATGGCGCCAACCATGCGCTGCACGTTGCGGGCCGAAACCTTGTCGTCGCTGTCGATCTCGCTGGCCTGTTCTTCCGCCGCTTCCACCCCGGCTTCGAGCTGTTCCCGCACCTCGTCGAGCACGTCGCGCAGCGCATCGTGGTCCATGGTGCCACTGAGGCCGGCGATCACCGCCTCGGCTTCCCGCCGCAGGCGGCCGGCGTCATAGCCTCGGGCGATCAGGTCGGCGATCCGACCTAGCGCCGCCTTGCGTGGGTCCATGGTGGCGCCGCGGCTTGCTGGCGCGGAAGACTGGCGCCCGGAGGGTCGGCTCATCGGAATGCTCCTGAGATGAGCCGACCCTAGCACATCGAACATAACCAGAACAAGAAGGCCCTAGCCCTGCTGGGCGTAGCGCCCGGCCGGCCGGTGCAGGCCCAGGTTCTCCCGCAGGGTGCGGCCCTCGTATTCGGTGCGGAAGAGGCCGCGGCGCTGCAGTTCCGGGATCACCGTTTGGGCGAATTCGTCGAGGCCGGCCGGCAGCACGGCGGGCTGGATCAGGAAGCCATCCACTGCCCCAGCCAGGAACCATTCCTCCATCTGGTCGGCGATCTGCTTCGGCGTGCCGATCACGGTGCGCTGGCCGCGGGCGCCGCCATAGCGCTCGTACATCTGGCGCACCGTCAGCTTCTCCTTGCGCGCCATGTCGGCCACGCGCTGGAAGGTGCTCTTGCTGCTGTCCACGCTGTCGTCGATCAGGTTCTCCGGCAGCACCTCGTCCACCGGCACTTCCGAGAGGTCCACGCCGCCGAGTTCCGGCGACAGCAACTCCCGCCCCACATCGGGGTGGATCAGGGATTGCAGGAAGGCGTGCTTCTCCCGTGCCTCCTCCTCCGTGCGGCCGATGATGGGGTTCAGGCCCGGCATGATCTTCAACTGGTCCGGGGCACGGCCGAAGCGCGCCATCCGGGCCTTGAGGTCGTCATGGAAGGCCTTGGCCTGGGCCAGTTCCGTCTGCGCGGTGAAGACGATCTCGGCCGCTTCCGCCGCGAAATCCCGCCCGGCATCGGAGGCGCCGGCCTGCACCAGCACCGGATAGCCCTGCGGCGGGCGGGCCACGTTCAGCGGGCCGCGCACGTCGAAATACTGGCCGTGATGGTCCAGCGTGTGCAGCTTGTCGGGGTCGAAATAGAGCGCCTGTTCCCGGTCCCGCAGGAAGGCATCGTCCTCCCAGCTATCCCAGAGGCCCTTCACCACCTCGACGAATTCGCGGGCGCGGCCATAGCGGTCGCTATGCGCCGGCAGCTTCTCCTGCCCGTAGTTGAAGGGCTCCGCCTTGTTGGAGGAGGTGACGACGTTCCAGCCCGCTCGGCCGCCGCTGATATGGTCCAGCGAGGCATAGCGGCGCGCGAGGTTATAGGGCTCGTTGAAGCTGGTCGTCGCCGTGGCGACGAGCCCGATATTCTCCGTCAGCGCCGCGAGGCCGGAGAGCAGCGTCGTCGGCTCGAAATAGGCCATGTACTGCGGCCAGCGGCGCAGCGCCTTCATGTTTCCTGCGCGTGTTGCGGCGGAGTCGGCCAGGAAGATCAGGTCGAACTTCGCCCGCTCCGCAGCCTGCGTCATCCGCGCGTAGTGGCGGAAGTTGGTGCCGGCATCGATCTGCGCATCCGGATGCAGCCAGGCGGCGACATGATGGCCGGTGGGATGGAAAAAGGCGCCGAGCTTCATCTGCCCCTGGCGTCGCGTCGTGTTCATGGCAGGCAAATTCCGGTCAGAGGGGGAAGAAGGCGCAGTCGGCGGCGGACCAGCCGATCCAGCCTTCATCGCCCGGCACGAATTGTTCAAACATCGGATGATTGGGCAGCAGCGCGGTCAGTGACATCCCGGTGGCCTCGCAACGATAGGCGATGCTGCCGCCGAGGTAGATGCGCTCGGCAACCCGGCAGGGGAAGCGGTTCGGCATCGCCACCGGCTCGGCGCGGGAGAGCGAAAGGCGTTCCTGCTTCACCATGGCGCGGGCGGCAGCACCGGGCAGCAGACCGGCTCCCTGCCCCGCCAGCTTCACGCCGTTCGGCAGCGCCAGCAGGTCACTGCTTTCCACGCGCCCTTCCATCGCGTTCACCTGGCCGATGAAGCCGCCGACGAAGGCGGTCGCCGGGGCCTCGTAGATCTCGGCCGGGGCAGCCATCTGCTGCAAGCGGCCCTTGGCCATGACGGCCACGCGGTCGGCCATGGCCAGGGCCTCGGACTGGTCGTGCGTGACCAGCACGGCGGTGATGCCGAGGCTCTGCTGGATGCGGCGGATCTCCACCCGCATCTCCTCCCGCAACTGGGCGTCGAGGTTGGAGAGCGGCTCATCCATCAGCAGCAGGCGCGGGCGGATGGCCAGGGCGCGCGCCAGGGCAACGCGCTGCTGCTGGCCGCCGGAAAGCGCGCGCGGGTAGCGCCCCCCCAGCCCATCCAGCCGCACCAGCGCGAGCGCTTCCTCCACCGCCTTCGCGATCTCGGCCTTCGGCCGGCCGCGCATCTTCAGGCCGAAGCCGATATTCTCGGCCACCGTCTTGTGCGGAAACAGCGCGTAGCTCTGGAACACCACGCCGATCTCGCGCTTTTCCGGCGGCAGGCGGGTGATGTCGGCGCCGTCCAGTGTCAGCCGGCCGGCATCGGCATGTTCGAAGCCGGCGATGATGCGCAGCGTGGTGGTCTTGCCGCAGCCGGAAGGGCCGAGCAGGCAGACGAATTCGCCGTCGCGCACCGTGAGGGAGAGGTCATCCACGGCGGTATGCCCGCTGAAGCGGCGCGTGACGTGGGAGAGGACGAGTTCGGGCATGGTTCAGTCCACAAGCCGCACGTGCAGGAAGCGGTCCAGCAGGATGGTGGCGGTACCGGCGGCCAACACGATCAGCGAGGCGACGGCGGCGATCATTGGGTCGATCCGGGATTCGATATAGGCGAACATCACGATTGGCAGCGTCGCCGTGTCCGGACCGGTGAGAAAGAGCGAGAGCGGCAGGTTCACGAAGGAGAGGATGAAGCAGAAGGTGAAGCCGGCGACGAGGCTGGGCCGCAGCAACGGCAGCGTCACCTCCCGCCAAGTGGCCAGCCAGCCGCCGCCCAGGCTGCGGCTGGCTTCCTCCACCGCGAAGTCGAAGCGCGCCAGGCCTGTCAGGATCAGCCGCAGCGCGAAGGGCATGACATAGACGGCATGCGCCGCCACCAGCCCCCAGAAGCCGGTGCCGACACCCCAGGCGCTGGCAAGCTGCAGGATGGCGAGGCTGATCACCACCTGCGGCACCAGCAGCGGGCTGGCCAGCAGCGTCGCCATGGCGCCACGTCCACCGGCACCGCCGCCCCGGCGGCTGAGCGCATAGGCCGCCAGGAAGGCGACCAGCACCGCGACGGCGGAGGCCAGCGCCGCCACCAGGGCGCTGGTGCCGGCGGCGGAAAGGAATTCCGGCCGCTGCCAGATGGCGGCATACCAGGAGAGGGTCAGCCCCTCAAAGCGCGCCGGAAAGCTGGTAGCCGGGTTGAAGGAGGTGGCGATGACAAAGAGCAGCGGCCCCGCCACGAAGAGATAGAGCAGGACGAGGTAGAGCCCGCCTGCCAGTTTTCCGAACATCTTCATGGCCGCACGAAGCGCCCGATGACAGCGGTAATGGCCACCACGCTGGCCAGCATCAGCAGCAGCAGCAATCCGGCGGCGGCGGCGGCGAGTTCTGCGTTGAAGGTGGCCATGATGAATTGGGAGACCAATGTGGTCAGCGTCAGCTGCCCTGCCCCGCCGAGGTAATGCGGCGAGATGAAGCTGCTGGCGGCTAAGGAAAAGGTGATGATGGTGGCGGAGAGCACCGAAGGCAGGCTCAGCGGCAGCGTCACATGCAGGAAGCGCACGGTGCCGCTGGCGCCGAGGCTTTGCGCCGCCTCATGCATTTGCGGCTGGATCTGCCGCAGGCCGGTGTAGAGCGTCAGCACCGTGAAGGGCAGCACGAATTGCACCAGGCTGATGACCACGCCAGCCTCGGAGCCCAGCAGGCGCGGCGGAGAGATCAGCCCCGCCTCCACCAGCGGGCCGAGGAAAGGCCCGCCATCGGCCAGCAGGGCCATCCAGCCCAGCACCACCGTCAGCGGCCCGGCCAGGATCGGGAAGGTCAGGCCCATCATGGCAAGATTGCCGGCGCGGCCTGAGAGGTTCCGCAGCAGCATGGCGGCGAGATAGCCGAGCGGGATGGCGAGGAGCGTCGTCTCGCCCGCCATGCGCAGCGTGCGCCAGATCACCTGCAGGTAATAGCCACGGGAGAGAAGGTAGCCGTAGTTGTCGAGCGCCGGGCCGGTGAAGCTCAGCAGCACGTTGGGCTGCAGGCTGGTGGCCAGCATGGCGGCGAGCGGCAGGCCCATCAACAAGGCCAGCAGCAAGAGGCTGGGCAGCAACAGCAGCCAGTCCAGGGTGCGCGCGGCACTCATCGGCCACTACCCCAGCGAGACATCTGAAAGAACACGGTGATCTGTCCATGGCCGGGAAGGCGGCACGGTGCCTCCCCGGCGGTTCCGATGTTTAGCGGGCGCGCCAGTTCGGCACGACTTCCAGGTTCATCCGCTCGGTCCAGAGCGCGCGGCGCGCGGCGAAGACCTCGGGGTCGAAGAAGCGAAGCTGGTCCACGCGAGCGCCACAGGCGCAGCGGTTGCGCACGGCCTCCGGCAGATCGGCCTTGCGGTTGGTGGTGCCGGAATAGGTGCTGGCGGCAAAGGCGGCCTGCACCTTCGGGTCCAGCATCAGGTTCAGGAAAACCTCAGCCAGTTCCTGATTCTTCGTGCCCTTCACCACGCTGACGTATTCCGGGACGCCGATACCCTTCTCCTTCGGGATCACGTACTCGATCGGGTACTTCTGGTCCTTCATGGCCTCGAGGTAATAGTCGAACTCGGTACCCATGGTGACGTCGCCGCTCTTGCTCAGCGGCGCCCAGTCCGTCCAGAAGACCGTCAGCTTGTTGGGCTTCAGTTCCGCCAGCTTCTTGAAGCCGGGGTCCACGTTGTCGATGGAGCCACCCGCCATCTCGGCGGCCATGATCACGAAGGCGGGCATCTGGCTGTGCACCGGGGAGGCGAAGGCCAGCTTGCCCTGGAATTCCGGCCGCCACATGTCGGCCCAGCTCGTCACCGGTTCCTTCACCTTCTCCGGATTGTAGCCCAGCAGATAGGCGATGAGGGTATAGGGCGCGCCGGGGATGGTCTCGGCCGTATTGCCGGCCTTCACGCTCATGGCCCAGTCTTCGATGTCGGCAATATTGGGCACGTTCTTGCGGCTGGCGGTGGTCAGCACCCCCGCCTTGTGGCCGGCCACCACCGCCTCGTCAGCGGAGAAGAAGACATCCGCCGGCGGGTTGGCGCGCTGCGCCAGCAGCTTGTTGTAGCGGGCGCCCTGGCCGCCGATGTCATAGGCCAGCCTGGCGCCGGTCAGGCGTTCGAATTCCGGCTGCACATAGGCCTTCAGGCCTTCCTCCGTGACACCGCCCCAGGTCGAGACGGTCAGGGTCCGGGCCTGCGCCAGGGCGGGGCGCCCCAGGAGGCCGGCCGCGCCGATGGCCGAGAATGCCTGCAGCGCATGACGACGGGAGAATGACATGGAGGAACCCTTGCTGGGCCGGCGCATGCCTCAGGACATCGCCGGTGGACGGCTGCTGTGAACAGGGCTCGCCCTAAACCTGAAAGGCCCTGAAGCTCAAGCCCGCGTGAGCAGAAAAACCCGGATTTATTGGGTATTAGCCACAAGCACTTGCCCAGAAATGAGGCTCCTGCCGCGCATTTTGGCACCAATCCAGGGATACCATGCTCCATGGCGGGTAACCTGCCGCCTCCGCCCCGTTCCGTGTGGCAGGGCCAGAAGCTGCGCCTCCGGCCTGCCAGACGGCGTCGCCGCCGAGGCAGCGAGGGGTTGGCGCCTTACCGGCCAGGCCAGGGTTGCTCGCCCAGGTCCCAGAAGACGCCGGCGGCGATTTCCAGCCCTTCACGCACCAGCGGCAGCAGCGCGTGCTCGTTCGGCGCATGCTGAGAACAGCCGCTGTAGGAATGAGGGATGTAAATGGTAGGCAGGCCCAGCGTATCCGCGAAGCTGTCGTTGGGCAGGGAGCCACCGGCATTGGGCACGATCATCGGCGCCTTGCCGGTGGTGCGGCGGATACTCTCCGCCACCAGCCGCGGCCAGGAGCCTTCAGGGTCCATGCGCGTGGCCTTCCATTCAGCGCCTTCCTTGACCGGCTCCACCGCCACATCGGCGAAGCCCAATGCGTCCAGATGATGGCGGATGGCGGGCAGGAAGCTCTCCACGTCCCGGTCCACGGTGTAGCGGATCTGGCAGCGTGCAAAGGCGCGGGGCGGCACGGCATTGACCGGTGCCGCTGGGTTGCCAGTGGAGAAAGCCAGCACTTCGAAAGTATTCCACCCGAACACTTTCTCCGCTGCCGTCAGTCCGCGCTCGCCCCACCAGGGGTCGATCTTCGGCCCCGTCTCGCCGCCATCGACCCGGCAATCGGCCAGGGCGCGGCGGACATTGTCCGGGATACGCTCGGGCACCAGCTCCCGCAGCAGCACCTGCCCTTCCGGCCCCACCAGGGAGGTGATGGCATGCGCCAGCCGGATGCCGGGGTTGGCCAGCAGCCCGCCCCAGTTGCCGGAATGGTGGCCACCTTCCCGGTAATGCACCACGAGGTCGAAGCTCAGCGCGCCCCGGGTGCCCAAGGTCAGCGTCGGCACGTCCGGCACCAGGCGCGGCCCGTCGGAGGCGATCAGCACATCGGCCTTCAGCAAATCCCGCTGCTGCTGGCAGATTTCCTCGATGCCGGGGGAGCCGACTTCCTCGCTGGTCTCCAGCATCACCGTGACATTGTAGCCCAGCTTGCCGCCACGAAGCCGCCGCACGGCCTCCATGGCCATCAGGTTGGCGGTGTGCTGCCCCTTGTTGTCCACGATGCCGCGGCCATAGAGCCGCTCCCCCCGCTGCTCCAGCACCCAGGGGGAGAGGCCGGGCAACCAGCCGTCATCCAGGCCCAGCACGGTGTCGCCATGGCCATAGGTCAGCAGCGTCGGCAGTGCCGGGTCCTCGATCCGACGGCCGATCAGGAAGGGGCCGCCCTTGCCCGTCGGGTTGTCGAAGATCTCGCCGGTGAAGCCCTGGGACCGCAGCTCCGGCAGCATCTCCTGCTCGAGATAGGCGCGAAGCTGCGGCCCGCTTTCCGGGTCCTGGCTGGCGGTCGGGATGGCCACGCGGCGGCGCATGACCTCCAGGTAGGAACCATCCTCCAGCAGGGCATGGGCGGCGGTGATGGCGGCTTCTCGGCTCATGGCGTTTCCTCAGGGTGCGGCAGCAGGGCACCGGAGGCTTTGACGCCCGCCTCCCCGCCCGGCAGCACCAGCGACCTAGCATCGACTTGCGTGCCGATGGCAAGGGGTGGCGAAGCCGCCGCCGGTCGCGGTGAGGCTGGCGGAGAAGCGTTGCTGGACTGAAGCCCCTATTCCGCCGGAGCCCGCAGCGCCGCGCGCACCGCCTCGGCCTCCCGGACGGCGGGCTCCACCCAGGCAGCGGCGGCGGCCGTCGCCGGGTCCAGGGTGAAGGCGGGGGAAAGGTCTATGCCGGCCTCCGCCACCTGGGGCATCCGTTCCAGCACCACCTGAAGGGAGTCGCCGCTGTCCCGCACCTGCCCGGCAGCCTGTTCCACCAGCGCATGCGCGGCCTCGCGCCCCAGCTTCGTCCCCAGCCGGGCGGCGGCGGCATCGGCGAAGAGCAGGCCGCGGGTGATGTCGAGATTGGCGCGCATCCGCGCCGCATCGACCTCCAGACCTTCCGCCAGCGCCCGCGCCTCCCGCAGCGCGCCGGAGGCGAGGCCGAAGAGGCTGGGCAATGCATGCCACTCGGCGTGCCAAAGGCCGGCTGGGCGCTCATGCGCCGCCACCATCGCCTGCAACAGCGTGGCCGCCTGGCCGGGGGCTGCCGCCTGCGCCGCCAGGATCACGGTGCAGGAAACCGGGTTGCGCTTATGCGGCATGGCCGAGGAACCGCCGCGCCCCGGCACATAGGGTTCCGCCACTTCCCCCACCTCGGTGGAGGCGAGATGCGCGATATCGGCGGCCATCTTGCCCAGCGCGCCGAGCAGTTGCGCCAGCCAGCTTCCGGCCTCGGCGATGCGGCCCCGCCGGGTGTGCCAAGCGATGGATGCGGCGCCGAGCCCCAGTTCCTTCGCGAAGCCCTGCAGCACGACGGGCCCCTGCCCGCCCAACCCCGCCAAGGTTCCCACCGGCCCGCTGAGCGAGGCCACCAGCAACCGGGAGCGGATCTCCGGCAGCCGCGCCGCCGCCTCCGCCACCCCGGCCAGCCAGACCGCCACCTTGTAGCCGAAGCTCAGTGGCGCGCCGTGCTGGCCGTAGGTGCGACCGACGCAGGGGGTTTCCCTATGCGTCTCCGCCAGCCGTGCGAGGCCACCTAGGATGGCGTCCAACTCGGCGGCCACCAGGGACAGCGCCTCGCGCAGTTGCAGCACCAGCGCGGTGTCCAGGATGTCCTGGGTGGTGGCGCCCTTGTGGAAGCCGCGTTCCAGTTCCGCTGGCAGGCTGGCCTGCACCGCCTTCACGAAGGGAATGGTGGGCACGGCGGAAAGCACCGTCTTCTGCCCCAGCACCCCCAAGTCCAGCCGCTCCGGCGGCACGGCCTCGATGGCCGCCGCCAGGGCATCCGGCACCATGCCAAGCCGCGCCTGCGCCCGCGCGAGGGCAGCCTCCACCGCCAGCATGGCACGCAGCCTGGCTTCGTCGGAAAAGCACTCCCGCATCTCAGGCGTGACAAAGAGCGGCCCCAGCAGGGCCGAATCCAGAGCCGAAAAGGTCATGCCGCTTCCCCGGCGCCGAGGCTGAGCATGGATCGCGCCTCGGCGGGCGTGGCGGGGCGGCGGTTGTGGCGGGCAGCGGCTTCCACGGCCCGTTGCACCAGCTCGGCATTGCTGGCGGCCAGACGGTCACGGCTGATGCGGATATTGTCCTCGAGGCCCGTGCGCAGCCCATCGCCGCCACGCGCCAGCACCCAGTCGATCACCCGCGCCTGATTGGCGCCGATACCAGCGGCGGTCCAGGTGGCCTGCGGCAGCACGCGCCGGGTCTCGGCCAGCAGGATGTCCAGCAGATGCTCCTCCGCCGGCATGGCGTTGCGCACGCCCATCACGAACTGCACATGCGGCCGGGCATCCATCAGCCCTTCATCGACCAGCCGGCGGGCGGCATGGATATGGGAGAGATCGAAGACCTCGATCTCCGGCCGCACGCCATGGCGCTGCATCTTGCCCGCCAGTTCCGTCACCAGCGAGGCCGGGTTCTCATAGACGATGCTGGGGAAATTGACGGAGCCCGTGGAAAGCGAGGCCATGTCCGGCCGCAGGTCCAGCGCATTGCCACGGGCGGAAGGATCGCGCCCGCGCCCGCCGGTGGAGAATTGCACGATCATGCCCGGGCAATGCCGCCGCACCCCTTCCTGCACCTGGGCGAAGAGCGCTGGATCCGACGAGGGGCTCTCATCCGGGTTGCGCACATGGATATGCACCAGGGAGGCACCGGCCTCGAAGGCGGCATGGGTGGATTCCACCTGCTCCGCCGGGCTGGTCGGCACGGCCGGGTTGTCGCGCTTGCGCGGAACCGAGCCGGTGATGGCGACGGCGATGACGATAGGGGTCATGAAGCCTCACTCCTGGTGGCGGGTTGGCGGTGCGGCGCGCCCCGCCGGATTGGCGTTAACCGAGGCGCGCCGCCGCCTCAATGGCCCAGCGCGGCGCCGGGCTGCGCACGCGCCGCCTGCGGATGGGCGATCTGCTTGATGATCAGCGCGGCGGCGGCAATCAGGCCGGGAATGGCCACGACCAGGAAGATGCCCGACAGGGATAACTGCCGCCGCGACAGTTCCGCCACCAGGAAGGACCCGGCGATGCCGCCGAAGCGCCCCAGCCCCAGCATCCAGCCCACCCCCGTCGCGCGGCCTTCGGTGGGGTAGAAGGCGGCCGCCAGGGCCGGCAGCGAGGACTGCGCCGTGTTCATGATGACACCGGCCAGGAAGACGGTCGCCACCAGCAGCGCGAGATGCCCCGCCACCATACCCACCAGCGCGACCGAGAGTGAGGTCAGCACGAAGCCGGTGGCGATGATCTTGTTGCCGTTGTAGCGGTCCATCAGCCAGCCGAAGAAGATCGCGCCGATGCCGCCGAGCGGGAAGAGCGCCGAGATCAGCGCGGCGCTATGCGGCGAAAGCCCGGCATCACCGAAGAGCAGCGGCATCCAGTTGATCAGCGCGTAGAAGATCACCAGCCCCATGAAATAGGCGATCCAGAGCATCGCCGATCCCACGGCATAGCTGCGGGAGAGCACCACCCGCGCGCCGCTGGCCTGCCCGGTGGGCGGCGCTTTCTCCAGCAGCACAAAGGAAGTGGCGGTCTGCGCACTTGCGGAGATGCGGCGCAGCACGGCGCGGATGCGCTCGGCCGGATATTTCTTCATGACCATGTAGCGCACGGATTCCGGCAGCAGCGCCAGCAGCAGCACCGCCAGCACCAGCGGTGTGATGCCACCCAGCAGCAGCACGCTGCGCCAGCCCCATTGCGGGATCATCCAGGCGGCCAGGAAGCCGCCAAAGGCGGCGCCGAGCGGAAAGCCGCAGAACATGGCATTGACCAGCACGGCCCGCCGCTTCTCCGGGCAGAATTCGCTCATCAGCGTCACGGCATTGGGCATGGCGGCGCCGAGGCCGAGCCCGGTGACGAAGCGCCAGATCACCAAATGATTCAGCGTATCGGCCCAGGCCGAGAGCAAGCTGGCCAGGCCGAAGACCACCACCGAGGCCGTCAGCACCAGCTTGCGGCCGAAGCGGTCCGCGATGGGGCCGGAACAGATGGCGCCCGCCGCCAGCCCGAACAGCGCGGCGCTGAGCACCGGCGCCAGCGCCGGACGCTGCACGCCCCATTCGGTAATCAGCGAGGGCGCAATATAACCAATAGCGGCGGTATCGAACCCATCGAGCAGCACAATGACGAAGCAGAGCGCGAAAATGATGCGCTGCATGGGCGAGAATGGCTGCTCGTCCAGAAAGCCCTGGACATCGAGGACACGGCTTTCCATTGGGCCGGTAACTCCTTGATGCACGGCCGGTTGTGCCGGCCGCGCCTGTTCCGTGTCGCGGTCAGACCGCCATCCAGACCGTCTCGCCCTCTCCCTGCAGCCGCAGGTCCAGGTTCCAGGTGCCGGGCTGCGTCTGCCGCGCGACCAGGGTGCCGCGCCGTGCCGGCTCCACCGCCTGGAGAACCGGGTCGGTGTCGTTCAGCGCCTCGCCCTCGAAATACAGGCGGGTGCAGAGATGACTCAGCAGCCCGCGTGCGAAGACCGCGAGCGCCACATGCGGCGCCTGCAAGGCATTCGAGCGTGAATGCCCGGAGACGGGCACAGGGCCCGGCTTCAGGGTGACAAAGCGGAAGTTGCCGTTCTTGTCGGTGGCGCAGCGCCCATAGCCCTGGAACTCACCTGGCGGGCCTTCGGGGTCTGGATATTCCCCCTTGGGGTCGGCGTGCCAGATCTCCACCATGGCATCCATCACCGGGCTGCCGCTGCCGTCGGTGACGCGGCCTGTCAGCACAATGCGCTCGCCCGGCGGCAGGGCATCCTTGAAATGGCGCGTGGTATCGGCCCATTCCGGGAAGTCCACCAGATGCCAATAGGGCCCGGCGGTTTGGCTGGCGGAAGCGATCGCGGGGCCGGCCTCCGGGGTCGCGGCATCAGTCATGGTGGTCATCCTCCATCGGCGTGGCATCCCGCCCGCGCAGCACCACATCGAAGCGGTAGCCCAGCGCCCATTCCGGCTGCGTCAGGTCGAGGTCGAACTTCGAGATCAGCCTGTTTCGGGCAGCCTCGTCCGGCACGGTGTTGAAGATCGGGTCCAGCGGCAGCAGCGGGTCCCCGGGGAAATACATCTGCGTGATCAGCCGCTGCGCGAAGCCGGCGCCGAAGAGGCTGTAGTGGATGTGGTTGGGCCGCCAGGCATTGTGGTGGTTGCGCCAGGGATAGGCGCCCGGCTTGATGGTGACGTAGCGGTACCAGCCGTTCTCGTCCGTGAAGACCCTGCCACGGCCTTCGAAGTTCGGGTCCAGCGGCGCGTCGTGCTGGTCGCCCTCATGGTTGTAGCGGCCGGCGGCATTGGCCTGCCAGACTTCCACCATGGCATTGCGGATGGGGCGCCCATCCTCGTCCAGGATGCGGCCGCCGACGATGATGCGCTCGCCCATCGCGTGGCCCTTGCCACCCGTCAGCATCGTCAGGTCCGCCGTTTCCGGGTAACGCTCCGGCGAGAAGCGGGGGGAGCTGGTTTCCGTCAGCGTATGCGGCATCCGCAGCAGCGGCTGCTGCGGGTGGCGCAGGCGGGTGCTGCCATAGGCCGGCGCATCGTAGGGGGGCTGGTGTTCCGGCGCGGGCCGGCGATAGCCGGATATGATCTCGCTCACGGCTGTTCCTCCATTTCCTTCAGGGTTTGCTTCGCCAGCTTCAAGGCATGGTTGGCGGCGGGCACGCCGGCATAGGCACCAACCTGCAGCAGCACTTCCGCGATTTCCTCCGGCGTCACGCCGGTGTTGCGGGTGGCGCGGACATGCAGCACGAACTCGCCCTCGCGCCCCAGCGCGGCCATGATGGCCAGCGTCAGCAGCGAGCGGGTGTGGCGCGGCAATCCGGGGCGGGTCCAGACGCCGCCCCAGACATTGCGGGTGATGTATTCCTGGAAGGGCGCATCCAGGGCCGAGACAGCGGCGCTGGCGCGGGCCACATGCGCCTCCCCCAGCACCGCCTTGCGCACCGCCATGCCGGCTTCCAGCGCATCGGACGGTGCCAGGGCGGCCAGGAAGCGGCGCATGGCGGCCGCCACCTCGGCCGGGCGCTCCATCGTCGGGATATGCGCGGCATCGGCGATCACTTCCAGCCGTGCGCCAGGGATGGCGTCGCGCAGGGCCTCGGCACTGGCCAGGGGTGTCGCGGCATCGCCATCCCCCACCAGCACCAGCGCCGGCTGGCGCAATCCACGGGTGGATTCGGTGAGATCCGCCGCCGCGATGGCTTCCGCCGCGCCAGCATAGCCTTCGGGGTCGGTGCGTCGCAGCATGGCGCGCAGGCCCTGCGCCGCCGGGCCTTGCAGCGAGGCCGGCGTCACCCAGCGGGCCACCACCGGCTCCACCAGCGGCGCCATGCCCTGCTCCCGAACCAGGGCGGCGCGGTCGCGCCAGGTCTCGGCGGGCGGGATGGCCAGGGCCGTATCCACCAGCATCAGGCTGCGCACGCGCTCCGGCGCCAGGGCCGCCATGGCCTGCGCCACCATGCCACCGATCGAGACGCCCGCCACATGCGCCTGCCGCACGCCCAGCGCATCGAGCAGCGCGAGCATGTCCCGCGCCAGGCCCTCGATGCTGTAGGGGCCGGGCGTCACCGTGCTCAGCCCATGGCCGCGCAGGTCGGGGCGGATGACGCGGTAGCCGCCGCGGAAGGCTTCGGCCCCCGCGTCCCAGATCCGGTTATCCGTGCCCAGGGAATGCAGCAGCAGCAGGGCTTCGGCGCCCGGCGGCCCTTCAAGCTGAACGTGGAACGTGGCGTCGCCTAGCGGCAGGAACATCAGCCCGCTTCTCCCATGTTTGCGAATTCCGGCATGCCGCGCCGCGCCGCCGCCTGCGCCGAAAAAGCGAGCGGCAGGCCGACATAGTTTTCCGTCAGCACCCTCTGGGCCTGGGTGGAGGCGCGGATGTAGTTGAGTTCCGCGACCTGCATGTGCCGCGCGAAATCATCCATGTCGGGGAAGCGGTGGGTCAGGCTGGTGAACCACCAGGAAAACCGCTCGGCCATCCAGACCCGGGCCAGCGCGCGGGCGGAATAGCCTTCCAGCGCCGCGTCCGAGTTCTCGCGGTAATGGCCGATCAGCGCATCCGCCAGCAGCCCGACATCGGAGGCCGCGAGGTTCAGGCCCTTGGCGCCGGTGGGCGGCACGATATGCGCCGCATCCCCGGCCAGGAACAGCCGGCCATGCCGCATCGGCTCCGCCACGAAGGACCGCAGCGGGGCGATGCTCTTCTCGATGCTCGGGCCGCGCGTCATGCGCGCCGCCGCCTCGGGGCCAAGCCGCAGTGCCAGCTCGTCCCAGATCCGCGTGTCGGGCCAGTCCTCCAGCTTTTCCGTCAGCGGCACCTGGATGTAGTAGCGGCTGCGTGTGGGCGAGCGCATGCTGGCCAGGGCGAAGCCGTTGCGGTGGTTGGAATAGATCAGCTCATCGTCGCAGGGCGGCACATCGGCCAGGATGCCGAGCCAGCCGAAGGGATAGACCTTCTCGAAGCTGCGCAGGATGCCCGCAGGGATGCTGGCGCGGCTGACGCCGTGGTAGCCATCGCAACCCGCGATGTAATCGCAGTCCAGGTGATGGCTCTCGCCATTGGCGCGATAGGTGACGAAGGGCGCCCCGCCTTCCAGGTCATGCAGCGCGACATCGCTGGCCTCGAAGACCAGCGCGGCGCCACGGGCCTGGTGGGCGCCGATCAGGTCATGCGTCACCTCGGTCTGGCCATAGACGGTGACGGCCTGGCCCCCGGTCAGGCCATGGAGGTCGATGCGGAACAGCTCGCCATCCAGCGCCAGCCGGATGCCATGATGCGGCAGGCCCTCGCGGTGCAGCCTTCCCGCCACGCCCGCGCGCTCCAGCAGCTCGACGGTGCCCTGTTCCAGCACGCCGGCGCGGATACGGCCTTCCACATAGGCCTGGGACCTGCGCTCCAGCACGACGCTGTCGATGCCGGCGACATGCAAGAGCTGCGACAGCAGCAGACCGGCCGGGCCTGCCCCGATGATGGCCACCTGGGTGCGTCGCCGCATGGCCGGTCTCCCTGGAAACATTCTTGTATAAGATATCTGACCGTCCATGCGCCGTGTTTCCATGGACATTCGGCGCAGAGTCTTGGACTTTTGAAGCAATCCGCCGCCCCGGTGCGGCAGGCTTCCGGCTCCGCATGAGCTGCTCTCCGCCGTCTTTCCCGCATTCCATCCGGGGCAGGCAAGGCCCTCGGCCGCCAGCTGCTCCCGGCCAAGGCCATGCCAAATCCGGGCAAGGGCAAGGGGAAGGCGCCCGCCAGGGCCTGGGCCGGAGGGTGATTGATGCCGCCCTGGCTGGCTCTATGCTTCGGCGGCAGAAGAAGCGGGGCATCCTCCCCGCCCATGGACGGATGCCTGTGCCAAGCCGAACGACTCCCCGCTGGCTGATCCTCGCCGATGACCTGACCGGCGCGGCGGATTGCGCCGTGGCCTTCGCCCGCCGGGGCCATGCCGCCGCCGTCACCTGGGACGAAGCCGCGTGGGAGGCCGATGAGGCCGTGCTGGCCATCGATGCGGACAGCCGCGGCCTGCCCGCCGGGGCCGCCGCGACCCGCCACGCGGCCCTTCTGCGCCCGCGGCTGCGGCCTGGCCTCTCGCTCTACAAAAAGATCGATTCCACCCTGCGCGGCCAGCCGGCGGCGGAACTGACGGCAACCCTGGCGGTGCTGCGGGAGGCCGGCCGCCCGGCGCTGGCGGTGGTGGCCCCCGCCTTCCCGGCCACCGGCCGCACCACGGAAGCCGGCTGTATCCGCCTCGCCGGCGCCCGGCTGGAGGATTCGCCGCTCTGGGCGCGCGAGCACAGCTACCCCAATGCCGACCTCCGCAACGTGCTGGAGAATGCCGGCCTCCCCGCCGCCCTTCTGCCTTTGGCAGAGTTGCGCGCGGGGCCGGAGGCGGCAGCCGCCGCCATGCGGGAGGCGCTTTCCGCCGGCCGCCCGGCACTGGTCTGCGATGCCACCACGGTGGCCGATCTCGACATCATCGCCCGTGCCACGCCGCCCGCCGGGGCCGAACTGGCCTGGGTCGGCTCCGGCGGCCTGGCGGCGGC
>NZ_JACTUZ010000080.1 GCF_014490445.1 Pseudoroseomonas ludipueritiae | reverse complement strand
CCCGCGCGACTAGCGGGCCATGCGCATCGTCGCCGGCCGCCATCGCGGCCGGAAGCTGGCCGCTCCCGCCGGCGCCGCCACCACCCGCCCCACCGCCGAGCGGATGCGGCAGGCGCTCTTCGACATGCTCTGGCACGCTCCCTGGGCCGGCCGCGCAGCGGTCGAGGGGCAGGCGGTGCTGGATGCCTTCGCCGGCACCGGGGCGCTGGGGCTGGAGGCGCTCTCGCGCGGCGCCGCTCATGCCAGCTTCATCGAGCAGGATCGCGCGGCGCTGGCCGCGCTGCGGGCCAATATCGCCGCGTGCCGGGAAGACGCCGCCGCCACCGTGCTGGCCGCCGATGCCACCCGCCCGCCCCGCGCCAAGGTGCCCTGCGCCCTGGTCTTCCTGGACCCTCCCTATGGCAAGGATCTGGTGCCCCGCGCCCTAGCCGCGCTGGGTGCCGCCGGCTGGATCGCCCCCGGTGCCCTGATCTGCGCCGAGCTGGGGCGGGAGGAAGAGCCCGCCCTGCCCGGCTTCGACATCCTGGCGGAGCGGACGCATGGCGCCGCCCGCGTGCTGGTGCTGCGCGCGCCGGGCTGAGGCGGCTCAGCCCTGGCGCAGCGCCCGCAATGCCGCCAGCGTGGCACAGGTCAGTGCCGCCGGCGTTCCTTCCAGCGGAAACCAGCCTAGCCCGTCATGCTTGCCCGGCTCCAGGATGCGCGGCTGGCCCGTGAAAGCGGTGGCCAGATAGATGGGCGCGAACCAGTGCTGGCCGCCGGCACGGTCGATCTGGTCCACCACGCAGAGCAGCCTTTCGGCGCGGATGCCGATACCGGTCTCCTCCCGCACCTCGCGCTCCACCGCCGCCGCCGCGGCCTCGTAAAGATCCACCTTGCCGCCGGGCAGGCCCCAGCAGCCTGCCTCCGGTGCCTTCAGCCGCCGGATCAGCAGGATGCGGCCATCCACCACGATGGCCGCGCCGCAGCCCAGCCTCGGTTCCACCTGAACCATGCTTTCCCTCAATCCAGCCGCGCCACCGCATCGCCCAGCCGGATGGCGCCGCCCTCCAGCACCCGCGCGGTGATGCCGCCATGGCCGCGCACGGCGTTGTAGCCGCCGGGGCCGAATTCCTCCTCCATGCGGGAACAGGGGTGGCATTCGCCGGTCATCTCCAGCACCGCCTCCCCCATCCGGAAGCGCCGGCCCTTCAGCGCCAGCAGGTTAAGGCCGGAGACCACCAGGTTCCGCCGCAGCCGCTCCGGCGCCACAGCCTCCTGCCCCAGATAGGCGCCGATGGCGGGCAGGTGCTCGGCCTGGATCAGCGTCACCTGCCGGGCGCCGTTGCGGCCGGCATAGCGGTCGCCCTCCAGCCCCTGCCCGACCAGCAGCACGGCTTCCTCCACCACCCGCATGGCCGCGCGCCGGGCGGGGCGCAGCCCGATCCAGCGCAGGACACCCGGGCGCATCGGCCCGTCCAGCAGCCGGGCCAGGGGCGAGGCGGGGTTCAGCACCGGCTGCCTCAGGCCACCGCCGCGCCCGAGCAATGCGCCGCCAGCACCCGCAGCCCCGTGGCCTCCCGCCGCCAGAAGCGGCTGTAGCGGAAGGCACCCACGAAGGCGTTGCCATCCCAGGTGCCGGCCATCTCGGCCCGCAGCGTCACCACGGCGGCATCGCCCGCCAGGCGGATCTGGCGGTCGGAGACATCCACACGGCTGAGGCGCAGCAGGCGGTCGCGGTGGGCGGCGAGGTCCTCGGCCTTGCCCATGATGTGGCCGGTGTGGCTGGTGAAGATCAGCTCATCCGCCAGCAGGCGGTCCAGCGCCTCGACATGGCCGCGCAGCATGGCCTCACGCAGCGCGGCCTCGGCCGCCTCGACCTCCGCTTCCGTCAGGCTCATTGCTGCGCCGCCTGCCGCAGCTCATCCAGCGTGGACTGCACGGCGGCACGGGCCGAAGCCACCTCCGGCCGCAGCAGGAAACGCTGCTGGCGCTGCTGGAACTCGGCATCCTCGCCGCTGGTCAGGGACAAGGCGGTGGCCAGGAAGCCCTGCATGGCCTCGGGCGAGGGCGTGGCGCCCTTGGCATTGGCCTCGTCGATGCGCAGGATCAGGTCGCTCAGCCGGCGCAGCCAGGCGAAATCGGGGTCGTGCATCACCGCCTGCAGCAGCGCGTAAGGGTTGCCACCGGCCGGGTGGCCCGCCGCCTGGGCATTGAGCAGCGCCCGGTGCCAGCCCGCCACCGCCGCGGCCAGGCGCCGGGAGGGATGCGAAACCGCCGCGCGGCGTGCCTGGGGATGAGTCATGGCTGCGGTCTCCTTCGCATCCGGTGCTTCAGGGATTGGTGGCAGCGGGCCTGGGCCCGCTGCAAGTTAATGCGGGCGCGGCCGGCTGCAACGCATCAGGCGCGTTCCCACACCCAGTACATCGGCTGCCGGCCCTCGCGCAGCGCCTTGGCCTCGTAGCGCGTCGGCGGCCAGCCTTCCGGCCGGGTCAGGTCCAGCGAAACGCGCCGGAACAGGTCCTGCGCTTCCATCACCTCGATCACCCATTGCTGGTAGGTGGGGTCGTCGGTGGCAATGCGCCATTGCCCGCCGGGGCGGATGGCGGCGGCCAGCGCCGGCAGGATGGAGGGATGCACGAAGCGCCGCTTGGCATGCCGCGCCTTGGGCCAGGGGTCCGGGAACATCAGGAACAGCCGCGACAGGCTGCCCTGCGGCAGGGAGCGGATCAGCCGCCGCGCATCCTCGGTCCAGAGCCGCAGGTTGGGCGGCAGCGGCGCCGTGGCCTCGCCCCCCTCCGGCACCAGCTTGCCGAGCAGGGAGCAGATGCCGTTCTCGAAGACCTCGGAGGCGATGAGGCCGACCCGGGGGTTCGCCAGCATCTGCGCGTGGCTGTGCTCGCCACCGCCGAAGCCGACCTCCAGCCAGACCTCCTCGACCGGGGTGGCGAAGGCGGCGGCGGGGTCGCGCGCCGCGTCCTCGGCCGAAAGGCGCAGGCGGGGCAGCGTGACATCCAGCAGCGCCTGCTGGCGCGGGCGCAGCGGGTGGCCACGACGGCGGCCGTAAAGGCGGTCGGGAACCGGCGGGGGGGTTTCGGCGGTGTCTTCGGTCATGGTCGGGGGCCCATTACGCGGAAGGGGGCGATGCCAGCCGGCACCGCCCCCCGCAGCATGATACGCGAGAAAGGATCAGCGGCCGAAGGCGCGCTTCAGCTCATCCGCCAGGTCGGTCTGTTCCCAGGTGAAGGTGCCCAGGTCGGCATCCGGCGTACGGCCGAAATGGCCATAGGCGGAGGTCGGCACATAGATCGGGCGGTTCAGGTGCAGGTGCTCCCGGATGCCGCGCGGCGAGAGGTTGACCATCTCGTTGACGACCTTGGCCAGCTTGGTCTCGTCGATGTCACGGCCGGTGCCGTGCAGGTCGAAATAGACCGAGAGCGGCTTGGAGACGCCGATCGCGTAGGAGACCTGGATGGTGCACTTCTCGGCCAGGCCGGCGGCCACCACGTTCTTGGCGAGGTAGCGGCAGGCATAGGCGGCCGAGCGGTCCACCTTGGTCGGGTCCTTGCCGGAGAAGGCGCCGCCGCCATGCGGGGCCGCGCCGCCGTAGGTATCCACGATGATCTTGCGGCCGGTCAGGCCGCAGTCGCCATCGGGGCCGCCGATCACGAAGGTGCCGGTCGGGTTCACGTAGAACTCGTCCTCGGGCACCGTCCAGCCCTCGGGCAGGGAGGTGGCGACGATCGGGCGCACCAGCTCGCGCACCTGCTCCTGCGTCATCCCCTCCTCATGCTGGGTGGAGACCACGACGGAGGTCACGCCGACCGGCTTGCCGTCCACGTAGCGCAGCGTCACCTGGGACTTGGCGTCCGGCAGCAGACCGGCGACCGTCTTGTCCTTGACGCGGCGCAGCTCGCTGATGCGGCGCAGGATCAGGTGGGAATAATACAGCGGCGCCGGCATCAGGTCCGGCGTCTCGGTGCAGGCGTAACCGAACATGATGCCCTGGTCGCCGGCGCCTTCGTCCTTGTTGCCCGCCGCGTCCACGCCCTGCGCGATATGGGCGGACTGCGCGTGCAGATGGACCGAGACATCGGCATTGCGCCAGGAGAAGCCTTCCTGGTCGTAGCCGATGTCATGCACGGCCATGCGGGCCAGGTGGGCCAGCAGCTCATGCGTCACGCTGCCGGGGCCACGGGTCTCGCCGGCCAGGACGATGCGATTCGTGGTGACCAGCGTCTCGCAGGCCACGCGGGAATAGGGGTCGGCTTCCAGGAAGGCGTCCAGCACCGTGTCGCTGATGCGGTCCGCGACCTTGTCGGGATGGCCTTCGGAAACGGATTCCGAGGTAAACAGGTATTCGCCCTTGTCGCGCATGGCCTTATCGTCCTCTTGTCGCGATGGCGACCGGCTCGCCCCGGCCTGGCTATCCCCCGGAGATCCGGGCGGGGCTGTTTCGCAGGGGTGGCACAAGGGGTCAAGGGCGCTTGGGGACGGGGTTGGCATGCGCCGCCCGCCCCACCGGCATGACGCCAGTGGCCAGGACTGGCGTGGGCCTGGCCGTTCCGCTGGCCCCCGCGCCGGAACTCCGGGCGCGGGTCAGCCCATGCCCAGCACGTGCTTCATGTCGTAGAGGCCCGGCGCCCGGCCGGAGACCCAGCGCGCCGCCCGCACCGCGCCCACCGCATAGACGCGCCGGTCAAAGGAACGGTGGGTCAGCGCGATCTGCTCGTTGCCGGCGGCGAAGAGCAGCGTGTGCTCCCCCACCACCTGCCCGCCGCGCAGCGCCGCGAAGCCGATGGCGCCGGTCTGGCGCGGCCCGGTATGGCCGTCCCGGCCACTCTCCATGCCGCATTCCTCCAGCGTCGTGCCGCGCCCGCGCGCCACCGCCCGCCCCAGGCCGATGGCGGTGCCGGAAGGCGAATCCACCTTCTGCCGGTGGTGCATCTCCACGATCTCGGCGTCGTATTCATCGCCCGGCAGGGCGGCGGCCATGCGCTCGGCCAGCGCGAAGAGCAGGTTCACGCCCGGCGCGAAATTAGCGGCGTAGACGATGGGCGTGACACGGGCGGCCTGGGCCACCGCCGCCTCCTGCTCCGCCGAAAGGCCGGAACTGCCGAGCACGAAAGGCTTGCGGTGCGTCGCCGCCAGGGCCGCGTGGGTGGCCGCCAGGGAAGCATGGGTGAAGTCGATCACCACGTCGCTGGCGGCGAAGAGCGCGCCGCTGTCGGAAAACAGCGTCACCCCCTCCATGCCGCCGCTGCGCGCCGTGCCGCCCGCCAACTGGGCACCGGCGGCCAGGACTTCCTCAGCCAGAAGGCGGCCCATGCGGCCGGAAATGCCGGCGATGCCGATGCGGAGCGTGCTCATGGACGGCGGACCCTGCTGTTGCTGCAGAAGGCCAATGCGCGGGGGGGCTGCGCGCCGTCAAGCGTCGCCCCCGCCCATCCGGGCCTTCCTCAGCCCGCGCGCACGGCGTGCAGGTACTGGAAGTGCCGGTCGTATTGCTGCAGCACGTCCTGCATCAGCTCGTCCCGCGTGAAGCCCATGACGTCGTAGTCCTGCCCGCCGGTTTCCAGGAACACCTCGGCGCGGAAGAAATGCTCGTGGTCCTTCTCCCGCTCCATGTAGGCGTAGCTCGGCGTCTCGTAGCGGCGCAGGCGCACGCCGTACTGGAACTCCTCGGGCGAGCCGGGCATGGCGGTCAGGTGCAGGCGGTCCTCCCGCACCGTCACCTCGGCTTCCAGCCCGCGCTGCCGCAGCTCGGCGGCCACGGCCTCCAGCACCGGCTGCGCCGTGTCGCGCAGAAAGCGCTCGGCTTCCGGCCGGCGCGGATGCGCCAGGATGCCGTGAAGCTGCCGCTGCCAGCTCAGCCCCTGGCGCGGCCGCAGGCTCTGCGCCAGCGCGTCCTGCCGCAGCCCTTCCCGCTGCAAGCCGCGCCACAGGCCCCAGCACATCACCAGCATCACCATCGTGAAGGGCAGCGCGCTGGCGATGGAGGCGGTCTGCAGCGCGTCCAGCCCGCCCGTGCTCAGCAGCACCGCCGCGATCACGCCGCCCAGGATGGCCCAGAAGACCCGGCGCCACACCGGCCCATCCTCCCGCCCGCCCGAGGTGATGGTGTCGATCACCAGGGCGGAGCTGTCGGCGCCCGTGACAAAGAAGAACACGATCAGCGCCATGGCGAACCAGGAGACGTAGGTGCCCAGCGGGTACTGCTCTAGGAACACGAAGAGGGCCAGCGTCACGTCCCTGGCCACGGCGTCCGAGACGGCGGTGTTGCCCTGGTAGAGGTGCAGGAAGATGGCGGCGTCGCCGAAGACCGTCATCCAGGCGAAGGAGAAGCCGGCTGGCACCAGCAGCACGCCCATGACGAACTCGCGGATGGTGCGGCCGCGGGAGATGCGGGCGATGAACATGCCCACAAAGGGCGACCACGCCACCCACCAGCCCCAGTAGAACAGCGTCCAGTCGCCCAGCCATTCGGCCGGCACGTCGTTCGGCGCATAGGCGTACATGTAGAAGGTGCGCAGGATGAACTGGTCGAGATAGGCGCCGAGGTTCTGCACAAAGGCGCGCAGCAGGAAGGTGGTGGGGCCCACCACGAAGATGAACAGCATCAGCGCCGACGCCATCACCATGTTCAGGTTCGACAGGAACTTGATGCCCTTGTCGAGCCCGGTGGCGACCGAGATCGTGGCCATGGCGGTGATCACCGCGATCAGCGGCAACTGCACCCAGAAGGCGATGGGCCAGCCCATGACGTGGTTGAACCCCGCATTCACCTGCAGCACGCCGAGGCCCAGCGAGGTGGCGACGCCGAAGAGCGTGCCGATGGTGGCGAAGATGTCCACCGCATGCCCGATCGGGCCATGGATACGCTCGCCGATGATGGGATAGAGCGCCGAGCGCATCGTCAGCGGCAGGCCGTGGCGATAGGAGAAATAGGCCAGGCTGAGGCCGATCACCGCATAAACCGCCCAGGCATGCAGGCCCCAGTGGAAGTAGCTGATCTGCATGGCCGTCCGCGCGGCCTCCACCGTCGCCGGGTCCCCCACCGGCGGGGTGGTGAAGTGCTTGATGGGTTCCGCCACGCCGAAGAACACCAGCCCGATGCCCATGCCGGCGGCGAAGAGCATGGAGAACCAGGCGCCGTAGCTGTAGTCGGGCTCCGAGTGGTTGGGGCCGAGCTTGACGCGGCCGTGCCCGGTGAAGCCCAGCAGCAGCATGAACAACAGGAAGATCGCGACGGAAAGCAGGTAGAACCAGCCGAAATCGGCCACGATCCATGCCTGCAAGGTGCTGAAGAAGGCGGCGGAAGCTCCGGGCGCCACGATGCCAGCCAGCACGAAGACGGCGGTGATGCCGGCCGCCCAGAAGAAGACCGGCCTGTTGACGCCCTCCATCAAGCCCTTGCGCGGCGCCGGGGACGGGTCTGACGTGGCGGACATGGTGGCCTTCCCCTTTCTGCCGGGGCGAGGCGCCCAAACGGCCCCGCTTGGAGGGAAAGATGCCGCTGCGCCGCCGCGGGTTGCAGCAGGCCGTATGTTTGCGCCCGCCCCGCCCCCCCGCGGGAGGCCGCTGCTGGCGCCGCGCCCAGGCGGAGGCGAGCCCCCGCCCCGCTCAGAATGGCCGCACGATCACCATGATGACGATCAGGATCAGCAGCAGCGTCGGCACCTCGTTCGCGATGCGCCAGTAGCGTTCGGAATGCTTCCGCTCATCGCGCTCGAAGCTCTTGCGCGCGGCGGCGAGGTGGCCGTGGAAGGCGCTCATCAGCAGGAAGCCGGTCATCTTGCCGTGCCACCAGCCAGCGGACCAATCCACCACGCCCGGCGTCAGCACCAGGGTGATGCCGAAGATCCAGGCCGCCGCCATGGCCGGGTTGATGATGGCGCGCAGCAGGCGGCGCTCCATCACCTTCAGCATCTCGCTGCGCTCGCCGCCCGCCGGCGCCGGCGTGTGATAGACATAGAGGCGCGGCAGGTAGAACATCCCCGCCATCCAGGCGAAGACCGAGATCAGGTGCAGCGCCTTGGTCCAGGGATAGAAGGCAGCCAGCGCGTCGATCGTCATGCGGCGATTCCCAGCAGGCGGGGCAGGTCCTCCATGCGGGCGAAGGGCGTGGCCCCCTCGGCTTCCAGCAGGGCGGCGGGGGTCTCGTGGGCGAAGCCCATGACGCGGCAGCCGGCGGCGATGCCGGCGCGGGTGCCCAGCGCGCTGTCCTCCACCACCACGCAATCGCGCGGGTCGGCGCCGCAGGCGGCGGCGGCGGCCAGGTACATGTCGGGCGCCGGCTTGGGGCGCGGCACATCCTGGTAGGAGAAGACACGCTCGCCGAAGAAGGGCGCGAGGCCCAGGCCCGCGAGCTTGGCCTCCAGCTCATCGCGCCCGGAATTACTGGCGCAGGCCAGGGGGATTCCGGCCGCCGCCATGGCCTGCACCACGGCCAGGGCGCCGGGCATGGGCGGCGTCGCCTGCCGCATGCGGGCGGCGATGACGCCGGCCAGTTCCATCGGCCATTCCGCCGGCAGCGGGCCGACCTGCCGCTCGATCACCGGCACCATGTCCGGGATGGCGCGGCCGAGGAAGATGCCCTGGCACTGCTCCGCCGTGATCGGCCAGCCGCGGGCGGTCAGGTCCTCGGCGACGATGCCGTTCACCAGCGCCTCGCTATCGGCCAGCACGCCGTCGCAATCGAAGAGGACGGCGGCGGGACGGGCGGTCATGCCGGCACCTTGGCGGACTGGGCGCGCGGCGGCTTCACGCCGGTATGGGGGCAGCCGGAATGCACCTTGGGGCATTGCCGCGCGCCGGCGAAGGAACAGAGCCGCCGCTCCCCGGCATCGCGCACCCGGTGCACCAGGGCGGCCATGGCCGCGATGAAGGCGGGGTCGCTGTTCTGGGTGGGGCAGCGGTGGTAGCCGGGCACGCCCAGCTTATGCGCCAGTTCCCGGTATTCCACGTCCAGCTCCACCAGCGTCTCGGAATGCTCGGACACGAAGGCCAGCGGGTGGACCAGCACGGCCACCTTGTCCTCGGCCGCCTTGTGCAGCGCCTCCTCGGTGGAAGGGCCGAGCCATTTCTGCGGCGTGACGCGGGACTGGTAGCAGATCTGCCAGTCCAGCCCCCCCAGGCCCCAGGCCTCCACGATGGCCTCGGCGGTGCGCTCCACCTGCCACTGGTAGGGGTCGCCCTGCTTCACGATGGTCTCGGGCAGGCCATGGGCGGAGAAGAGGACGCGCAGCTTCGTCCCCTCCGGCACCTGCGCCCGCGCTTCCTCGTAGCTCCGGCGCAGGATGGCGGCGGTGGCCTGGGCGAAGCCGTCGTCGGAATGCCAGCAGCAGAGGGTGCGGGTGGGCAGCGAGAGCCCGACCCTGGCGCAGGCCTCGTTCCAGGCGGTGATGGAGGAGCCGGTCGTGGTGGTGGAGAATTGCGGGTAGAGCGGCAGCAGCACCACTTCCTCGGCGCCCCATTCCTTGACGGCCCGCGCGGTGGCCTCCGAGAAGGGATGCCAGTAGCGCATGGCGATGAAGCAGCGCGCCTCGATATCCTCGCCCAGCGCGCCTTGCAGCGCGGCGCCCTGCTCCTCCGTCAGCGGCAGCAGCGGGGAGCGGCCGCCGAGGATGGCGTAGTTCTCGCTCGCCGCCTTGGTGCGGCGCCAGGCGACGAAGCGCCCCAGCGGCTGCCGCACGAAGCCCGGCATCCGCAGAATGGCCGGGTCGGTGAAGAGATTGGTCAGGAAGGGCCGCACCGCCTCGGGGGAATCCGGTCCCCCGAGGTTGAACAGAACAATGGCGACGCGGGGCCGCGCGACTCGCGCGCTGTCAGGGGGCGGCTGCATGATGAGGTGGAGATGCCATCCCCCGCGCCAGGGTCAAGGGCATCGCTGCGCGGGATGCTGCCGCGCAACAACTTGTCCCCAGCCCTTTCCGCGCTTAGGTGGAGGGCCGACCGGACCCATCCGGGCTCCCCCGCAGTTGCATGAAGAATGAACGCCCGATGAACGAGCAGACCCATACGCCCCCTCCCGCAGCCGAGACGGAGCAGAACCAGCAGCAGCCGCAGCAGCCGGCCGATGCCATGGCGCGCATCGCGGAGCTGGAGGCGGAGGTGACGCAGCTGAAGGACCGCTGGCTGCGCTCGGAAGCCGAGATGCAGAACCTGCGCGCCCGCACCAAGCGCGAGGTGGATGACGCCCGCCAGTACGCCGTGCAGAAATTCGCCCGCGACGTGGTGGAGGCGGCCGAGAACCTGCGCCGCGGCCTCGATGCACTGCCCGCCCCGGCCGAGGACGAGCCGGAGCTGCTGGCCAAGCTGCGCGGCGGCTTCGAGGGCGTGGAGCGCAACTTCATCTCCATCCTGGAGCGCAACGGCATCGCCAAGCAGGACCCCGCCGGCAAGCCCTTCGACCCCGAGCTGCACCAGGCGATGGCGCAGCAGCCGCCGCCGGAAGGCGTGGCCGCCGGCACCGTGATCCAGGCCTGGACCCCGGCCTGGACGCTGAACGGCCGCCTGCTGAAGCCCGCCATGGTGGTGGTGGCCGGCGAAGGCGTCTCTGAGACCGCCTGAGGGCTTCCGGCCCTTCCGGCCGCGGGTCCTCTGCCTGCACAATTTTTACGCATGGTTCCAGGCCCCACTCTTGTCCGGAGGGCCTGGGGCCAATACATCGGTGGCATAGGCCGGCCCCGCCTTTCCAGGGCCCGGCCGGTCCCATTCACCCCATCCGCTACGTGAGCAAACCGGGGATGGGCGCGGCGCCTCGATCGGGCCGCCCCCATCCGCCAGAAGGAGAATTCGGATGAGCAAAGTTATCGGCATCGATCTCGGCACGACCAATAGCTGCGTCGCCATCATGGAAGGCAGCGAGGTCAAGGTGCTGGAGAACGCCGAGGGCGCGCGCACCACGCCGTCCATGGTCGCCTTCACCAAGAATGGTGAGCGTCTGGTCGGCCAGGCTGCCAAGCGGCAGGCCGTGACCAACCCGACCGACACGCTCTATGCCGTCAAGCGCCTGATCGGCCGCCGTTTCGATGACGCCATGGTCAAGAAGGAAGCGGGCCTGGCCCCCTTCAAGATCATCCGCGCCGACAATGGCGATGCCTGGGTCGAGGCCGGCGGCCAGAAGCAGGCGCCGCAGCAGATCAGCGCCAATGTGCTGACCAAGATGAAGGAAACCGCCGAGAACTACCTCGGCGAGAAGGTGACGCAGGCGGTCATCACCGTCCCCGCCTACTTCAACGACAGCCAGCGCCAGGCCACCAAGGAAGCCGGCGCCATCGCCGGCCTGGAAGTGCTGCGCATCATCAACGAGCCGACGGCCGCCGCCCTGGCCTATGGCATGGACAAGAAGCACTCCGGCACCATCGCGGTCTATGACCTCGGCGGCGGCACCTTCGACGTGTCCATCCTCGAGATCGGCGACGGCGTCTTCGAGGTGAAGTCCACCAACGGCGACACCTTCCTGGGTGGCGAGGACTTCGACCAGCGCGTGATCGACTACCTGGCCGATGAGTTCAAGAAGGAGAACGGCATCGACCTGCGCGGCGACAAGCTCGCCCTGCAGCGGCTGAAGGAAGCGGCCGAGAAGGCCAAGATCGAGCTGTCGAGCGCCAAGCAGACCGAGATCAACCTGCCCTTCATCACCGCCGATGCCTCCGGCCCGAAGCACCTGGTGCTGCAGCTCTCCCGCGCCAAGCTGGAGTCGCTGGTGGACGACCTGGTGACCCGGACGCTCGAGCCCTGCAAGCAGGCGCTGAAGGATGCCGGCCTGGCCGCCAATGAGGTGGACGAGGTGATCCTGGTCGGCGGCATGACCCGCATGCCCAAGGTCATCGAGGCGGTGAAGACCTTCTTCGGCAAGGAGCCCGCGCGCAACGTCAACCCGGACGAGGTGGTCGCCATCGGTGCCGCCATCCAGGGCGGCGTGCTGAAGGGCGACGTCAAGGACGTGCTGCTGCTGGACGTGACCCCGCTGTCGCTGGGCATCGAGACCCTGGGCGGCGTCTTCACGCGCCTGATCGACCGCAACACCACGATCCCGACCAAGAAGTCCCAGACCTTCTCCACCGCCGACGACAACCAGACCGCGGTCACCATCAAGGTGTTCCAGGGTGAGCGCGAGATGGCGGCGGACAACAAGCTGTTGGGCAACTTCGACCTGCAGGGCATCCCGCCCGCCCCGCGCGGCATGCCGCAGATCGAGGTGACCTTCGACATCGACGCGAACGGCATCGTCTCCGTCTCCGCCAAGGATAAGGCCACGGGCAAGGAGCAGCAGATCAAGATCCAGGCCAAGTCCGGCCTGTCTGATGCCGATATCGAGCGCATGGTGAAGGACGCCGAGGCGAATGCCGAGGCCGACAAGAAGCGCCGCGCCGCCGTCGAGGCCAAGAACCAGCTGGAAGCGCTGATCCACACCACGGAGAAGTCGCTGAAGGAGAACGCGGAGAAGATCCCCGAGGCCGAGAAGGGTGAGGCCGAGGCCGCCCTTTCCGCCGCGCGCTCCGCCAAGGACGGCGACGACCTCGATGCCATCAACACCGCGAGCGAGCGCCTTTCCGCCGCCGCGATGAAGGTGGGCGAGGCCATCTACAAGGCCACCCCGCAGGAGGGTGCCGAGGCCCAGGGTGGCCCGGGCGCCCAGGCCCAGCAGGGCCAGCCGGGTGGCGAGAAGGTGGTCGACGCCGAGTTCGAGGAAGTCGACCCGAACAAGAAGAAGCCGAGCTGAGGCGCGGCTTCCCTGTGAACTGAGCGTCGCGCCCGGCTTCCGCGAGGAGGCCGGGCGCAACCTTATAGACCCTGAGGTGGGGGACTGACCCGGCTATGGCCAAGCGGGATTACTACGAGGTTCTGGGTGTCGCCCGGGGCGCCAGCGAGGATGAGCTGAAGAAGGCTTACCGAAAGCTGGCGATGAAGTACCACCCGGACCGCAACCCCGGCGACAAGGAAGCCGAGGCCAAGTTCAAGGACTGCAGCGAAGCCTATGACGTCCTGAAGGACGCCGAGAAGCGCGCCGCCTATGACCGCTACGGCCACGCGGCCTTCGAAGGCGGCATGGGCGGTGGTGGTGGCGGCGGCGGCAATCCCTTCGGCGGCAGCGGCTTCGAGGATATCTTCGAGCAGATGTTCGGCTTCGGCGGCGGCGGCCGCCAGCGCCAGGGCCAGGCGGCCGGGCGCGGCGCCGACCTCCGCACCGAGGTACAGATCACACTCGAAGAAGCCTTCGCCGGCGCCAAGCAGACCGTGCGGGTCCAGACCAGCGTGCAATGCGACGCCTGCACCGGCTCGGGCTCCGAGGGCGGCAGCACGGCGGCGCAGACCTGCGGCACCTGCGGCGGCGCCGGCAAGGTGCGCGCCCAGCAGGGCTTCTTCCTGATCGAGCGCGCCTGCCCCACCTGCGGCGGCACCGGCCGGGTGGTGAAGAACCCCTGCAAGGTCTGCCATGGCGCCGGCCGCGTGCAGCGGGAGCGGACGCTGAACGTCACCATCCCCGCCGGCGTCGAGGACGGCACCCGCATCCGCCTTTCGGGCGAAGGCGAGGCCGGGCTGCGCGGCGCACCGCCGGGCGACCTTTATGTCGATATCAGCCTCCTGCCGCACAGCATCTTCCAGCGGGACGGCGCCAATATCTACGTGCGCGTCCCCCTGCGGATGACGCAGGCGGCGCTGGGCGAGGCCGTGGAAGTGCCTGTCATCGACGGCGGCCGCGCCCGCGTCACCATCCCCGCCGGTACGCAGTCGGGCGACCAGTTCCGCCTGCGCGGCAAGGGCTTCTCCGTGCTGCGCTCGGCGGCGCGGGGCGACATGTACGTGCAGGTGGCGGTGGAAACGCCGCAGAACCTCTCGGCCCGCCAGCGCGAACTGCTGGAGGAATTCGAGGCCGAGGCCAGCGAGCGGGCCAAGAGCAGCCCCGAAAGCGAAGGCTTCTTCGCCAAGGTGCGGGAATTCTGGGAAGGACTGGGGCGCTAAGCTCCTAACCTTGCGCTGCTGGAGGGGCGCTGCCCCTCCAGGCCACCCCGCTGGGGTGGCAGTGTCACCCCAGGCCCCGCCATCTGCTGTGTTCCGGTGGCACGGTGGTTCCGCCGGAGGTCCATGACCTCCGGCGACTGCGGCTTCAGCCCGCGTGGCCTTTTTCAAGTTCCAACGCTGGCCGCTGGCGCCACGCCGCGTCCTTGCGCCCCGATCTCGAAACTCGCAGCGGGGTCCGGGGTGGACTTTCCACCCCGGCGGGGGTCCAGGGGGCGGAGCCCCTTGGCCCCGCCCTCCTCATGGGCGGAAATTCCTCCGGAACCTCTTGAAGAACCGCTCGTTTCGCCTATTTGCCCATTGACGAGGCGGTGGCCATGACCTTAGCGTTGTGGAGCTTCCCGTCCATGGTGGTCTTCCAGGTCTTTCGGCCTGTCATTCCACCTAGACTCCCCTCCTTGATCCTTTCGGGACATTGACGACCTCACGCCTCCGGGCGTTCGTCGCACATGGGCAGGCCGCCTTGGCCATGCCTTTGGGAAGTGTCCCCTGCTTTATGCCGGAACGGAACGCGTCCCGCCCATGCATCTTTCTGAACTCAAGGCCAAAAGCCCCGCCGACCTGCTGGCTTTCGCCGAGTCGCTCCAGATCGAGAATGCCTCCAGCCTGCGCAAGCAGGACATGATGTTCGCGATCCTGAAGCAGTTGGCCGAGAACGACCAGGCGATCCATGGCGACGGCACGCTGGAGATCCTGCCGGACGGCTTCGGCTTCCTGCGCTCTCCGCAGTCGAACTACCTGCCGGGTCCTGACGACATCTATGTCTCCCCTGCCCAGGTACGCCGCTTCGGCCTGCGCATCGGCGACACGGTGGAGGGCCAGATCCGGGCCCCCAAGGATGGCGAGCGTTACTTCGCCCTGCTGAAGGTCAATACCGTCAATTTTGAGCCGCCCGAGGCTCTCCGCCACCGCATCAACTTCGACAACCTCACCCCGCTCTATCCGACGCGCCGGCTGAAGATGGAGAACGAGAACGCGGAGCCGCCGCCGAAGGGGATGCAGAAGGACTACACGCCCCGGGTAATCGACCTGGTGGCCCCCATCGGCATGGGGCAGCGCGCGCTGGTGGTGGCGCCGCCGCGCACCGGCAAGACCGTGATGCTGCAGAACATCGCCCGCAGCATCAGCGCCAACCACCCCGATGTCTTCCTGATCGTGCTGCTGATCGACGAGCGGCCCGAGGAAGTCACCGATATGGCCCGCACCGTGCGCGGCGAAGTGGTGGCCTCCACCTTCGACGAGCCGGCGACCCGCCACGTGCAGGTCACCGAGATGGTGCTGGAGAAGGCCAAGCGGCTGGTCGAGCACAAGCGCGATGTCGTCATCCTGCTCGACTCCATCACCCGCCTGGGCCGTGCCTACAACTCCGTCGTGCCGTCCTCCGGCAAGGTGCTGACGGGTGGCGTGGACGCCAATGCGCTGCAGCGGCCGAAGCGCTTCTTCGGCGCCGCCCGCAACATCGAGGAAGGCGGCAGCCTCACCATCATCGCCACCGCGCTGATCGACACCGGCAGCCGCATGGACGAGGTGATCTTCGAGGAGTTCAAGGGCACGGGCAATTCCGAGCTCATCCTCGACCGCAAGCTCTCCGACAAGCGCGTCTTCCCGGCCATCGACATCACCAAGTCCGGCACCCGCAAGGAAGAAGTGCTGGTGGACCGCGGCACGCTGTCCAAGATGTGGGTGCTGCGCCGTATCCTGAACCCGATGGGCACGCAGGATGCGATGGAATTCCTGTTGGACAAGCTGAAGTACAGCAAGACCAACCAGGACTTCTTCGACGCGATGAATACCTGAACCCAGCGAAGGGGGCCGAAAGGCCCCCTTCTCCGTTCAGGGCCAGGCGATCACGGCCAGGCCACGGGCGGCAGGCGCAGCAGCGGGATGCGCGCGGCGCTCAGCGCCTGCTTCTCCAGCACCAGCGGCAGTTCGATCACCGGCACGCTGCTGCCGGCATCCAGCCGCGTCAGCAGCGGCAGGATCTGCCGGGCCATGCCGGCGGCCCGCGGCTGCACCACCCCAGCACCAGCCAGGGCATCCAGGGTGCGGGACGGATTGGCCAGCCGCAGGGTGCCGGCGCCGCTCGGCTGCAAGCCCTCGTCCAATGCCAGGGTGGCGGCGGCGCTGGCCGCCATGGCGCCCCAGCGCAGCGTCATGCCCTGCACCTCCAGCCGCCCGCCGGCATTGCGCCAGGCCGCCAGCTGGCGCGACAGCGGACCGACAGGGCCGAGGCTGCCATGCAGCATGGCCTGCAGCGTGGCTTCCTCCACCCGCTCGCCCAGCGCCTGGGTACCAGGGGCGGTCAGGCCGCGCAGCCGGGCGGTGAAGGCGGTGCCGCTGCCCCCGCTGGCATCGAAGCTGGCCTGCAGGCCATCCAGCGCCACGGGGCCTGAGGGGCTCTCCAGCCGCAGCTCCGCGCCGTTCAGCGCCCCGGCCAGCGGCATCTCGGTGCCGTTCAGCGTCAGCTCCGCCCGCAAGGCCCCGGCGCGCAGCGGCATGGGCGGGCCCTTCAGGGCCAGTTGCTGCGCCCCTTCCGCCTCCACCAGCAGATGGTCGGGGCGCCAGGGACGGAGGGAAAGCCGCACCGCCTCCGCCTGCCAGGAGAGGCCGTCCCGTGCCAGCCGCAGTGCGGGCAGACGCAGCGCCGCCGCCATGGGCCAGCCGCCGCGCTCCGGCGGACCATATTCCACTTCCAGGCCCTGCTGGCGCTGCCGCCTGGCCCAGGCCTCCACCGCCAGGCCGATCTGGCCGCTCATCCACCAGAGCAGGGCGGCATGGGCGGCGCCCAGCAGTGCCAGCAGGACCAGGAAGCCCGCCAGCCACCGGCGCAGCCGGGAAGGACGGGGGGAGGAAGGCGCGGGCTGGGCCGCCGCTTGGGTCGGGGTTCTCACACGGGGCATATGGGGCGGCACTGGCCGCTGCCCACGGGCCGCACGGCTTTGGCGGCCGCTTCAGGCTTGTGGAGAAGTATCCCGGTGGCCTGGCGGTCCACAGCGTCTGAAATTGTCCACAAGAGCTTTGGTCCTTCCCTGTGACATTCAGGACACGTTTGCGGCTTGTTCTCCGAATCGGATGAAAACATAGCAAAAACAATAATTTAAAAGAACGGAAGCTTGAGCGGGGTGTTTCTGGAGGGCTGTGAATCGAGGACTCGCAAGCCTTTAGGCCAGTTTCTTGGCGAATGGCGGAAAGGCTGTTCCTGACTTATCCCACAGAATTATCCACAGGGAGGGGATAGTTCGCGGGCAGCAGCCGCAGGCTCTCCGATTCGATCGCTTCCTGCATCTGCGCCAGCAGCTTGGCGCGTGGCAGGCCCTCCGGCAGCGGCGGCAGCACCGCCACCGTCAGCGTGCCCGGACGCTTGGCGAAGGAGCGGCGGCCCCAGAAGACGCCGCTGTCCGTCGCCGCCGGAATGATCGGCTGCCCCACCGCCGCCCCCAGCGCCACCACGCCAGGCAGGTAGGGCACGCGCTGGCCGGGGCTGGTGCGGGTGCCCTCGGGGAAGATGATGATCTGGGAGCCCTCGGCGGCGGCGGCGCCGGCCTCCCGCACCATGCGCTTCAGAGCGGTGGCGCCGCCGGTGCGGTCCACCGCCACGGCACCGTATTTGCGCGCCAGCGTGCCCCAGACCGGAATGCGCAGCAGTTCCCGCTTCAGCACGTAGACAGGGTCCGGCAGCAGGGCCAGCCAGACAATGGTGTCGAAGGCCGACTGGTGCTTCGCCGCGATCACCGCCGGGCCCTCCGGCAGGTATTCCCGCCCCGTCACCCGCACATGGATGCCGCAGACCACCCGCAGCAGCCAGAGCATCAGCCGCGCCCAGCCCTGCACGTAACGGCGTATCAACCGGCGCGGAAAGGGCAGCAGCACCAGCCCCAGCGTCACGCAACCGGCGGTCAGGCCGAAGAAGAGCAGGTTGAACAGCGCCGAGCGCAGCAGCACGAGCGGGCTGGCGGGGGGTTCTGGGTTCATCGTGGCGGCAAATCGCTCTTGAGGGCGGAGAGGCCGAGGAAGGCGCCGATCAGCTTGGCGTATTCCCGCAGCAGCAGCGAGGCACGCGGCCCCGCCACCTGTACGGGATGCGGCACCAGCGCCACTTCCGGCAGGTTGCGGCGCAGTTCCAGCATCGCGCGCGGCATATGATAGCCGGCCGTGACGATCCGCAATGAGCGAATACCCTTCCCCCGTGCCCAGGCCGCGATCTCCTGCCCATTGCCGCGGGTGCTGGTGGCCAGCCGCCCCAGCGTGACGGCGGGGGTGGCCACGCCAGGCGGGGCGCCGCGCACCGGCGGCGGCTCCGCCTCGGCGCCGGGCAGCTCGTCCATGGCGATGTTGTTGCTGCGGACCAGATCCCCCAGCTCGGCGCTGCGGCTGACGCCGGAAACGATCAGGTGGTCGGCCAGCCCGTCCGAGAGCAGGCGCAGGCCCATCTCCACCCGCTCCGGCCCGCCGGTCAGCACGGCGATGCCGTCGGTATGGCGCAGCGGCATCTCCGGCCGCGTCCGGCTCTGGCCCAGGAACAGGGCGAAGCCCGCCACCAGCACCAGGGCCGGGATACCCGGCAGCAGCCAGAGCCGGCTCACGGCAGGCGCCGCAGCCAGCGACGGACGCTGAACTGCGCCGTGGCCCAGCCGATGGCGCCCGCCACCGGCGGCAGGAAGGCCAGGTCCAGCCAGGGCAGCGCCGCGATGGTCACCGCCTCGCCCCCCGCGAAGGGCGCGGCGAGGGAGGAAAGCGCGATCAGCGCCGGCACCGCCAGGGCCGCGCCGGCCAGGGC
>NZ_JACTUZ010000008.1 GCF_014490445.1 Pseudoroseomonas ludipueritiae | reverse complement strand
CCGGGCAGATTGCCACCCGCCTGCTCCATGCCGACCTGCTGATCCTCGATGAGCTGGGCTACCTGCCATTCAGCACCTCAGGGGGTGCCCTGCTGTTTCACCTGCTCAGCAAGCTCTACGAGCAGACCAGCGTCATCATCACCACCAACCTCAGTTTCAGTGAATGGGTGGCGATCTTCGGAGATGCCAAGATGACCACCGCGCTCCTCGACCGGCTCACCCACCACTGCCACATCCTGGAGACCGGCAACGACAGCTTCCGCTTCAGGAACAGCTCCGCCACCCAGGCCCATCGCGAAAGGAAACCACAGCCGACCTGACGGGCTTCGAAACCCCACATCCACAACCCGGGTCAGATCTCCGTGGCAACCCCGGGTCGGCTCTCAGTGGCGATCAACAGGGCGTGGTGACCTAGCATATGCTACAGCGTCACATGCCCTTCCTGCGCCTGGCCCTGTTGACCCTGTCCATCTTGGCTTCCTTCCCTGCCCTGGCCGAAGAACTGGCCGGTCGGGTCGTGGGCGTCCATGGCGGCGACACCTTAACGCTTCTGACCCCTGAGCGGCGCCAGGTGAAGGTCCGCCTCCACGCGATCGACACCCCGGAAAGTCGGCAGCCCTACGGTACCCGTGCGCGGCAGGAGTTGGCCCAGTTGGCCTTCCAGAAGGTGGTGCGGGTGGCGGTGATAGATACCGACCGCTACGGCCGCACGGTGGGCCAAGTCTGTGTCGGCGGCCTCAACGTCAACGTCGAGCTGGTGCGGCGTGGCGCCGCCTGGGTGTACCGCCAGTACAATCGTGACCCGCGGTTCGTGGCGTTGGAAGAGGAAGCGCGGCAGGCGCAGCGCGGCCTCTGGGTACTGCCGCAAGCCGAGCGGGTGCCGCCCTAGGTGTGGCGCCGGCAACGGCGTCATTGAGCGCAGGTCCTTGCCTTGAGAAAACCGCATGAGGATTGCAATGCCGTCCACGTTCTACGCCCTTCCGCTTGAGCGGCGGGGTGAAAGCTTCCTTCTTCGCACCAATGCGCTGGATGAGACTTCTATTCTTGTCGATACGGGCTATGAGGTAAACGGCCAAAACCAGAAAACCTTGGCATCCGTTATCAAGACATCTGCGCCTGCAACAACAAAGATCAACCGTCTCATCATCACCCATGAGGACGCTGACCACTGCCAAGGCGCACCTCAGTTTATTGCCGAATGGAAGGGTCTAGGCCATTCCATTGATCAGGTCTGGTTGCCGGCGCTGTGGCTCATCGGCGCCGGATCAGCGGTGCGCAAAGATTGGAACATCAGTCGGATCGTCGAAGGTGCTTTCGAAGCAGCACCAGAAATTGCCAAGCTGGTTGCCAAGATGCAGCGGAGCGACACTGAACAGGCCGGCGACGCCGGGTACCCTGATCAAGCCGAGGCATGGCTCCGCCCATTTCGGCACCCCGATGCTGAGGCAGCAACGGCACAACGGGTCAGCACCATGCTCGATGAGGTGTTTCGCCCGGCAGAGCAAGACGAGACAGATGGTCGCATCCCTCAGCTCGAACGCGCAGCAGACGGGAGTGGCAGGGATGAGGCGACCCTCAGCCGCATGTTCAAGTGTCACCGCCGTATGCGCTCAACAGGCGTGTGTGTTGCCTGTGCAATGCTGGAGGCCGTAGGACCGGAGGCAATCAAAGCCAGACATGGTCTCCTCGCACACTCGCTCGCTGAGATTGCGATCCAGACGCATGCCAGCATTGCTCCAGTGGTTGCTGCATGTCAGGCAAACGCGATACCGGTGCGTTGGTTCGACTACTTGCGTTTTGCCTCCACGATGACACCGGGAGGCGGAGACCGTGGCTTTCTAACGCCGGTCAATGCGGTTGAGCTCGTTCCAACCGGGCTGAAGCCGAGCGCGCGAGCCATGTTCTTCGCGTTGTATCTCACACGGGCGAACCGCGAAAGCTTGGTGTATCTGCGGCATCAGTCCAGCGGCGAACCCGCAGTGCTGTTCGCTGCGGACTCGAGGCTGAAAGCCGGCCAAAAGCCTTTCAAACCACCGGCCGGGCTTCCTTCTCCGGATCGCCTACTCGCAACAGCTCCCCACCATGGATCGAGCAGCAATGCTGCAGCCTATCAGGTGCTGAAAAGCTGGCTCTCCCCTCACTACCCTCCAATTCTCGTTCAGAACGGAGGCCACAGAGTTACATCCTCAGCCCCTGAGTTCCAAGCCATCTCGGATCGTCTTTGCGTTCGTTGTATCGGAAGTTCTGGGCCGCCGCAGCTCGTGAAGGTGGACGCTCCTCATGGCACATGGAACGTGCCGAGGCCGCGAGCCGCCTGCACCTGCACCTGACACGTTTAGGAATTCCTGTCACGGCTACGTTAAAGCGGGAGAGAGACAGCGTGCGATGATCGAGCGAACGATCAAAGCCACCAGTTACTCCGGCCTCGAGGTCTGAAGGCGAAACATTCCGTCGGGCTGGACAAGACCAAGCAGAAATGATCGTGAAGGCGGCACTGGGCGGGTGGTCACCCGCCCCCACTTCGATCAGGCAGCCGGTGTCGGGCTTGGGGTAAAAACCCCTCCTTTCGTCAGCTCATCATGGAAGCGCTCGGCTGCCTTGACGATCGGTTCCGCCATCCGGCCTTGCGCGATCTCAATCCAAGGCTCCTCACTGGAATGCCAGTCGTGCGGGAGTGGCAGAACAGTGTTGTTTTTCAGGGATTGATACCAGGGCCATACATGGTTTTGGTTACCGCGCCCGAATGATCTGAGTGCTTCCCGAATCTCTGCTGTCAGCGCGGCATTCGCGTTAGGTGCGCGGATGCCGAAGTCGAGGGAAGATCGTTCGTCGTTGCAGAACTCGATCTCAAACGCCAAAGCAGCGTCGCTACTATAGCGGATCTGGATCGAGGACCACCGGATCTGCTGCTTATAAGACCGGCGCGCCGCCTGCCATCCCCGGCCAGTAATCAGCGCGTCTAGATCCGACACCAGTTTGTCCAGCAGCCGTTCCTTCATCGTTTCCACAGCCCGTCCCACGGAGAGGGATGCGGTGATTGACCCTGCGGAGCGTGTCATCTCTTCGAGGATACTGTCCTGTTCTGTCATGTCGGGAACTCCAGAGAACCTGTGTTGGATGTGGCGCATAAATTCTTCGATGAAGCGAGCCACACGGTCGGCACGGCATGCGTTCCGGCACGTTTCGAGCCAGGGTAGCAGGTCCGAGTACGAGACAAGCTTCAGTGCGCCTGCATCCTGGCGCGTCTGACAATCCAGCTTTGAGATGCTGGACTCGTCGGGCTCTCGGCCATCTGGTGTCAGGTAGATCAGGCATGCCTTCCCTGCGCCGTAGGAAAGATCCAGGTGCCGAAGGTAATCCGTCACCTGCTGCTGCTGGTCCATGGCCCAGATCTTGTTCTCAATCGCGATGGCCCGACCGCAAATCGAGGTGACGAGAACGTCGATCCGGCGGTCGTCGCTGAGATGCGACGTGACGACCTCCACCCGGGATGTAGCTCCACGGCATTGCCCGGCATCCCAGTGCAGATCGAACTGCGCCGCGAACAGTTCCAGAAAGCGCCCGCCTTGGCCATGGGAGCCCTGTGGCCGAAGCAGCCATGCCAGGATCCGCGAGATGCCATTCTCTCCCGTATCGACGAACTGAAAAGGGCTGAAACGCGGTGCCAGCTGCTCCGCATAAAGGTCGCGCATGCGGGCAAAAGTTTCCCGCGTGGTACTCACCCGGGCTAAGAGCCCTACTACATCGTTCATCGTGTCTCCCTCATGCCGCCCGCTTGCTCCTCGGCTTCCAGCGTGTTTAAGAGCGATTCGACATCGCGCCGCAGGTCCAGAGTACGCTGACGAAGCCGCTGCGCCATCAGGTGCTCGCCTGTGCTGGCATGTTCCCACTCACGTTTGGTTACAGCAATGAAGTGGCCCATCCCGTTGAGCCAGGAGGCGAGCGACTGAAGGAGCAAGGCTAGCGCCTCGTCGCGGCTCGGCTCGGTGCTGCTGTCCGTACCCACCATCGTGCTACCCCTTTGTTCATCCGGCCTCACGCCTGTGCCCCGCTCAGACCCAACCATCCTCTATGTCTGGCACCTGTTCCTGCAGCTTCTCGAAGTCGATCCAGTACAACGGGTCCAGCGAAGCCCGGAGTGCCGCGTCCAGCCCCATCGGCAGCACAGCTATCCCACTCGCCTTGAGAGCAGAGATCAGCGTCTCCACCAGCCACGACGGGGCAGGCCTGTTGCGTCGTCCTTGGATCACCGCCACTGACCAGAAGCCGCCCGGCTCCGGCATCAGCCCGGCGAGCACGGCCGCCTTGGCGTGATGCAGAAACACGACCTGGCCCGTGAGAAGATGCTGGATGGACTGTGGCGCTGAGCGATCCGTCGCCCTAAGACAATTCCCGAGGCGGCGGCCCATCGCGAGGAGTTCTCGTGCGCTGCGAAGTTGCTGCCATCCCTCAGGAACCACGAAGGGCGCCTCCGGCCCCTTCGCCTGGCTGATCATCCGGACCACGGCACGGGAGACGGCGATTGGCTCCGCTTCACCCTCCGGGGCAGGCTCGGTGAGGAGGCCGGCGTGCCGGAGCCAAGTCAATACAACCCGCAGTCCGGCCCGATCGGCGGTATCGTCGAAGGGCGCTAGCCAGCGGGCGAAGGCTGGCTCTTCGCCAAGGCATTCGTGCCAAGTCGCCACGCGGGCACGTGTCAGCGGGCCGGTTCCCGACGTGACCGCGCCGACCTCTGCGCGGAGCAGCGCATCCACCATGGCGTACTCCGCCAGCGACCAAGCGGGGAGAGCAGCCCGGTTGAGCGTCTTGTAGAGCCGCCGATCGCATCCAGGCAGTGCTGCATGGAGGAGATCACGCGGATGATGCGTTCTGAGTTCTGCGATAAGCTCTGCTCCGTTCAGCCGTCGCGCCGCCTCGGAGGCGAGAAAGGCGGCCAGCGCATGCACGGCCCGCCGCGGTGCGAGTGCCAATCGCCGGCCGAGATCAGGCGCAGCGCGGATCACCTGCGCCATTGCGGCCGCGTCGTTCCCGAAGATGCAGAGGATCGGTGCTTTCTCGCGCGATACCATCCTGTTCATGGTGGTGCTCATGAAGCGGACCCTGGTTGTTTCACACCAGAACCTCACCAAGCCCGCCAATTCA
Source organism: Pseudoroseomonas ludipueritiae (assembly GCF_014490445.1). Classification (GTDB taxonomy): domain Bacteria; phylum Pseudomonadota; class Alphaproteobacteria; order Acetobacterales; family Acetobacteraceae; genus Pseudoroseomonas; species Pseudoroseomonas ludipueritiae. The sequence goes on along the minus strand of NZ_JACTUZ010000008.1, from coordinate 85,081 downwards.
GCCTTCTTTTTAGATTAATAGTTGGTCATTTTTCGCGGCAGAATGCGGATCGCGCCCTGTGGTTGATGGCTGTTCAAAGCAACAGCCGGGATTGACCTGGAGCCGAAGAACCTCGCGTATTATTCGGCCCTGCTACTCCGGTCACCAGAAAAGAGCGCCTTTGACTTCGGGCAAAGAGGCATCTGCACGATAACCAGCGCTTATCGTGCTTCATCTGAAGGGCGGGGGAAGCTGCCGCAATGGCCTGGTGCCTTGAAGCCCGGTGTGACGTGGCCAGCGCCGTCTGATCCTGCCCGACCATGCGGGTGACAGAGCCTAAGCCAGCCGTCGGGACTTGGCTCAGTCGGATCCATCTGGCCTTGGCCGTGAGGGCCGTGCTGGCGCCCACGGCGCATGTGCTGGAGCTGCCCAACAAGCTCGCCCTGTCCGGCGATGTTTGGCTGGCAGTCCAGCAACAGCTCTACCGCGGCTGGGGTCCCTTCCTGGGGGCGCCGGCCGAGTTGGGCGTCCTGTTGACCAGCGCCATCCTCGCCGTCCGGCATCGCGCCAGCGCCGCTGCCCGCCCTTTCTGGATCGCCGGCTGCGGCTATCTCGGCATGCTCGTGGTCTTCGTCCTGTGCGACGCACCCGTGAACGCTGCAGTCGCCGCCTGGACCACGGCCACCCTGCCGGCCGACTGGTCCTCCTACCGCCTGCGCTGGGAGTTCGGTCATGCGGTGGCGGCGCTGCTGTGGGCGAAGCGGCGGGCGTGAGCCACCCCCGAAGGTCCTCCAGGGCCCCTGCCCCATCCTCGCCCCAGCCGTGCCACGCGGTGGTCGTGCTCCCGGTCCAGCTTTGGCGGTGTTTTTGGAGGAGGATCGCCGATGACCCGCATCACCCGCTTTGCCGCATCCTGCACCCTGGCCGCCATGCTGGGCCTTGGTGGACTGGGCCTGGCGCAGCCGGCCGCTGCGGCGCCGGCGGCGGCACCAATCGCCGGGGCGAGCCTGGGGCACACAGCGCCCGTCGAGGCGGTGCGCTGGGCGCAACGCTGCCGGCCACAGACGGTGATGCGCCGCGACCGCCATGGCCGGCGGATGCGGGTGACGCGCGAGGTCTGCCGCCGCGTCTGGGTGGGGCCGCGGCATCTTCATCGATAACGGAACCAGGGGCCCCGGCTGCGGGTCTGGAGCGGCCTGCGGGCTCATCCGGCGGGCAGCAGCCCCCATTTGGCGGCCAGGGCAGCGCGTTCGGCCGCCGGCAGGGCGCTGCCCTCCCCCTCCCGTCTCTCTCCTTGAGCTTTCTTTTTCACTGAAGAGACTTCGGCTGACCGGGCTTCGGTATCGCTTACGGCCCACTGCTCCGGGCTGGCGAACAGATACGCAGACGTCCACTGGCACCAGCGGCCGGCGACCACCAGGCCGCGCCGCACATGGCCCATGATCCCGGCGGCCTCGATCCGCTGCAGGGCGAGCTGCACCGTCGAGCGGGCGCAGCCCGACCATTCCGCCAGCTGGCCGATGGAGGGGTCGCAGACGCCATGCCGGGAGGGGCCGCGGTAGAGCAGCGTCCAGAGCACCAGAATGCCGGTGCGGCGCAGGGCGCCGCCATGCAGCCCCGGCTGATGGCTACGCCGCTCCAGGCGGCGGGCGGCGTCCATGATGCGGCGGCGGTCGGCATCGCCAAGGCGCTGGCGCTGCCAGGCGGCAACGCGCACAGACCCGGCGCGTGCCGGGCGTTGTCGGGTAGTCATCCTTCGGTCTTCCGGTTGGGCCGGCAGGCCGCAGGCAAGCTTTACCCGATCGCAAGTTGGCGCTTGCGTCGGAAGGCTCGTCTTGGCAGGATGCGGGCTGCATATTGCTTCGCGGTCCTGCCTTTGTGCGGTCTGACGGAAAAGCTCCCCGGTTGGCGCCGTGGGGGCTTTTTTCGTTTCTACTGGATCTGGATCGCCTCAATCGGCTCCTTCTTTGTGAAGCGCACAGCCTAGTCTTTGCTCTCAGCATGCGCAACTAAGTCTCTGCAAACACTAGAAATGTAGGCGTGCCGGCATGTCGACGTGTAGGCGTGTCGACACCATTGATTCTGCACCTTTTCCTTGACGATTCTCCCAACATGTCGGCATGACGACATGTAGACATGTTGGAGAATTGGCATGCACGTAGTGGCGCTGATGAGCCAGAAGGGGGGCGCAGGGAAGAGCACCCTGGCGGTCCACCTGGCTACCGAGGCGACGAGTCGCGGGCAGAAGACATTGCTGTTGGACCTGGATCCCCAGGGCAACCTCACCGGCTGGGCAGAACGCCGCGGTGATGCGGCACCAGACGTTGAAGCCATCCATGCATCGAACCTTTCCGCGACGCTGAAGAGCGCGCGCGGGGAGGGATACGATCTGGTCCTTATCGACACCGCTCCGAACGCGGATCGGACCACTATGCAGGTCGCGCAAGCTGCCGATCTAGTGGTGAGCCCCTGCCAGCCGGCCCAATTCGACCTGGATGCTCTGACAGCCACCTTAGACCTATGCTTGGCGCTGAAGCGGCCTGTGGTTGTCGTGATCAATGCCGCCCCGCCCCGAGAGAACAGCTCAGTGGTGGCTGATGCAATCTCGGTGGTGAAGGAAGCTGGCGTCGAGGTCTCGTCGGCCATCATCAGCTTCAGAGTGGCCTTCCGTCACTGCCTAGCATCCGGCAATACGGCCGCAGAGTATGAGCCCGGGGGGAAGGCGGCGCAGGAGATATCTAAGTTGTATGATGACATGTCGGCACGCCTACATGTCGACATGCCAACGCGAGGTATCGCGTAATGGCCCTGCGAACACGCCCGAAGCTGAATGCTATGCCTCGGCGCCAGCCTGAGCAGGAGGAGGTACCAGAGGCGGAGCGAAAAACGCCGCTGCCGCCGTCTCGGCAGGGAAAGAAGCAGGTGGCCTTCTTCGTGGACCGAGAGACGAAGCTGCAGTTGGACCGTCTAGCGCTGGAGGAAGATCGCAATCTCCAGGGGTTGATGCTTGAAGCCTGCAACCTGCTCTTCCAGTCCCGGGGCATGGCCAGGATCGCGGAGCAGAAGACTTAGTCATGTCAACATGTCGGCATGTTAGCGTGTCGACATGCCGACGCCTGACCCCATGGCTTGAGCCATGTTGGGCTCTGCCGGCAGACCTCACTGCAGGTCTGTCGGAGGCCTAGTCCTGGGATCACCCATGCTGCCATCCGGTCTCGGTCGCGGATCAGGTTGCCGCAAGCCACGCATCGGTCAATGGTGCGTTCGCCGGCGGCGGCGCTGCGCTCTACATGAGCTGACCGCTCGGCAGAGGCGGTATCCTGCCCAGTCACCACGCCAACATGCCTACACGCAAACATGTCGACATGTTGGCGGCGGTCGTTTGCTGGTCAGCCATGGACTACCTTCCAGATGGCCAGCGGCAGCAGCGCAGCGAACGCCAGAAGGAAGGCGAGGGTTCTGATGTCGTGAGAGGTCGGGCGCATCCGCCCCGCGCTGTGACGCGGGAGGCGTAGCTAGCGGCCGTATTCTCGACGGGGTTCTGGAAGGCGCCTATCTTCGGGCTTGGTCTCCCCGCTCCCTCTGTCACCTGTAAACCAGAGGGCGCCAGAGCGTAGGGGAGAGCAGGGTTAGCCCCTTCCGCCCCACTGGGGCGGCCATCGGTCCATTGTCGGATCTGCTGTCCGCGTCGACCCGCCGATCACCCAGGCCTAGGCCGATGCCCTGTTCAGCACCGTCCTGGCGCAGTTCGATATCAAGGTGCGGGCGCTGCTGTCGGCTGGCGTGGATGACGACGCCCACGCTGCCTGCCTGAGCCTCGCTTACAACATCGGTGTGGGGGCAATCTCCACGTCCACAGCACTGCGGCTCCTGAAGGCCGGGGATAGCAGGGCGCCGCGACAAGCCTCCAGTTCTGGAACAAGGCTGGAGGCAAGGTACTGAAAGGCCTCCAGCGCTGTCGCCGTGCCGAGGCCCTGGTGCTGCCTTGTGCCACGGCAGAGAGCGCAATAGCGGTAGCGCAGAAGGCCCCCCGAAGCCTGCCCTGCGGGGAAATCTGCCGCGCGTCTCTGCTTCCTACGCCTAAACGCGACGTCGGCGGACCATTCCTAGTCCGGCAACGCCCATGCCAAAGAGAGCGATCGAGGCCGGCTCAGGAACGGGAACGGCCGTTGTCGTGATGGTGCCTGAGAAGGTGCAGAGCGGCTGGGTGCAGCTTTGAGCATAGTCGGCGCCGAACTGCCCGGTGAAGGTTGTACCGCTGAGCTGCAGGTAAAACTCAGATTCCGTGTTCCTGAAGTTGATGGTTCCGCTCAGCCCTGAGGTGATGTTCCCCGCCAGCGAGAGCGACCTGATATTGCCAAAGCTGCCGAGCGAACGCTGCCGCGTGAAGTCGTCCAGGGTGACAAAACCAAAGTCGCCATTGACGTTGTAACGGTTGCCGCCTTCGATCCGAAGGGACAAGAGCCCGTCCAAGGAAGACTGTCCGTAGGGCGCCGTGTCCGAGTTGAAGACCTGATAACTGAAGCCGTTGTTCGCCGCTTCATCCGAGATGATCAGCTCTCCATTGATGGAATAGCTCCCAATCGGCGGATTTGGCGAGTGCTGCATCGGCCCGACCTGGCTGAAGCTGAAAATGACCGCGGCGTCGGCTGCCGCAGTCGAGACGGCCATGAGCGCCGCAGCCACGGCCAAATTGCGAAACCAGGTCATCGTTGAAGCTCCTGCTGCGAGACGGGAGATCTCACCGCAGCAAAAGCCGCGCCACCGGGGAAACGGGTTTAGAATCAAAAGGGCGGGCTGGCCGGACCAAGGCTTACGTTGGGAGCCCGTAAGAAAACTCGACTCAGTTATCAGGGGTTGGTCGTTGCTGGGGCCGCCGCCCGCCGTTTGCCGGACATCACCTGTGGCAACGCTGCCCAGGACGCCACTAAGGTCAGGAGCTTCCAATTCTTCTGGCGTAGGTCTTACAGCCTTCGTTGTCGCCCTGGCGGTCCCAGGCTTCCACTCTTTCTTGAGAGTCAACGAAGACCCTGATCTTGCATTGGAAGTTGAAGGACAGGAACGCGGCTGTTCCAGCCACCGGCATCGCAATGCCGTCTCCCTGAGACGACCAGGTGTATACCTTACGGCCGGCTATCTGTTGCTCTGCGTCAGGAAATCCAAGTCGCGAGAATAGTTCACTCACTGGTCGGCCAGCTGAGGCCTGTAGGCCAGTCTCGATCTGACGATTGGCGCAACCGGCCAATGCCGCCGCCAAACACATAACCGCCAGTCTCCGCATTCCCGCCTCCATTTGCATGGAACGTAATCTAGGCGGAACGTAGGCGAGACGGGAGGGGGGCCGTTTGTGGGTCAGCCATCGGCCGACTCCTCAGCCTTCGCGCGCCAGTAATCCTTCACGTCGATAGTCATATTGTCCCAGCGGACCGGCTCGAAGTCCTGGCTCAGGGCGTTGATCGCGTGCATTTGGGCGGCCCTTCCCTCGGTGACTAGGAGCCGCGCAAGCTCGGCCTCGGCCGATTAATCACTCTGCTACGGATGATGTCTTCCTATGCAAAAACATCCCCAGTCTGCGCATCTCCTCAGCTGGGCCTTTGCCGGTGTGAAGAAGGCCAAGCGTAAGTCCGCGAAGGCTGAAGGCGGGCTGAGGCACAGCGCCCATCAGGGCGCTCCGCCCCACTTCCAGCCGACCTCCAACGTGACGACGCTTTGCCGGTCAGCGTCAGGCTGGCGCTGACGGTTGTCTTGCCGGTGAGATGCCGGAGGCGGCAGCGGGGCAGGGGGCCATAGGCGGAAAGGAAGAGGGTGGCTGATGCGCCGGACCAGGGTATCGGCACTGCTCATGCCCTGGGGGCAGCCGAGCGGTTGATCACTCCATCATTGCTCGCGAGCACTGGCTTCCTGCTCTGGCGCGAGCTGTTCAGCCTCATCCGAGAACCTTGATTTTCAGGATCCTCGCTGATCTGCTGGCCTCGGCGTCCGAGAAAGGAGCAGCCTGTTGAGCTTTCCGGGTCTCTTCGCACGGCTCGTGGCCCTGGTCGGCACCGGGACAGTGGCCATACGGCGCATCACCGATGGCACGCCGATCCCGGCCTGGGGCAAGACACCGGCCATTCCGGCGGCGAAGCCACAAGGCGCCATCCCAACCCTCAAGATGCCAACGGCCAAGGGCTGGCACGACGGCCGGGTGCCGATCACCGCACCAGGGCTCAAGGTGAATGCCTTCGCCACCGGCTTGGCGCATCCGCGCTGGCTCTGCGTCCTGCCCAACGGTGATGTCCTGGTCGCCGAATCCAGCAGTGTGGCCCGGCCCGCCAAGTCCCTCTGGGACTTTGCTCAGATCAGCACCATGAAGCGTGCGGCCGCCATGGGCGTCAGCGCCAACCGCATCACCTTGCTGCGGGATGCCGATGGCGACGGCGTGGCCGAGATCCGCGAAACCTTCCTGGAGAACCTCAACCAGCCCTTCGGCATGGCGCTGGTGGGCAACACTTTCTATGTCGGCAACACCGATGGCCTGGTTGCCTTCCCCTATGAACCTGGCGCCACCAGCATTAAGGCGCCGGGGCGGCAGATCTGCGACTTCAAGCCAGGCGGCCACTGGACCCGCAGCCTGCTGGTCAGCCCGGACCAGACGAAGCTCTATGTCGGTGTCGGCTCGATGACCAACATCGCCGACAACGGCATGGAAGAGGAGGAGGGGCGAGCGGCCATCCATGAGGTCGATCTGGCCACCGGGCATCGCCGCATTTTCGCGACCGGCTTGCGCAATGCCGTGGGCATGGCATGGGAGCCGAACACGGGCGCCCTCTGGACTGTGGTCAACGAGCGTGACGGACTGGGAGACGAGACGCCACCGGATTACCTGACCTCGGTCCGGGATGGCGGCTTCTACGGCTGGCCTTACTGCTACTGGGACCGCGTCGTCGACAACCGGGTGCCGCAGGATGCGGCGCAGGTCGCCAGCGCCATCACCCCGGATTATGCGCTGGGCGGTCACACCGCCTCGCTCGGCCTGTGCTGGCTGCCAGCCGGCACGCTACCGGGCTTCCCCGAAGGGATGGCCATTGGGCAGCACGGGTCGTGGAACCGCAGCATCCTCAGTGGCTACAAGCTGGTCTTCGTTCCCTTCGCCAATGGGCATCCGGACGGACCACCGCGCGACATCCTCGCGGGCTTCCTGTCGCCGGACGAGAAAGAGTCTTATGGGCGGCCGGTCGGTGTGCACATGGGACCGGATGGCGCGGTGCTGATGGTCGACGACGTCGGCAACATCGTTTGGCGTGTCACCGGAGGCTGAGACCGCGGCGGAGTGCTCATGCCAGGTGCCGTTAGCCCCAGCGGAGCGACGAGCTTGCGGTGGCGCACTGCAACTGAGGGCGAATGGCGTGAGAGAGTACAGCTTGGATCGACAGCGGGGGCCGCAGCTGTTGTGGCAATTGTCGCCGCCCTCATCATTTAGCACGTGATGCCGGCGTTATCGGTCCCGGCTCGATGCCGTAGGCTGGGAACCGCCCGGAAGCCGTGACTCCCCGAGATAGGTGCTTATCGCGAGTGAAAATCCTCAGAGGGTTCCATCAAGTTGGCCGCTTGCTAGCTTACCAAGGCGGCAACTGAACGATGCCTCTCCAGCGGACCCATCAACCTGAAAGCGCTCTACGTCACGGGGATGAGAACAGTTTCACGATAGCCCCCGCTGCGCCTGCAACTGCTGTGACTGTTGGAAGAAGCTGCACCAAGTTCTCCCAGGATCGTTTTAGGAGACCTTTACGGGGCTGGGGCCTGGCGAGCTCTTCGTTTATCTGGTCCAGGACTTCGCCGGCATCCTTGTTACCCGATTTATCGACGTGGTCGGCAAGCTCCAGGATGAACTTGGCCGTGGTTTCGTCGAAGTCTGATCTGATCTTGTTGAAAGCATCCTGGACAGTGGAGCGGTTGATGATCGTCGAATTGCTGATGTTTGAGAAAGTGTCGCCCATGAACATACCCCTCCGCTGATCGCTATTTCGTTGATCAAAATTCTGAGCCACAAGTACCTGCACAACGCCAGACCTGTTTGTAGCAGTGAGTTCCAAGAGCCCCTGCCGGCCTGACAAACCGAGAATTCGTGAGTTCAAATCGCGAAGCCTGCCAAGAGCATTTCCTAGCAGATCAGCCCTTTCGGTTGCGAGAACACGAAGGGCTGGCAGGGAAGTGGGTGTCACATTGACCAAGCGCGCACTGAGGTCATCGACCGTCTTTTTGATGATGCCGATGATCGCCCCCTCGTATTCATCGATGAGTATCAACACCGACGACCAGCTATGGCTATCCAGTTCTTGCTGAGCGAGGATGGGTGCGACGGCCTCATCATAGTGCTTCCTCAAGTGACGAAGGCGGCTGCAAACCTCGAGCGATTCACGGAAGGTGCTCTTTGCTCGGATCAGGTGCAGTTCCTTCTGAAGTTCGATGTGCCGGCCGGCATCGAGGTCGCTCTTAGACAGGTATCGAAGATCGACGAGGATCCCGTACACAGTCTCGAAGCTCTGATCGACAACCTGGATGACCTGATTAACGAAGCGAAGGATCTGCCTGAGTTCAAAGCCATCCGCCCCGGATCTGGCGGCGGATATGGCAAGGTCGCCCAACTCAGTCGCGAACTTGGCAACATCGTCCTCATTGTTGGAGGTATCAAAGGGCATCGGCATCCCTTGTTTTCTCCCCAGTCGATCCCATCATAATGTTACGATTAATCAACAATTGCAAGATATCAGAGCAGCCTGCCTCAGCCAGCACTGCAAGTTCTGGACGTTCCTAAAAACCTCGGACTTGTTAAGCTCACCTCGCGTTACGCGTCTGGGCAAGTAGCGTTGTGATCATGGTCAACGGTTGAGCGTAGATGAGCGGGCAAAAGCATAGGAAGCCAAGGCTTACCAGATGTTGACCGGGGCTAGGCGGGAGAGGGAACAGTGGGCGGATCAAGGCTGGAGGATATGTGTCGGCTCCACTTGACGATCCCCACGACGATGTTCTTGCTCAACCGCAGCTCGCGGCCGATCAAGTGGTAGCTGCGGCCCTGGGAGACACGGAACTGGCATGAGCACGATCACTCCGCACTATCGCACGGTTCAACAGCTCCTTCAGAGCCAATCCTTCGCCATCGACGAGTACCAACGGGAGTATAAGTGGGAGCAGAAGAACATTGAAGAATTACTCTCGGATCTGTTTGGAAAATTCATCAGCAGCCACCGCGAAGGCGACAGCACAACGGCGATCTCGAATTACGAAGAGTATTTCTTAGGGTCAATCATTGTTAGCCGTCGCAACGGCAAGAACTACTTGATTGATGGGCAGCAGCGGGTCACATCTTTAACGCTACTCCTAATCTTCCTTTACCGCGAAGCGAAGAAGCGGGGACTCCCTGTTACCAACACCATTGCGCCGTTGATCTTCAGCGATAATCTAGGCCAGCCACGCTTCAACCTCGACATCCCGGAGCGCCTCGGGGTGATCGAGGCGCTGTTCCACGGCACACCCTTCACCTCCGACGGCAAGGACGAGTCGGTGCGCACTATGTACGCGCGCTACGCTGACATCGAGCAGAACGGGCTGATCGCGGACCTAGGTGATGCATTGCCCCATTTCACCTACTGGTTAATGAACCGCGTCGGTCTGATTGAAATTGCCACCGACAACGACCACCAAGCCTACTCCATCTTTGAGACCATGAACGATCGCGGCAAGCCGCTTAGCCCGGTCGACATGCTCAAGGCATTTCTGCTTGCACCAATTGAGGCTGCCGATCAGCGCCGCCTCGCCAACGACTGTTGGAAACAGCAGGTACTCGGTCTGCTCACTTTCGGCGGCGAGTCGGACCCGGACCGGGACGCGACCTGCATCAAGGCATGGCTGCGCGCGCAGCATGCCGAGACTATCCGTGACCGCAAGGCGGGAGCGTCCGACCGTGATTGGGAGCTGATTGGGACGGTGTTCCATCGCTGGGTGCGCGACAACAGCGGTCGCCTGAAGGTCGGAACGGCCCAGGGTAATCTGACATGGATCATGCAGGACTTCCCCTTCTTCGCCAAGGCTTATCAGCAGGTCATCACGGCATCGAGGAATTACACGCCAGGTCTGGAAGCGATTTTCTACAACGCCCATAACGAGTTCACGTGGCAACCCACAGTACTGCTCGCGCCCCTGCTGCCTGCCGATAACGCGGAGGTCGTACGGCGGAAGCTCGCAGCCACAGCGACCTATCTCGACATTTGGCTGATGCGCCGCGCGGTGAACTATATCCGGGTCGGCTACTCCGCGACATCCTATGCCATGTACCTGCTCTGCCGTGACATCCGGCAGAAGCCGCTGGATGAACTCATCCAGATTCTTACCGACAGGCTGGCAGCAGACGAGGTGACGTTCAAAGGCACGCAGCAGAGGGACCGCTACGGAATCGAGAAGCTGGCGCTCAATCAGTTCAGCCGCCGCTACATCTTCCACCTTCTGGCACGACTCACGGCCTTCACCGACGTTGGATCGGGTCGTCCCGATCCCTTCGCGAACCTCGTAGATCGCGCTCAGAAGAACCCCTACGACATCGAGCACATCTGGGCGCAGCAGTACACCATCCACGATGGCGCGTTCGCCAGTCAGGAGGAGTGCAGCCAAATGCGGGATACAGTTCCGGCACTGCTGCTGCTGCCCGCCGACGTGAACCGCAGCCTGCAAGATAAGTCCTACGGCGAGAAGGTACAGAAATACGCCACGCATCACCTCTACACGGCGAGCCTGACGCCGAGCCCCTATGCCAACCAACCTCAGTTCTCCGCCTTCCGGACCCAGCGCGGGCTGGCCTTCAAGCCACATCCAAACTTCACTAAGGCGGAGTGGGCCGAGCGGCAGCAACTCCTGGCTCAACTTGTGGAACTAGTCTGGTCGCCCGATCGGCTGAGGGCCTATGCGCCTGCTGTGGCGGAGGGCGAGGTGATCTGAGACCGCTTAGGTCGATCCCCTGCGGCCTGTCCGGTTTGATGGGGAGCACTCCACGGGCTCTCCTTCAACAGCGCAGAGCGCACACTGTGCGATTGGTAGACAACCAATGCGAAGCATTTCGATGATACAGTGTGTCTGCCGTCGGACAATGAAGCTGGTGTGATGAACGTCTGGATGAGGCTCACTCCAGTTGGCGCTATAAAGGTCCGCTTAGCTGCTATCATTGTTCCAAAGCGGACTGATCGCTTAGGGCCTGCTCTGACCATGAACAGCATTGCGGCATCCGGCGCTCAGCTATCCAAATGACACTGGATTCATAGGTTATCGTGTCGCGCTGCATCCTGGCCGAGCAACAAGAGGCTGGCGCAGCGGCGATAGACGTCCTTGCGCCCAACAACTGCACCAATTACTTCGCCGCGGCCGGATACGATGCAGCCTGAGCGGAATCCGCTTTAGTGGTTTGATAGACGTTGATGGTCCCATGCTTTCCCGCACCTGCGAGTCTGGGCGCATGAGGGAGGGCGTTGAGGTTCGGCTGCGGCCGGGCGACCGGGAGCGGTTTGAAGGCGTGATCCCCGATCGTAAGAGCCCGCAGCACCATGTGTGGCGGGCGGTGCAGGAACGATGGCAATCCGCACGGCCACAGGGAAAGGCAAACCGACGAGCTGGCGCTGGCAGGAACGCTACATGCAGGACGGCGCAGACGGGCTGTTCCGCGATGCCCCGCAAGGCCATGCCTTCGCCGCTGCGTTGCCCGAGTAGGTCGCCGCCGCCGTCGAGCGCACCCTGCGCGAGGAATCTCCGGCAGCGACACACTAAACGCTACGCTCGATGGCCAAGACAAGCGGCCTGACGCCGTCCATGGTCCACCGCATCTGACGCGAGCATGGCCTAAAGCCGCACCGGATCGAGACCTGCGTCGGATCCGTAAGACCGTGGCGCTCAGGGCCTAGCCTGATGAAAACCTTGAAAACACCAGATCCCCATGTTTCAGTATCGAACCAAAATCGGAGTTCACGATGCTCGAGGACGCCTCCTACGCATTGTCGCGGGACGTATTGGCCAGAGTTGCGCCGGACGACATGGAGGACTTCGAGGCGGTGGCGACCTTCCAAAGGGAGGGAGCGCGAGGAACGGCGAAGGGGGTCGGCATCAGCTTGGACCTGGGGCTGATTGGGACATCCCTGATCGGCCTCCTGCTGCCATCGGTGCAGAAAGCCCTCGTGATGCTCGTAGACCGATGCCTGGCGGCGGGCGTCGATGCAGCCGACAAGCGGCTGCAGTCATGGCTCAAGGAAGAGCCGGGCGCCGGCAAGCGCGACCTGACCGCCTCCCAGCGCGAGAGCGTCGTTGCAGACGCCGTCCGGGTCGCCAGCGACAATGGCCTAGACGCGAAAGCGTGCGATGTGCTTCGCGACCTACTGCTCACACGCATACCGGCGCAGGCTGATGCCTAGCGGTAGCGCCCGAATGCTCGACCTGGACCGGGTACCGGGCACGGGGGCGTTCCTGTACGTTGCGTTCTTGTTGACCATTACGCTGGTCATTGCTCAGGTCGGCTTCCTGCTGGCCGACCGCGTGTTCTCAGCCGGGCTGCCAAGCAGCCAGGCGACCAGCCTGTTGCTGGTGCTCCTGGTGTGGGCCATGACATGGCTGCGGGCTTGGCACCGGGAAGGAGTTGACCGCGGCGCGATGCCTGCGTCGTCCGACCGCCAGCGCCTGGTGGAGCAGCGCGTGTCCGAGATCGCGGCACGGCTCCTGATCAAGCCGCCGCACGTGCGCTTCGTCAAGACTTTCGAGAACCGGAGCGCCTGGGTCTGCGGCCTGTTCGGCCGGCCGACCATTGTGATTGAGAATGTGTTTGCCCGGTTCGTAGACACTCCGGTCTTTGACGGCACGATCGTGCACGAGCTCTCCCACGTTGCGAACGGGGACGCCCGCTGGAAGGCCCTGAGCGATGCCATGGCCTACTGGCTGACCGCCATTCTAGGCCTCACCTTCGGCATTCAGGCCATCCGCTTCCTTGTCGATCTGCAGGGAGAGTGGCCTGCTGTCTCTGTGATGGCGTTTGGCGCGGCGGGCTGGGTGCATTTCCGGTTGCTACAGGCCGCGACCGACTACCTGCTTCCGGTCGCGATCCCGCTCATCCTGTTCCGGCTGTCCTACGCGCACCTCAGCCGCAGCCGCGAGGTTGCCGCAGATTGGCGTGCCTTGGCCGCCGGCTACGGCGAGGCGCTGGCTGCGGTCGCACGTGGGACCGCCCGTCCGGTCTCCATGCTCGATTGGCTGCAAGCACCGTTCAAGATCGCGCCGCAGCCGGGGCGAAGGGCCGCGCTGCTCAAGGCTCCCGAGCGGATGTGCCAATCACCCCTCGGGGACTACGTCATCGCAGGAGGCATGTTTCTGCTCGTCAGCCTCGCAAGAGAGGACTTGAAAATCCTGCAAGTAGATGGGGTAGAGGCAGGGCTGACTTTCGAGTTCCTCAGTCAGCTTTTCCTTGCGGACCCATTCATCTTCCTCCTGCTGGGCATCACCAGCATCGTCTGGCCGATCTATGCGGGGCTCCTGGTTCTGCGCGACTTCCTGGTATTCTGGAAACGACCCTGGGCTGGCTGCCTGCGTGTCGTCCAGGCGGTCGTCTGCTTCGAACTGGGAATGGTCCTGGCTAGTGCAGGTTGGATCGGCAACCTGAGCGAACCAGGGTTCCTGATGCTTACGGGTGACTTCACCCTACTTGACGCGATCAGCTCAAGGTATGCCGCAACGCTGCTCGTGTCGGCCGCAAGCGTCGTCGTCCTATGTCTTGTCGGGTTACTGTGGCGATGGCGAGTGTCCCGCTGCGGCCTGCGTAAGGGTTGGCTGCAGACGGCTGAGGCAGTTCTGCTCGTGTACTTCGCCCAGAACCTGCTGTCGGTGGTTGCGTTCGTGCAATACGGTGACGCGATGCACGACGACGAGACGGGGCGGCTGGTGGTGGTGCTGGCGGCGGTCGCGGCCCTACTCGTTGTGGTTGCGGTGGTGGGCGTCGCCGCGTTCGTCCGCCACCCCGGACGTTCGGCTATCATCGACGTTCCAGATGCGCCTAGCCGTATCTCCAGCGTACCGCCGCCCCTGGCCCTCGTAGGCGTTCGCCACAAGGCCGACTTCCGCCGGCTAATGGGGTCAGGCGGCGCGGTGATGCTGCTCTCTGCCGCCTGCTACTGGTCGTACGTCGAGATGGACCGCCGCGTGATCGTGCTGGAAGCAGCTGGTGCGACCGAGCGCAACGATGGGGCAGCGAAACGTATCGGGGAGCTGAAGCAGGCCCTCGAGGACCGCCTTAGCCGGGCGAACACGGTCTGGACGCAGCCGGTCGTCCTGGCCGCGACGGGAGATGGCTCCCGTAGGGTGGAATGGCTGGGATTACTAGGACGTCTGCTGGACCGCCGCAGCGCGCCGCGACGCTTCACGGTCCGCGTCGGCTTGCCTGCGGCCGGGCAGACGGCGCCGCAATTTGGCATCCCGAACGTGTTGGAGGTGGACCTCCCATCGGACGCGACCGGTCAGGCGATCCAAGCTGCGGCAAGCTCGATCCTGTCGCGCACTTTCCCTTATCTCCAGTTCGTGTCGGAGAAGCAAGCGGGCGTGCCCGAAAGGGAGCTCCGGCTGCTCGGCGAGCGTCTGCTGTCGGGATGGCCGGAGGGTGATACGAGCGCCTACAACATCAACTACGAGCTCGGTGTGATCGGCGAGCATCAGGAGGACAGAGTAGCTGCCTTCAACGGCTACAACCGCGCGTTCCTTGCTAGGGTCGGCTTCTCCGCTGCCAGGGCCGGGCTCGCTCGCGAGTACCTCCGGCGGGGCAAGGCAGACGAAGCGATTCAACACTTCGGGGCAGTCCTCCGGGAACGCCCGTACGACGAGTTCTCGTGGTTCGATATGGCGCTCGCGTTCCGGGTCAAGTGGAAGGCGGAAACTGACGCGGGCCGCCGCGCGGCCATCCGGACCCAGGTTTGCCACTATGTTTTCGCGGGCCAACGGCTCAGCGCGGCCTTCGATCAAATCAGCTACGCCGGGTCAGGCGACGATGATCCACGAATCCTGTGCAAGCAGGACAGCCGGGGAAGCTTCGGAGAGTGATTTCAGTTGATGTTTCGCGCGCTGATGCTGGCCGATGATGGTGTCGGTGGGAGCGGTCCAGCGGAAGGGCTTTGGGCCGACGTTGTGAGCATCGAGGTAGGCCTGGATGGCCCGATGCAGCTTTGTGACGGAGCGGAAGACGCCGCTTGGTCGATCGCCTTCAGCGCCGCGGCCACCGCCTTGCAGTCCTTGTAGGCGACGAAGTCCAGGCTCTGCCGCAGGAGGTGGATAATGCAGGTCTGCACCACCGCTTCTGGGAACACCGCCACAATCGCCTCAGGAAAGCCCTTCAGCCCGTCCACCACGGCCAGCAGCAGGTCCTCAACACCCCGGCCACGCAGCTCGTTCATCACCCGGAGCCAGAACTTCGCGCTCTCATTCTGCTTCAGCCACAGACCCAGGATCACCTTGCCACCATCGCCACTACCTCAGTGCGGGTTTGCAACAGCTCTGAACTAAAAGCTGATTTTATTCCATTTTAATCGACTTAATGGTTGGTTTGCGCTTTGAAGCGGACTTCACCGATGCCTTCAGTTCCAAGCCGCCGGCGGATTAAGCGATAGGATCATCTGGATGTGGTTGTTTGAGTCGAGCGTTGACCTAATCCTGGGTCTGATCGCCGGGTTCTCTGGTCGAGAAGTCGCCTTCGGCGTTGCCTACCTTATTCTGCTCGCGAGCATAGTTATCTGGGCAGTGGTAGTTTGGCGGCCTCATCGACGCTTCACCAAGGCTCTGACTAGCGCCTGCAGATCAGTAGAGGCAGCCGCTGATAATCAGGGCTTCTCGCCGGAGGACCGCCTCGCAAAGGTAGATCATGATCTCGCCAGCCATGCCTTATTCCAGCACATCTGGAAGCCCTACCGAAACGCTCTTCGTAGGGACCCCAGGCGGGACAGCGAGTACCTGAATCCAGTTGATCCACGCGACTCTTTTACACTCGAACGCTTACCTGGACACGGCTACGAAAAGTGGGCGGCAACCTTTGCAGGCGTCGCCCTCACGGTTGGCCTCCTCTTCACCTTTGTGGGCTTAACCGCCGCTCTCACTAAGGTCGGTCATGGCGGGGCTGACACTAGCCAGCTGCGTGAGGCCATTGGCGAGATCCTCAGTATCAGTTCCGCCAAGTTCATTACCTCGATGGCTGGCATTGTTGCCTACATCGGATGGACGCTAGCCACTCGGTTCCATGTATCAAAGCAGGAGAAGCTAGCCAGCCGGTTTGCCACCGCCGTGCAGCGTCTCAGCACGCCAGTGACCCCGGAATCCCTGCTCATCGACCAACTGGAGCAGGCGCGAGACCAGACCCTGCGTCTTCAGACCTTCTCGGATGATGTTGCAGTAGCACTGGATGCCCGTATTGGGGCCAGGATTGATGCCATACCCCAAGCCATCGGCGCGACACTGCAACCGGCGCTGGAGAACTCCGTAAGACCTGTGGTGGACGCTATCACCAATATGGGCGCGACGATCGGCGCCGGGAACCAAGTCGCTCTGGAAGGGCTGATCTCGGGCCTGATGAGTGGTGTCAAAGAGTCCAGCGGACGCGAGATGGCACTGCTGACCGAGGCGATGCGCGAGACTGCGGATGAATTGAAAGCGGCCAAGACGGGAATTGGAGCCGGAGGGGCCGAACTCGGCCAATTCCTGCGCGAGGCCGCCGACCAGATGAGCGCCTCCGCACAACGAATGGTAGACGCAATGGGCGGGCGGGTCAGCGAAATCGACGATCGCATGCAGCGCATCGACGAGATGCTGTCTTCGGGCGCAGAGCGCTTCAACACCATGGGCAGCAGTGTCTCTCAGACTCTTGCCGATGGCATGCGCCAAGCGATCGAGAGTATCCAAGCGGCGGCGGCTACCGGCGCGGAAGCGGCACGGGTTCAAGCGCAGGCTGGAATTGGCCCCGTCCTACACGAGCTTCACGACCTGATGGCAGAGATGAAGGCCTCCGCCGAGGAAAGCCGCGTCGCTTTGACTGCGGGTGGCACTGCAGCCGCTAGTCAACTCCAGAATGCGCTCTCCCAGGCGGGAGGCAACCTGTCTGATGCCTCAGCACGAGCCTCGACTCAGCTGGCAACATCATTTCAGGAGGTGTCCGAGCGTATCCTTGGGGTGGTTGAGCAGCGGATGGGCGAGATGGATGCCCGCATGACCAAGATGGACCAGGCCCTTGCAAGTGGCGCGAGGCGGTTCGACACCATGGGCAAGTCCATGGCAGATGCGATGGCCGAGGGCGTGGAGCAGACCATCAAGTCCATGCAAACGGCCGCAAAATCCGGAGCAGTCGCTGCTCGGAGCCAAGCGACGGCAGCACTTGAGCCACTGCTCGTCGAGCTACAAGCCACAATGGCGGGTATGCAGAAATCAGCCGCAGAAAGCGGGAAGGCGCTGACGAAGGGCGGACGAAGCGCAGCAGATGATCTGGCAGCTGCGGTTGCTGCGGTGGGTCAGAACCTAGCAGGGGCATCCGCCGAGGCTTCTAAGCAGATTACCGCAGCATTTGAGGCATCGACTAAGCGGATCCTCGCGTCTGTTGAAGGATCCGTCTCTGGCTATCGAAGCGCCACAGAGGGCCTCGCAACGCGCCTCCAGACTGTAGAACAGAACTTCCAAGCGCTGGAAGTAGCGGTCCGGCGTAGCGCGGGACAGGTCGGCGAAGCTGGCAGCGCCTTCGCACTGGCGGGACGAGAAGTCGGGGGCGCAGCAGAGCAGTTAACCCAGGCTGCTGGGCCGATTCAGCCAGCTCTGATCGCACTGGAGAAATCAGCCACAGGGATCCAGGAGGCTATGCGCTTGGCCCAGGACGGTACTCAGCAGATGCGCCAGGCCCACGCGACCCTGGAGGCTACAGCAGCAAAGGTCAAGGAGGTGTTCAGTAACTACGAAGGCCGCTTTGTGGGTCTAGACCGCAGCCTGGAACAGGCATACACGGCGATGCGCGACGGCGTCGGGCAGGTAGGCCAGTCGATGACCGACGTCATAGAAAAGCAAGATGCCCACTTGGCCAGTGCCGTTGGTATGCTGAAGAGCGTCATCGAAGAACTTCGCGACGCGGTCGAGGACATCGGCACCAAAATCGAAGAGGCTGCCTAACGTGTTTGCGCGGCGCGTTCAGGCTCAAGCCGAGGCCGGAGCAAAGGACATCTTCGCTCCAGTCGCTGATCTTATGGTGGCCGTTGTCTTTATCTTCATCATCCTGACCCTGGCCCTCTCCCTCAATCTTGCCAATGAGGAGACGGTCCCGCGCAGCAGTTACGACGCCAAAGTTGCCGAGATCAAAGAACTCCAACGGCAGCTTGCGGCCAGCCAAGCCCGCACTGCTGAACTGGAAGAGAAGAACGCCAAGCTCGCTGAGTTCGTTCGCTTCGTACGCGATAGCCGGGTCATGCCGTTGATGGAGCGCCTGTCGCAGGCGGATCAAACCCGCACTGTCATCCTCAGTGACATGCGGGCCCGGCTATCGGCTCTTGGTATTGACGTGAAGATCAATCCCGATGCGGGGACGCTGAGCTTGCCCAGCAACCGCCTCTTCGGCAGCGGGCAGGCAGATCCCACGGTGCCAGAGGGCCGCGACACCATCCTCCGCCTCGGCCAAGTGATGTCCGAAGTGCTGCCTTGCTACTCGCCCCTGGCGCCGCAGGACGGCTGCCCTGCGAAGGGAGAATTCAGCGACCTCAGCGCCGTCTATGTTGAAGGCCATACGGATGTCGTGCCCTATGGCACCGCCACCACACGCTTCCGGAACAACTGGGATCTCTCTGCCGGGCGTGCCATCGAGGCCTACACGGTTGTCCGGGAACGCTTCCAGCGGCTGCGTGACCTGCGAAACCAGCAGGGAGAGGCCATGCTGGGCGTCAGCGGCTACGCTGATACGCGCCCCGCGACCCGCGACGATGCGGATCGCTCGCAGCCAAGCATCGCGGAGCGGGATCGCCGCATTGAGGTGCGAATCATCATGTCGACCAACGAGCAGGTGGTCGGTTCCGTGCTACGGGAGCTGAACAACCGGCTGGAGGCTGTCGATGGGCTTGTTCGCTGAGCTGCAGCGGCCACAGCCCGCGATCCCCCACCCGGTTCTCCCAAAGTTAAAATCTGCCTTGGAACTCCAAGTGGAGGAAATCCGCCGGAAGTTTGGCGGTGCTACCCGCGAGCCTGAGCCTGCGTCTGACCACCTAGCCATGGTTGAAACCATGCTCGGGGATGATGGCAGCGGGGTGGACCGCCTTGGCCGGCGGGAACTGCGCATTGTTCCCTACATTATCTGGGGGGCCAATTCGGCTTGGCGCCGGGCCGTTTCCTTCATCCGGCGTTTTCTTGCCCGAGTCGAGCAGGTATGGCCGAAGGCGCCAAGGCGCCTTTGGGTGCACTACGTGATGAACTTCGACCCGGAATGCGCCGCGAGCGCCGAACTGGCGCAGTGGCTAGAACGTCGCGTTTTAGATTTACCCGAGCCTTTGCAAAAGTTCAGCGCGATCTACAACCTGTTTGATCTCAAGCACGCCCCACCGCTCCTTGCGAAAGCCGCCATTCTTGATCCGAGCCTGCTCCAGGATTTGGAGGAGTTAGGAACTTCTCCGGCCATGTTCAGGTCCTCGACACTGATGCTGAGCGTCATAGAAGCAAGTGGCCCAATCCTGGCCATGAGGCCCGATCTTCCAGACGCCCCTACCCGACTAACAGATCTGTTGGGCGGCGAGGTTGAGTTTGCGCTTGATGGCAGTGGAAACACTGAGCTCCGTTCCCGCGCTCTCCGTGCCATTGTGGACGGTGTGGTGGCTTGGCAAGAACGCCAGGCACAAAATTCAAGTCCGGAACCGGCCCTCGATTTTTTAATCAAGCTTAATGGTGACCCACGCTTCAAGGCACTTCGGTGGACCAACAAAGTATCGGCGGAATCGCTAAGCGTTATCCGACGCTGGCTTAGCCGCAAAACACTTGAAGCCTTCTTCCGCATCATTGATGCGCTGCAGACCGATCGGCGCGACATGTGGCAGGAGCGGCGTGAGTTCTGGTTGAGTTACCTTCCGCACATCACGGATGCCTGGTTGGTGGTAGGGAAAAAAGCCGTACCGATCGCGGTGCGCGAGGGATTGGACTTCGGACAATTCGCCTCTGGCGGTGGTGTCCAGTCAGACCATTGCGGCCTGATGATGCAAATCGGATCGATCCGTATCATGGAAATGAACAAGAACGGAAGAGCCTTCTTCTGGAATGTTTCCAATAAGTCGCTGCCCGATTTTTACCAGACGCAGAAAACTTATGACCGCCAGATCTTCATCGCACGCGCCAATGTTTCGTCCGAAAACTACGGGGGCAACCCAAACCGGGTCAGCGGCCTCACGCACCATGGAGGGTGGCAAGACAAGTTCTGCGACGAGCTTCTGGAACGCACAGGTATTGACCGGCCCAGGTGACAATCATGACAAAACATGAGTTAGTGTGGGAGGCACTGGAAGAAGGCATCTACTTCTACGTCAGCCGCATCAGCCTGTTTAGACGCGCCCGTCAGCCCATCGCTCGCCATAGTTGGCAAGCAGGCATGCATCCTGCCATCAGTCTGCTCAACATGTTGCTGGAACAAGACGCGGCCGACCAGCATGGTGACGGCGCTATAGTGCCACACGCCACCATCGCATGCATGTCGGTTGCCGAGACAGCCTTACTTGGCTTGCCGCAGCATTGTCCACATGCGCTGCACCTGAAGCACCAAGGCGGGATTAGCGGCCCATCCTTTCGCATCGAGCTGTCCTGGTTGATGAAGGACGGCACAACTGCTGCGGGATTGCGCCGCTCAGGTGTCCTGCTGCAAAGCGTCGCTGACCAGTTCCTAGTACCGGAGCCGATCTTTTCTCTCTTAGATCAGGTGGAGCGGTTGAACGACCTTCCGGTGTTGTCGGATGGTGCCATCCTCGATGCACGCATGGTGCAGCTCGATCGGGTCAAAGCAGCCCTACGGAGGGCGACCGGTGATGCAGCGGCAGATCCTTATCTCTCTAGCATCACCATCCACCATGCCACCGGACTGGCCATCGAGCCGGCAGCCGGAGCGGGCGACTACTTTGAGCCCTTGCTCTACGGGGACGTGCCGCAGCCGCCGCTGGCTGAATTCACCCAGGACGAGGTGACCGTAGAGCGGGAGCCACTGCTGCCGGAGACGCATGCCGCCAGGTTCCGCTCGGTGCTGTTTGCCAATCAGGGTGGCCGCAGCCACTACCGACTAGATCATGGCGTGTATGTGGTGGTCGATGCCCCGGTGGCCGCGGCCCTCCGCGTAGTGGAGAAGGTTAACAGGTCCGATGCCCCAACACGCGCGGCTTTCCGGACGAACCCGCGCGCCTTCCTGACTGAAGCCATTGAGGAGGCAGGTGGCACCGGTGACGTGCTGTGCGGCAGCATGGTTGAAGAGGCCATGGACTACGGTGAGCGGGTGCTCGGCGTACGGGAATGGACCGGCATCACCCTTTCTTTCAAGCTCCCGGTCTACCGCAACTGGTTCCCCGACGGTGATGGCGGCGAGGAAGAGGTCTTCACTATCCCGCTCCAGGACGACATCCCGCCATTGGTGGTCCGGGCGAGTGACGTCAGCAATTTACGGGACAGCATTGAAGAGGCACGGGTTCAGGGCCTCAGTCATGTAAACTTTCAAGGTCGTGACATCCTGCTCCTGCCTGACCTGGAAGAGACGGTGGCTAAGCTGCGCGGTTTGGTCAGCCCTCCCGCAAAGGAGGGGAGCAAGCCAGAACCAGATGCTCCGCCCAAGCTGCTTGTGCTGCATGCGGCACAGAATGCCGAGGATCTCCAGTTCAACGCACGCATGCGCGATCCTGAAGGAAGCCTGGCACGCGGCGTTGGCGAAATAGCGCTTCCTACTACTCCGTTGCCGCACCAGACGGAAGGAATCTCCTGGCTGCAGCGCGCCTATCTCTGTGGCATGCCTGGGGTGCTGCTCGCCGACGACATGGGGCTCGGGAAGACCTTCCAGGTCTTGGCCTTCCTTCACTGGATGCGCCGTAGCTCGCGCAGTGAACGGCCGATCCTACTGGTGGCGCCCAAGAAGCTGCTGGAGAACTGGCGTGATGAAATTGCCCAGCATCTGGGCCCGGCTGGGCTCGGTAGCCGGGCTGTGCTTGCCTATGACCAGCATCTTCGCGCCCTGAAGGTCCGGCGTGAAAAGGAGGGCGCGATTGGCACCCATACCTTGAATCTCCAAGCGCTGACTGATGCAGACTGGGTACTGACCACCTACGACACCCTGCGCGACTACCACTTCTCCTTCGGAAAGGTGCGCTTCCAAGTCGCCATCTACGACGAGGCGCAGAAGGTAAAGTCGCTCACAACCCGCAGCAGCAACGCAGCCAAATGCCAGCAGGCCGACTTCACTGTGATGATGACCGGGACGCCCATCGAGAATACGGTGGCGGACCTCTGGTCACTCCTCGACACGGCTTGGCCCGGCTTCTTAGGGATGAGCGCCAAGGATTTCGTCAAGACTTATGAAGCCAGCCCGAGCCAGGATCAGATTGAAGCACTTCGCCGCCAGCTGATCGAGCCTACTGAAATCGATGGACGCCGTTGCGAAGCGGTGATGCTGCGGCGATTCAAGGCGGACACGCTGGAAGGCTTGCCTCGGAAGACCGAGCGCGTCCACACCCAGTTCATGACGCCGGAGCAAGCGCGGGTTTATGATGCCGTTCTGGCTTCCCGGCGGGCAAAGCGCACGACTGCCTTGCAAGCCCTCCAGGAGATCCGCAAGGTCGCCTTCCACCCTGATCTGCGCATCCCATCTTCGCCTGCCGAGCATGAAGGCATCATCGCCGCCTCAGCGCGCTTCACCCTACTGTTCGGGATCCTTGATGATGCCCACCGCAATGGCGAACGCGTCCTGGTATTCGTTGATAGCCACATGGGACAGCGGGTGCTGAGCGAGATCATCCGTCACCGCTATCGCCTGCCGCGCTATCCGCAACTCATCAACGGTGACACTCAGACCAAGGCAATCAGCAGGATCAAAAGTGACTTTCAGACTGGGCGTGGCTTTGATGTGCTGCTGCTTGGGCCGAAATCTGCTGGTGTCGGCCTTACTCTCACAGCAGCTAACCACGTGGTGCATATGGAGCGCTGGTGGAATCCAGCGGTCGAGGATCAATGCAGCGATCGCATCTACCGCATTGGCCAGGTCCGCGACGTGAACATTCATTTGCCGCTCGCAGTTCATCCGACCCTTGGGGACGCATCCTACGACTTGGTGCTAAGCGAGTTGCTGGCCCGCAAGCGCAATCTAAGTCGTGACATCGTGGTCTCAACCCAGCCGACCGAAGAAGAAGTCAGCCAGATGATGAACACCGTCATGAATGGCGCGCGGCCGGATGATGAGCTTGATCGCTTGGACACCATGGGTTGGAAGCAATTCGAGGCGTGGGCGGAGGACCAGTTCCGCCGCGCTGGGTTCCAGGCTTTCACTACTCCTTCTAGCGGTGATGGTGGTGCTGACATTGTCCTCCGGTCACCTCCGGGAACGGCGGTGCGGCCAATCATCTGTCAGTGCAAACACCGCACCCTTGGGGGCTCTACAGATGAGGAGGCGGTTCATGATGTCATTCGTGCAAAGGCGAGTTACAGCCGAAAGTATCAATGGCTTCAGGATCCTCTATTGCTGACGATCACGAATGGCCGCGCTTCATTGGCAGCTCGCAGGCTCGCAGCGGAATCCAATGTGTTCATCGCAGATCGCGCCATATTGCCCGACCTGCCCGCCATTGCCGAGGCCATGGCCCGAGGAGTTGCTCCTGTTTTTCACGGGTAAGGTCTTGGGGCGGCAGCTTCCTTGTTGCTGATCCCGACCAACATATCAGTGCCATCTCTTCTCATCCGTCGTACGAAAGCCGGGATGGCAATAGCAGCTCTTGATGGGGCTGAAGCGGTAGCTTTACTGCCAAGGCTACGTTGCCGCGTTTGTAAGAAGGCTAAACGGTCCCATAGCATTCGTCGACGGACACCTCACTGCGAGATCCCCGGCAGCGGCTCACCCATGCAATTTGGTTTGAGAGCTGTCCTCGCGGTGCATTGGTCCGCCGGAACAGGAGTATTGGAATAACATCCCATCCAATCTTCCTCAGGCGAGATGGACTTCCAGAGTATGCGTCGAACCTCACCAGCCTTAACAGCAGGCTGCCAAAATCCAGACCCGCCACCCCATGTGATTGTGAGCCATCCATCGTATGGAGCAGGACCGACGCAGACATGTGTCCAATCCTTATCAGGATCAGTGCCACAGTTGCTCGTCTGCTGCCAAGAAGTCCTCTGCACAGTTCCAACAAGGCAGACGGACTCGGTCGTTGAATCCACCAACTCGTTGTACCGCCTTACAGCCTCTTTCCGCGCAATGGGACAATAGTTTCCCCACCCTGTGAAATCCCTGAAGCTGTCTTCGGGACAGTGGGCACGGAGAACTGCTGCTTTGTCTGTAGGCTGTGCCAAACTATCGAAGCTGAACCAGACCAGCAGAGCACTTAAAGCAGTGCCGACCAACGCTTTCATCATCGTTGTATCTCCGGGCTGCGACGATAGAATAAGTGCGAGTACGTAGGCGGTCAATATAATTCGTGACGGTTCAGAAATAAGGGTGAGCGAATGCACCATGCCATTCTGTGCATGCACCGAGCCTCTACTGCTGAACTAATGAGAGAAAGCGCCGAATTATGTCGATCCGGAGAACCTCGGCTCTGTCACAAGTGTCGGCTGTCCCTGGCTTTGGAACGCAAAGGCGCCAACACTGAGGCTCCTTGCTTTGGTCCAACTCCATTTCCGCAGGGCCAGTCGTTAGTATACCTTCAAGTTCTCCTGTCGAAGCATTGAAGGCGCCCCCGCCGGAACTCGCTTTGTACGACCTACTGCCACCGAGCGTGAAGAATCCTCTATCTAATTGATTTGGAGCCGAGAGGCCTGAGTTTGAAACAGTGGCCTTTTGATACTTCAGAGCCAAGCCATGTGGATGGCTATGAATTACCACTGGAGTGCCAACTTCGATCACGCCTGATCTCCGCATGTCTGCCACCACAGCAACAGCAGGATCAACGTCTCGATCGAGTTGCAGCAATGCCCAGTCCCACCTCGATGCTTGGCTGACGCTAGGAGGACGCCCCACCAATGCTGCCACGACATCATAGACATGACTCTGCGGGAACTCTGTCGGCGCGGCAGATGGCTGTGCGTCAGGAGAGGTTGGCCGAACATTGCGAAACCCAAAGACCACCCGCATCGGAGCACTTGGCGGCTCTAGCAAAGCCTCGTTGTCAGCGCAGTGGCCAGCTGTTGCCACCCAACGACGTGACACAAGTACTCCGGAGCACAGTGCAGCAGATACCTCCGAAGCAAAGTTAGCCACTGGCTGGCAGAGTGGAAATGAAGGCGATCCAACGTTTTGAGAGTACCTATAGCCGTCAGCGTATGTTGTAGGACGACTAATTTCGTATAGGCCGCCTGCGATACGGGGAAGTGTTCCTGCTTGGAAGATAGCAGCCGAACTCTGAGCGCCATGTAGCACCATTGGATCGACCGCTTCGGCGACGTCGATCCGGTCCTCTTGCGGGGCCTCAGCTTCTACAGAATAGCTAGAGAGGCTTAGGCCGATCACAATAGCAGTCGTCGTCTTGTTGATTACCATAACAGGCATCCCAAACGGTTTGCAGCGCAATCTTGTTATTATAAGGGTGCTTCAAACACGCTGGGGAAGTCGGGGATTATCACGAAGGCGTTGATGTACCCGCAGGTTCTTGTGGAATGCGAAAATGTTCGGTCCCGGGATTTGGTGGTGCGGGTCATGGATGAACCTGGATGGCTCCTCCGCCCAGGTTTTGCAGATGGCCTCGTAGGGCGTGAGGCCCCGTAGAGTCTTCAGCCGACGGGCGAAGTTATAGGCGGCGACGAAGTCGCCGAGGTGCTGGCGGAGCTGATCGTGGCTCTCGTAGTGGAACCTCTTCACGGCCGCATCCTTGATGGTGCGGTTCATGCGCTCGACCTGACCGTTCGTCCATGGTTGTCGCGGCTTGGTCAGCCTGTGCTCGATGTTGAGCTCGGCGCAGGCGAGCTCGAAGGCATGGCAGAGGAATGGCTCCTTGCGCGCCAGCATCTGCCGGATGTCCCCAGGCGTCCAGCCGCCACCGGTGGGGTCGGTGAAGTGCGTGCCGTTGTCGGTGAGCACGGTGTGGATCCTGTAGGGAACCGCGGCGGCGAGCGCCCGGATGTAGATGCCGGGTGAATACTGGTTCTCCCGCATTTCCCGTGCTGCTGTTTCGACCTCATGAGGCGCAGAGAACGCGGGCACGAAGGAGCTCAAAGCCTGCGCGGCCATACATGGTGCGCTTGATCATCTTGAGCCGGTTGATCTGGCCCTCAACGGGACTGGTGGTCCAGGGCAGTTCCAATGCGGCGCGCACCGCAGCGATGTCCTTGCGCAACTCGGCGACAAAGCTTGCGAGGGGGCTGGCGGCAGCCTCATCCAGCGCCTCCTCAAGCCTGTCATCCGCTTTCCGCCGCAGCAGACGGGCAAGGCGCTTGGCGGCGGCAACAGTGGCCTGCAGTGCTGGCACCTCCAGCAAGCGCGCGGCGAATATGCGGTCGGTGTCGGACAATAGCTCGCCGCCTGCCATGAGGAGACGCGTGGTGCGGCGGAGCGTCGGCGGTTGCCAGATCTGCCCCCTGGCTGCTCCCGGCAGGGATGCTGCGGGATCACGCCTGCGCTGCTCGGTGGCCCAGGCCCGGACGGTCGAGGGGCGGCCGGGAAAGCCGGCGCTGGCCAGTTCCCGCCACAGCCGGACAGCATTGTGGCAGCCCTCCGCCCAGCGCCGCTCCAGGGTAGCGCGGTGGCGATCCAGGATGCTGCCCCGCCGTGCCTTGCACCAACTTGGGGCGGCCCTGGCCTGCAGCCAGTGACGGAGCGTCTTGCGATCGGCGCCCAGCTGGCGCGACATGTCGCTGATCGAGACGCCGGCCACGTGCATGCTGGTGGCTTCCTCGTAGCGGGCCTGCCGACGTAACCGTCCCGCCTCCTGGCGCTGCTGGGCTGCCGAGGGTCTGGCCTGCATGGGGACAGCGGCAGCCGCCCTCATGGCACAGTCGGTCGCCACCTCGTCCGATCCGCCGGATGGCGGCGTGATGGCGCTCCATCACCGCCTGAACGGCATCACCGAGGTTGCGCAGCAGGTGCCATCGATCGGCGACCTGCACGGCGCCCGGCGCGCCCTGGCGAGCGCCATCCACGTAGGTGCAGGCCCGGTCACGGGCGACAACCTCCACGCCAGGGTGCTGCCTGAGCCAGTCGCTCAGGGTCTCGGCCTGGCGATCCGGCAGGAGATCCACCACCTGATTGCGCTCCAGATCGACGAGGATGCTGCCGTACCGGTGGCCGCGGCGCCAAGCCCAGTCATCGACCCCGAGAACACGTGGAGGCGGCCCGGGCTCTGGCGGCGGACTACTCCGACAGGCCATGCGGAGCAGCGTGTCAGCACTGACGGGAATGGCCAGCCTCGCCGCGAGCCGCGCGCCGGCCTCACCGCCCAGGGCGAGGCCGAGATGCCGCTGCAGATCGGCCAGCCGAAGGGTGCGACGTGCCCCACCTGCGGCGCCCTCTGCTAGGCGCTCCACAAAGGTTTGGCGCCGACACTCCCGATTGCGACAGCGCAGGCGGCGCGCCTGGATCTGCAAGGTCACCGGACGACCCTGCCAGGGCAGATCCTGCAGATGGCGGTCATACCGGCTGTGCACCACCGCCGAAGGGGCGCCGCAGTCCGGGCAGGCCACTGCCCTGTCCCGGGGCGCGACCACAATGACGAGGCCGCCCGGCGCCGGCAGGATCTGCCGGACCAGCAACCCCGCCGGGATCAGGGGCAGCAGACGCTTGAGCATGGCAGGTCTCACAAGGGAGGCGACGGCGCCTCATCTGCGTCCCAGGCGCTGTACCTACCACCCAGCAGCACGGGAAATGCGGGAGAACCACGATTCAGGCGGCGTTGACACCCGGAGGAAGTTGCTGGCGACACGGCGCGTGGCCTTCTCGTGCAGTTCCACGAAGGCGAACTTCGAGGTTCTGTCGATGGCGACGAAGAGGTGGAGCTTGCCCTGCTCCGTCCGAACCTCGGCAATGTCGATGTGGAAGTAGCCGATCGGGTAACGCTTGAACTTCGAGCGCCCCGGCTTGTCGCCCTCGGTCTCGGGCAGGCGGCTGATGCCATGGCGTTGGAGGCAGCGGTGCAGGCTGGAGCGGGTGAGGTGCGGAAGGGAGGGCTGGAGGGCGTAGAGGCAGCCATCGAGCGGCAGCAGCGTGTGGCGGCGGAAGGCCACGACGACGGCCTCATCTTCGACCGACAGGACGGTTGACCTGGGCTCCTGGGGGCCGGTGCGGCGGTCGGAGGCGGAGGTTCGCTTTCTCCACTTCGCGACTGTCTTCGGGTTGATCCCGTAGCGCCGGGCCAGCCCTCTCAGGCTCTCTTGACTATGCTGTATCGCTCGACGGAGCGCCGCTGTCGTTGTGGCGCTTCCATGGTGAACCTAGCCCATAGCGCGTCCCTCCACGCCTGATGGAAGACTGCACCATCAAACCCTGGGATCAAACATCTCTGATGTCCGTCTCTTCAAGGGGTAGGCGCGCGTCACCAGTCGCCGTGCAGGCGTTGCTCTCGATGCAGAGGCGTTCGGGTGAGGAGGCGGATGACGAGCGACGGTTGATCCATCTCTGATGCGCGGGTTGGGTACCGCATGACCATGGTCGTCGCGGGGCTGCCTCTGTATAGAGGCGGGGATCGGTACGAAGCCTCCCCGTAGTGTCTGGGGAGTGTCAGAAATTATGGGATGGCCCGCCCCTCACGCCCGCAGCGGTAAGCTGCAGGGGCAACCAAAGGGACGGGAGCCTGAACGATGCAGATCGCGGTATTGGGTATCGACCTCGGCAAGAACAGCTGGATGCCTCGAAGAACCTGTTGCTGGGCTGTGCTGGCGGCCTGACAGGCACCTGAGGCAGCGAACTGGCCTTGCTGACGAGGTGGCGTGACCGGCTTGGCGTGGCCGGCATCTCATTCGCTGGAGCTGCGGGGCTATGCGGGCGCAGTTCGGGCGCTGAGCTAGGCGAGGCGGACAAAGTTGTACGCCAAGTTGGCCATGCCGATCTTCACCTGCGCCCGCGCCAGGCCGATGGTGCGTACGAAGAGTGCCATGCGATGCTTCTGCGCGGCGAAAACATGCTCGATGCCCGAGCGGATCCGGGCGCGGGCGGCATTGGCCTTGGCCTGAAGCTCGGAGAGCCCGCGGCGCGGTGGCCGGCGGAACTGGATCCTCTCAGACAGACCGCGCCGTTCCAGCACCTCCAGGTTGCGCTTGGTGCGATAGGCAGTGTCCGCCCAGACGCGGCTGGCGGTGTTCTCAGGATCCAGGAGAGCCGGAAAGCTGCGGCTGTCGTGCTGGGCGGCATCGGTCACCGTCCAGCGGCGGATCAGCCCGTGTCGCCGGTCGATGCCGATGTGGCTCTTGTAGCCGAAGATGGGCACAGCGATCTGAATGGCTTGGCGCGGCGCACCCTTGGGCTCGGGTTTGGCTCTGCCACGCTTGAGCGTCCAACGGGCATCGCAGTCCTTCTGTGCCCGCTTGGCTGCTGACCAACCCTCTGGCGTGCCGCCGCCCCGGATGGTGGCCTTCTCCTCCAGGGTCAGCTTCTGGCGCGGCGCGGCGATGATCGTCGCATCGATGATCTGTCCACCCATGGCGAGAAAGCCCTTGGCCGCCAGCACCTCATCGAAGCGGCGGAACAGCCCCTCTAAGGCACCGGCCTGCTTGAGCTGCTCGCGATAGAGCCAGATCGTCTTGGCGTCCGGCACCACCTGGTGCAGGGCAAGCCCAGCAAAGCGCATGAAGCTCAAGCGGTCGCGCAGCTGGAACTCGGCCTGCTCATCCGAGAGGCTGTAGAGGGCCTGCAGCAACAGGATCCGGAACATCAGCACCGCATCATAGGGCGGGCGTCCGCCACGGCTACGATCCGATCGCGCCAGCGCCGCATCCAGCACCGGACGGAAGATCTCGAAACCGACCACGGCCGAGCGCCGCTCCAGCCGATCGCCCGCCGCGGAGAGCGCCGCATACCGCTCCTCCACATCGAAGAAGCCAGGCTGACTTGCCATCATCACTGCCTCCGCTGACCAGCGACAGTGAATCAGGTCAGCGCCTCAACAGCGAGGTTTTTCGAAGTGTCCAACTGATACGCCCGATCCCCCCGGCGCTGCGCCGTTGGATGGCTGACCACCCGCCGGCTGACGGTCCAGGGCTGCTGCCGTTTCATGACCCACTCCGAGAGGGCAAGACCCTCTCAAAATGGCGCCCCCGCCGGTCCCGACTGAACGATCAGTACCTCGAGGCCCTCGTCGCCACGGCAGAGCTAGCCGTCCCTCCCGCGTCAGGCAAAATTTGTCGTTTGTGAATAGGCCATCTACAGCGTCTTGCGCGGCCCATAGCTGGTGGGCGCATCGACCCAGCGGCCACCGGAACGCAGCACGTGGATGATGCCGCTGATCACCCGCCGATCATCCACGCGGGGCACGCCACCTGACTTGTTCGGCAGGAGTGGCGCCAGGCGCTGCCACTGCTGATCCGTCAGCCAAAACTCCCCGCTTATCGCGCCCCTCTCGATCACAGCCGCAGTCAGAGGGAATCACGCAGGACTCTGTCGCTCAACCCTGTTTATGGGTCCTGATCCTAGATTAAGTCCTGCATCGTTTGGGGGATAAGGAGAAAGGCGCTTGCACTAATTCATATGGATATCGTAATATTTTTGTCGATAGAAAGCTTAATTCTGAGATGTCGAGCTGGCGATGGAGAATTCCATGTGGAAGGTGTTATCCATAGCTTGTTTTGCCGCATTAAGCCTTGGATTTTCAGTTGGACCCGTGATGGCGCAGCAAGGTGAAGCCTGCGCCTACCAATCCACGGCATACAGTGTTGGCTTCAACGGCTGCTTCGCACGCACGCGCCTGACCTGTGATGCCCACAATGTGTGGACTCAGCGGGGCTCATGCTCCACATCCGGACCGGTCAGCGGCGGAACGCCTTTTGGCCCAGGCCAGTTCGAGGGAGTACTCTGTACTGGTGGATACTCGCCCAATTCTGAGACTTGCCTTTCCGGTACTTACCAGCAGTGCACCTCAGCAGGGCAATGGCGAGAAGTGTCGCTGCCAACCGGGCATCCCGGCTGTGCGCAATGATCTCCGTATTAGCCATTCCTCTCGATTGAGAAGAGAGCTCTTCATGACGTGGTTCTCGAGCCTGCTGACTCTGATCTCAGTAGGATGGGCGAGCGCAGCTCTTGGCTATGAAGTTTTCGGTGCCGACTGGACGCATCTTTCCTCGCCGCGAGAGGTTCGCTTCGTCGTCTGCACCGAAGGCAAGGGCATCCCAGTCGGCGCGTCAGCCACTATCCGCGCGGCGGCAGACCTCTGGAGCACCAATGCCATCCGCATTCGCTTCGACCCTGATCGATGCTTGGCCGAATACCCTCGCGTCGACAACATCAACACCATCCGCTTTGCGGCGATCAATCCAGGTCCTCAAACCGATGGGCACGACAACGCCTACGCTTACCGACGGAATGACCTGCGCCGCATGCAGGAATGTGACATCGTGTTCAACATTGCCCGCCACTGGCATGCCGGCAACGGCTCCCCAGAGCCTAAACAGCATGACCTACTGAGTGTAGCGCTGCACGAGTTTGGTCATTGCCTTGGGCTTGAGCATAGTGCGATTACCAACGCAGTGATGTCTGCAGCGCTTCCCGCCGGCCGCACGCGGCGGGCGCTGCAAGCCGACGATATAGCGGGTAGGCGGAAACTCTACGGCCAGTAGGGCGGTCCGCCACGTACTGCTTCCTTTGTACCTAAAGCCTTCTTCCTAGAAAGCCAGCCATCACTCCACATAGACCTTGGACATCGTTTATTTTCTGCCGAAACTCAGTCGGATAGAACTCTCCGGACCTCAGCATTTTAAGCACCTCTGCTGGAGTGCTCCCCATCAAACCGGACAGGCGGCTGGTTGGGGCGATTGGCTGGCGATGAACGCACGGGGTGTGGAGTGGCCCCCAATTCGGCCGGACACCGGGCGTAGCGACGAGGACCTAGGCTGATGCGGTGGACAGCTCCTTGAGCGGCATCTGTGTGCCAAGCTCGGGGCTGTTGAGGCAACGAGCTGAGAGGAGCCGCCCGGCAGCCGCAGCGCTACCACGATCCATGACACCTTTGAGCGTTCCAGGATGTCCCGAGCGGCGTGGCGCTGGATCACCGCGAGGCCGTGGTCGCGGGCTGGCGCCTTGATCTCCTCCAGCGACACCGCGTGCGTGCTGTGCGCTTCCTCCGGCTTAGGGCCATGCTGCGGCAGCGGGAGACACCGGTGCGCGCCGCCGCGTTTTGCTTGGTCACTGACAACAACGAGGGGCTCTGGCCGCTTGCCGAAGCGGCTGGTTCGAGGTCTTGCCCTCACTGGATCCGTACGGTTCTCGCCGACTACAGCCTGCACTTCACGACGCCAGGCAACACCGCGTCACTGCGGCCGGCAACAAGGGTGCGGCTGCATGGGGGAAACCAGTTCTAAATATACTTGCCATATCGCAATGAAACATGTGAGGCTGCTTGCCCCTTAGTAGGTCGAGAGGGGGTGGTAGCGAACCCTGCTCCAACTGAACCGATCAATAGCGACCAGGAGGCTGGGCAGTGACGGCCGGCGACAGCACATTATAACGCGCAGGACCTTGATCGTCGGCAGCTCCGCGGCAGCGACGGCGGCTGTAGTGCCAATCACCAATGCGGCTACGCCCACCGACCTCTTCGTCGAGACGAGCTACGAGGGCGACCGTCTCACGACGGTTCTGCTGCGGCTCGGGCCGCCCAACGCTCGTGGAAGTCTTTCGGTCAGGCTGCGAGCGGACGACTTCGACCCCATCCCAAAGGAGCTGGTGGGGGGCAAGCCGTTTTTGCAGCTGCGCGGGCTCGTCCGGCGGCCGGAGGACAACGCGGTCGACTGCAAGGCGCGCCTCATCATTGACGTGATCGGCGCCGACCTTTTCAACCTGCGCACCGGCAACGACGGGCGCCGGCCCTACTACCGCTTCGAGGTGTGGACCGATCCCTGCGCAGCGGGAAAAAAGCACGAGGCCCCGCACCCCTGGTTCATCCGCCTCATCACCAACGTCTGGCGCAACCCCGGAGGCTCGCGCGCGCTCAACTTCCCCGAGCAACATGTCACGGGTGATGAAAGGGTCCGGCTGGACCATTTTGCGGCAGGGTTGCAGGGACTCGAGCTGATCCTTGCCGGGAGCTGGGTGCAAGCGACGCTATCAGCAGTGCTGGCTAAGCCCGTCAGAGCGAGGGGGCTGTTTCACGCCGAGATGCGGCAGGAAGCCGTAGCAGGCGTCGATGCCCCTGACGGCGCGCCGGAGCCCTCACTGCTATGGACCGTGCACGCTCACGCGAATTCGAGTGCGACGCTATTCGACGGCTTTGCCCGGTTCGGGGTGGCCCGCTTCGGCTGGCTGACGCGAAAAGACCCGAAGAATGAGAGGCCACGATTCCATATCGCGTTCGGCAGCAACCGCTACGCTCCTCCGGACGATGTCGTTACCCTCGCCGTTACGCCATTCGCCGCGTCCGCTGCCAACAAGACCGTCCTGACCGTCCCCGCCGCCGCCGTTACGGTGAGGAGCCGGGCGCGTGCGGCACTGGAGACGGACAGCGGCCGGCGCACGGTCACGGTTGCGTTCGAGGGTCCTTTCGGGGTGCTGCTTCATACCGGCACCGAGCAACTCGCAGCGCTCAACATCGACGCCCTCTTTCCGCCTAGCCCTGCCAACGCATCGGTCGCGGCTGCTGCATCGGCGCGAACGCCAGCGGACTTTGAGGCCGCAGCGCGGGCAGCCGCGGTCGAGGCCGAGACCCCGAGGCTTGTTCTTGGGGAGGACGGTGGCGGCAGGTGGGCGCTCGCGCTGACGGGGGTGATCAAGGCTGGGCCGATCGATGGCCATCTGGTAGTCACCGTCGTCGATCCTGTTGTGGATCCGCTGAAAGACGTGCTGCCGCCGCCTTCAGGCGACGAGCCACTCGTCAGGCTTGCGACGCGCGCGTGGGGGCCGCTCCGCCTTCTGCCGGACCCACAAAATGGGGGTGCCGGCGCGCCGCCGCAGGCCGCTCGGAAGGTGCGCCTAGATGTCGTGCTCGGCGAACGCGTTGTGAACGCGTTTTCGTTGCGCGCGCGGCTGGCGGGCCTTCCCTTCTCGCTCGTCGACGATCCGGCCGGAGTGTGCGAGCTCGTGCGCCGCGCACCGCAGCGCCTCCGCCCGCTCGATGACGAGATCGTCCTCGCCCTGCAGGCTGTCCCTATCGCAGGCTTCGACAAGTTTGTCTCTGTCAAAGTGGAGACGCTCGCCAAAGCTGGCGCGCTGCAACAGCATGGAGTGATCGAGATCGACGGCCCACGCACCCCTGGAAAAGGCGGTCTGAAGGCGGCGGCGGACGTCCCGCTCGACGACTTCGAGGTAAAGGTGCGGCGTGCACGCGACCACACTGTGCTCGACGTCAGATTCGCCAACATGCGGTTGCGCGACGGGCTCGATGCCGGGGAGCCGCTGTTACTCCCCAACCCCGTGCTCGACCCGGCCGACACACTTCCGGTCACCCGAAACAAGCTGCCAGTGGTAATGGCGGTTTTCGCCTCTCAGCATGTTGCCGAGCAGGCCTATCTCAGGACGGAGAACCCGGGGATCTCGCCGCCCGACATTCCTTGGCTCGAGCTCGCGACCCATTACCCGAGCGTCGCCGACGTCGCCACCGTGCGGGAAAAGTTCGCCGCGCTGCGCACAGGACGGCGCAGCGAGAAGGCGAAGGTCCGGATCGAGCTGCGCAGGTACGCTGCCAAGTGGCTGGACGATTTAAGGGCCATGAGTGCTCCGCCGCCCGACGTTGATGCGCTGCGGAGCGGTCTGCAGAAATTCGCCGATTTTGCCACGTTGTTCGACGCGCAAGCGACTCAGCAGCACCCCCTGCCCAGCGACCAAACGATCTACATCGGCTCGAAGGATCTCGACCCAGATGCGAGCGCGCTTGCCTGGGACGTTCTCAGCGACCAGAGTGGTGGGCAGGAGGCCGCCTCGGCCCGCTTAAAGGGCCGCCTGTTCGGCGTTGAGGCATGGCACTCCGAAGGAAAATGGTCCCCACCGGAGAAAACTTCGAACAACCACCTGGTCAGGGAGGCGTTCGAGCGATTTGCTAAGCCGGACCCAACAGTGCGCACGGCGTTCGAGCAGTTCGCGGGCGAGCTGAAGACGACTGTTCATCAGATCGAGGGCTACAACGCCAGCATCGCGCAGGAACGCCTGACGGAGATCAAAGAGCGGGTCGCCTTCGACTACAAGGAATTCCGCGACTTCTGGCGAGAGAAGGCGATCCGCTCGGACAGCGCTGCTATCAAGGAGGCCAGCGATTTCATCTCGACTTGGTGGGCGAACAATCTAGTTGGTAAAGCCAAAGAGTTCGCGGACAACGTATTCGCCGAATACACTCAGCTGTCAGGCGAAGGGCGAGATCCGTTTAAAGGGCGGACGCGGGCGCGGTTCTCCGGCTCCTCGCGGCTCGCGTTCAGCTGGATCGACCCCAGTACGCGTGCCCCGGCAGTGCCGCAGCCTTTTGCGCTCAAGTCCCTGCTCGACTGGCGCAGGCGTGAGGCGGCGACGCCACTGCGCGCGCGGGTCCTGCGTAAGCGTGAGGCAGATGGCACCCTCGCGCGGTTCCAGGACGACGCAGAGATGCTGCACATGCAAGGGTTTCCACCGCGCGATCTTGGTACGGTGGCAACCCACACGGGCGAGCTCTACGCCCATGCCGCGAAGGCGCCGCTTCCCGACGAGAGCGTGATCGAGCTGCCGTTCCGCCTTCAGCTCGCGGCGGCGCAGGACGCGACCTGGGTGCAGCCGCAGCCGGTCGCTCTGGGCGTCTCTACTGGGGAGGAGCCGCTCGGTGTCCCTCTACCCCAATCAGTTCCGATTTGGTCTGTGAGCTTGTCGCCCGAACACCCGCCGGCGTTGTTGCGCGCGATATGGTCAGACGACTTCCGCCCCGCGACTTTCCTGCGCAGGCTGGCGATTGGATTGCGGCCGGGCGGGGACGCCGCGAGCGCAACGCGCATCAACACGGTGTACGACCCACCGCCGCGCGGCGCTCGCGCACCGTGGGCGCTCCCGAGCATTCAACTTGTCGACGGCAAGGTGGTGGAAAAGCCCATCACCGGGCCAGATGCCGTCGGGCCCTCCTTCCGGACCTCAATGGACGCGTTTGATCGAGACCAGCTGGTCAAGCTGTCGTCCGTGCACGGAATGCGCACCAGTGGCACCGCCGATCCGAAGCAGCCTGACGAGCTGCGCAAAGATTCGTCCGTGTTCGCTCCGCCACCAGGGCACGCGCTGATCGATCTCGAGTTGAACGAGACGAGTAAACAGACGGCGAGCGCAATCTACAGGCCGAAAGCGCTCGACTTTCGCGAGCTGCGCCTCACCGCCCTCGGCGGCACGTTGGATCTCGACACTGCATTCCAGCCGCCAGCAGCCGCACGCACTCGCGCACGCGACCCGATTTACGAACCGCTGGTGCTGCAGCGCTGGCGCCACCGTGCCGTCATCGGGCGCGACATCCACGTCGAACTGGTATACAAAGGGTACCTGTTCCCTTTCGGCTCGAGAGCAACGCTCACGAAGATTACGGAGCGCCGCTACGACGGCCGGGCCAAGATCGGCGCCACAGGCCGTGGCCCGACCGCGTATCTCGTGCAGCGCTTCTTTATTCGCTGCTCGGAGCCGGTTAAGGAGTCCTACGACGGGCAGCCGGACGACGGGCGAGGCTGGCCATGCAGGACACTTACCATCTGCACGGAGAAGACGCCCGACCTCGTCGACCCGCTGGAGGG
This sequence comes from Pseudoroseomonas ludipueritiae, assembly GCF_014490445.1. Lineage (GTDB taxonomy): Bacteria > Pseudomonadota > Alphaproteobacteria > Acetobacterales > Acetobacteraceae > Pseudoroseomonas > Pseudoroseomonas ludipueritiae. The sequence goes on along the minus strand of NZ_JACTUZ010000008.1, from coordinate 48,037 downwards.
GCAGTCAGACACCGGCAGCGGGCCGCTAACAGTGTCCGCCAGTGGGCGCATCGCAGTGCCGGACGGACGCGGCCTCGCGTTCTGGCCGCGCACCGCGCCGCACGAGGGCGGCAATGTTGCTTTCGAGTTCCGTATCGACTCGGTGCCACAGAAGCTTCGCATGCCGCTCATCTTCGTGGACGCGATCGCAGCCGACGACCGGAACACGGTCGCGCGGCTCGCGGACTACTACAACAGTCTCCCGAGCGGCATCGCGACGGAAACATGGGACCCCAACTTTGACCCTTCCAGCCCGCGTGTCTGCATGCACGGCGGTGCGGCGCGGCAGTACGCTAAGGAGATAGCAGAGGGTGACACCACCTACGAGACGCTGGCCTGGACAATTGGCGTCGAGGGACGCCCCGGTGTTCAGGCAGGAGTGACGCCGCCATCGGAGGAGGACACGGCGGCACTGTGCGCCTGCACCGAAGGCGGCGCGCCCGCCGCATGCCGTGTCTCCGCCGACAAGCCGTTTCTGGAGCAGCGCGGCGTCGCGATCGGGAGACGACGCGAGAACTTCGACTTCGCCCCCATCCTGCGGCAGAGCGACCAGCCCCCGTTCTACCCGTTCATCCAGTTCGCGGTGCTGCGGCTCGACAGGATCGCGCGTCTTATTGGCCAACGCACGGGCAACACCTGCGTTGCCGCGTTCGACGGCGCGTACCTGCGCAGCGGGCTTCCAAAGCAGAGCGCAGACGGGACAGAGCTAGCCGATGAGCGCGCGCCCCGTATGGAGGTCGTGCTCAACATTCTCACGCCGACGCGCTTGGAGGCAGGCAACCGCGGAGACAGGGTTGGTGGGATCGGCAGGCCCGCAGGCTGGCTTACCCTGTTGAGTAGACGCAATGGCCCACTGACGTTGAAGGAGCCGCTCCAACACGTAGCTCCCGCTGCACCGCCCGAGTTCAGCTGTGCCCTCCTCATGCCGCGGGCTCAGATGGCAGCGCTCGCGGCGCCGCTCCCGTCGTGGAAGAGTCTCGCCGGCAATGAGATCGTGCCAGCACAATTCGTACCGCCAGAGGGTGGAGAGAGCGCAATCAAGCGGCTGATCGAGCTCATTCTCGGTGACGACGACTGCCTCCTGCTCGGCGTGTTTAAGCTGAGCGAGGTCATCAGCGCTACGATCAGCGCCACCGACATCGCCCCCCTGATCCGCGAGACTATGGAGTACGGCGCAGCGGCGCAACGGAGTGTTGATGAGGCAATCGAGTTCATCCGCAACGAGGTGATTGCGCGGCTGCGTGACCTCGCCGCCGACATCGAGACGGCGTTCAACGAAGCCGATGTCTCGATCGCCGGCAAGGCGCTTGAACTTTCCAACGTTTACCCGGCCGTTGCGAGCGCCATCACTGAGCTGCGCTTGGCACTGCAAGCGGTGGAGGGCGAGGCGAACGCGGAGGCGGCGCTGAAGCTGGTGACGCGCATCCCGACGGCGGGGCGCAACCTATTGGAGGGGCTCGATGCAGTTGCACGCGACCCGATTTCACCGCTGAAGCTGGAGCTCAGTCGCCTTTTCAGCGCCGAGTTGGGCGATGTCACCCGCTTCCTCGCCTGGCTGGAGCAGCTGCGTGCCTTCGCCTCAGCCGACTTTGCCGAAGTCGCCGCCCGCGCAGTTCTGGGAGAAGTTAGAAAGGAGCTGCGCGAGCGCCTTGGGACTGGCAACCAGCCCGTTGACCTCGACGCTGTGGCACCGATCGTGGACACCATAGTCCCGTTTCTCCCGGGCAGCGAGGCACCGAGGGTCACCGACGCCGCCCGCCGCACGGTGGCGCGAATCATCCGCAGTGCCGTCGATGCCGCTTTCGCGAATGGCGACGACTTACGGGTCGTTCTAATCAACCTCGGCAAGTTCGACCTCGCCGCCGCTGCTCGGGCAGCGGCACGTACCGAATTCGCTGGCATAGCTGCCGATAGCTGGGACGAGGTTCTCGACGGCGTCGACGAGCAGCTCGCCACCGTCGCGACATTGAAGAGTCTCGACGCTGAGATCCGTCGCCTGGCGGCCCGGGTCGATGAGCTAGCCGGACTAATCCCGACTGGTGAGGAGCTGCGCCAGACCTACACCGAGCTGAAGCTTCAGGCGGAACAGCAGCTGGCGAAGTCGCTCGACGAGCTGGCGCGCAACCTGCTTGGGCTGAGCCTAGACGATCTGCGTACAACGGGCGGGCGCATCCAGCAGACAGTGGAAATTTTAGGCGGAAGCGCGCCGCTCGAGGCGAAGATCGGCGCCGCTCTCAACTTCGCCAAGGAGCTTGACAAGCTTATCCTTGGAAGTTCTTTCGCCGCCGAGCTCGACACGCTCGCCGTCGCAGTGCTGGAGAGAGCCATCCGCGCCGCTGCGAACCTCCTCTCCGTCGGGCTTGAGGTCGCCGCCTTCCTTGCCCGGGAAGCTACTCCTGGCGGAGGCACAATCGCCGCACCTGCCGCCCTCCTCAAAGCGATCGACGCGGCAAGCATAAAGGTAGGGAGGCTCGACGCCGAAGCCGGCAGCGCTACCGTGGCCGCCGTTGACGCCGCGATCAGGGACGTGAACGATGCGTTCGGATCGATAGTGGCCGGGGATGCAGCGCTCCGCTTTACGCCTCTGGTCCGGTTTCTAGCGGAGGTGCTGCGTGCCGAGCGCGATTTTTACGAAGACTTCGGTAACGAACCTTCGAACGCGCTGAAGGCAGTCAGGACGGGGCTCGCCCTGGTCCGCGGCACCGTTGTTGCAGGCTTCCGCCGCTTCGCCGCCACTGTGGGTCGTGCCGACGTCGCTGCGCGTGACCTCACGGTGAGGATCACCGCAGCCCGAAGCCGCATCGCGGCCGTGCAGAACGCCCCTACCCTCGCCAATCTCGACGCCCTGGTAGACGACTATCCGCACGAGGCAATTCTGAACGTCCTCGCCGTGTGGCCACAGATTGCGCAGGACACCTTCACCATAGCGAGCGATTGTGCCGGCACGATTGCTATGGCAGCGAAAAGCGTAAGCGATGGCATCACCTCCGCGACGGACGCGCAGAAGGCAGCGCTTGAGATCCTAGCCGGTCGAACCGAGGTGTCAGCTGCGCGCTTCGAGGTGGCGGCACTGACCGCAGGGCAGGCCGAGCTCACCGCCATCGGCGAGGCGCTCGCCGCGACTTCGGGCAATGCTCTTGCTACGGCGCTGGCCGCAGCACACGAGGTGCTCGGCACCGTCGCACCGAACGATGCCGTCAGTGCCGAGCTCACCCTTTTTCGCCCGGCCTACGACATCCTGCAGGCGCGCTTCTTGAAAGCGTTCGACGAACTGACCCCCGAAAGCATCGCCGCTGGAGTGGCCACCCTTGCTGGGGCGCAGGTGAAGCTGGAGTCGGAGATCGCTGCAGTTGCCGCGGCGCCCACAGTGACCGCCAAGCTCGAGGCCGCTACGACCTTGCGCAAGACGCTGAAGACCGCCTTCACGGAGCTGAAGAAGTCCGTCGTCATACCCCTTGAGATGCACAAGGACGGCAATGCTGTTCGCACCGCCGTGTACGCGGGAGCGGCGCGCGCTGCTGCTGCGCTGCAGGGCGTTGCACGTAAGGAGACGGGCAGGCGAGTAATCGAGGCACGTAACTGGCTGATCGAGGGGGTGTTCTCGCAAGGCCGGCTGGGCGATCTCGTCGCCACTTACCGCGGGGTCGTCAACGCCCGCACCAGCGCGCTCGACGCGCTGACCGGTAGCGACGGGAAGCTCTCGGATACTGGCCGTCAGCTCGCGAGGACGCTGCAACTCGTCGGGCTCGCTGGGGACAGTTTCGACCCGCGATTCCTTTTTGTCGCCGTGCAGGATCCGCAGCGACCGATCGATCAGTTGGTGACGGAGAAGGAGCAGCTCCTCGCCGCCAATGCTACGAAGCCAAAGGACTTCCTTGCTACAGAGGAAAACGCGGTCCGCCTGCTCAACACCGGCGGATTTCCAGAAGCAAAGCTCACGCTTCTGCGCGGCCTCTTGGACACGTGGCAGGGGACTACCGGATTCGCGGTAGCTCAGATCGCGGACAATGTGGGCGACGTTGTCAGCTCGCTAGCACGAGCGAACATCGCTGCGCTTGTCGACTTCAATGCGGTGCGCAACCTCATCGCGCAGGAGCTGAAGCGGATCGTACCGACGCGAGTGCGTACGGAAATGAGTTTCGACGCGCCCATCGATCCATTTCTCGGCATCTTCATCCCAGCCCCAATCGGAGCCGGCAAGTCAGGCCGCTTCGCCGCCACCTCACTGAACGTAATCGATTTTGGTCCTGTTCTCGAGGGGGAGGCGCCGCGGGTAGAAGCAGCGGCGCAGGCGGAGCTGTCACCATTCGAAATCCGCCTCCTCGGCGGATTCGACGCGCTCACTTTGGTCTTCTCAGCCGCACGCATGTCTTGGACGGCAGGGAGCGAGCCACAGTTCGACATTGATTTCGTGGACTTCAAGATCGGCAAGGAGCTCGAATTTATTGAGGAGCTGGCTGCCTCGCTCACCGGCAACGGCGGCGGCGCCTATGTTCGCCGTGCGTCCGGTATGGTCGGGATCGAAGCCGGATACGCAATCAACATCCCCAGCATTAATCTTGGCGGGGCGACGTTCATGAACGTCGGGCTGTCCGCTTCCGCGGTGCTCCCGTTCGAGAAGAAGCCAGCCGCGCTCGGCGCCTCGCTGTCCACACGCGACAGTCCGTTTATGATCATCGCTGGGATCTGGGGCGGTGGTGGCCACTTCGCGATCCAGTCGGACGGACGACGCATCGTCGGCTTTGACGCCAGCTTTGTGTTCGGCGGAGGTGGTGCCCTCTCCTATGGAGCGCTAACCATTCAGGCGCGCATCTCGGTTGGCATCTCCATCAGCAAGGTCGGAAGCTACACAGAGATTTCCGGCGACTTCTTCGCTGGCGGGTCGGGCCACATCGCCATTTTCTCGATCTCCACCTCTCTGACGGTGACGATCGGGCAAGATGGCACCGGTGCAATGACCGGCTCTGCTGTGTTTCGGTACTCATTCTCAGTCGGTTTCGCAAAGATCAGGTTCGCAATCACAGTGTGGAAGAAGGAAGGCAAGGGCTTTTCCACCGCCGGGAAAACTGCGAGCCTGCGGGGCGGCCCTATCCTCCTTGCCCAAGCTGGCAACACTCCTGCCCTCAGTTCCACCCCCTTCGCCCAGGCTGGCAGCATCCTTGCTGCTGGCCCCACCCTCCATCTCGATGTGCAAGGCCAGGACGAGAACTACGCGACTTGGCGCTCGTACTTTAGTTCCGTCCGTTCCGTGGGGTATTATTGATGGCGCGCCACACGCAAGTCACCGATCCTGTGAAGGCACAAACGCCTCAAGACCACGCGAATATACTGGCACGCACTATCCCTTCTGGCACCGAAGGTGGAAAGCTAAAGCTTACCTTCGCGCTGCGCCCGGTAAAGCCACCTGCAACGACGCGAGGAACCGTTGCGCTCCCAAGTTGGCCATCAACAATCGAGACGCTGATGGAGAGGTGCCGGGTAGAGGTGAAGCTTGTTTCCTTTCCCCTCTCCGGCCCGGCCACACCGTGCAACGCGGGGAAGACTCTCGTCCTCAGCAGCATTGCAGAGGGGGATCAAGCGCCGACGATAAGGCCATGGTCGAACAAGCGCGGCAAACTCGCCGACGCTGATGCGATGTGGCGCCGCCTGATGCCAGACGAGGCTGGCGACTTTCGAAAATTTGCGGCAGCGCTTCAGGCGTTCGAAGACATCGCACCGGAGGATAGGACCGTCTGCCTCAGCGGTAAGGAGGGCGACGTTGCCCTTCTCACCAAGATGGCGCGCGCGCTGGAGGCGGTCCGCGTCGCATTCGCCCCAGACCCCGATGAAGAGCGTGCATTGATCCGCAAGGTGGCCCTCGACCAAGCGAAGGCGTTCCTCAATGAGTCGGAAGTGCTCAAAACCCTTTACGACGACCTCGACGCGGGCGAGAACACATCCACAAGCGGCCAGTTGAAGCAGCCACTGAACACGATCTCCATCACCAAGAAGAAGCGCAGAGCGGCGATTGATCTAGGCTTCGCCGACGCGGCGAAGGAGTGCGGGGCGATGCAGAAGCTCGGCATGGCGCTCGCCAACGGCTCCGTCGAGGACTGCGCGAAGACGCTGCGGGAGCGTCAGGGGCAGGAGAGCTGCGCGCCCGAGCACATCACCAAAGGCCTTTCGGCTATTTACAGGCGGCTGCTCGAGCTGAGGATCCGCTTCCTGCTTGGCAGCGCGATCGGCGAGGAGGAAATCGAGCAACTTGAGGAGAGCCAGCCGCGGACCAATCCAGATGGGACGCAGAGCCCGGGCACGGACTACAAACCGCCCGCGAGTGCGGAAGACTGGCACGTCGGTAGCGAGCCCGATGCCTATTCTGCTACCGCCCGGCTAGTCGCGCTCGACGAGACGCCCGACATCGGCCGCGTTATGCGCACGTTCTACGACGTCCGCGCCGACTTCGCGCCGATTGCGGCTGCGCTGGAGAGGGCTGGCAACACCTCCGGCACAGCTTATATGTTCGTCCGCCTTGGCCCGATGGAGGGGCTTGCGCAGGGGACGGACGCCGCCGATAGGCATACTCGCTGGACCCTGGCCAAAGCAACCTTCAGCGGGAGCGGTGGAACCGCGGTGCCGCTCCAGTTCCTCCCTGCAACGCGCGAGGAGCTGTGCCTTGCGGCAAGCATGCTGCAGCCCAGTGACGACGATGTTCTGGCCCAGCGCGACGGCGTACTGCTGCTCGGTGGCACCACCGCCAACGGCGGTCCGCGTTTCGAATTAGTGTCGGCCGACCTACGTGCCGCTGCTCGCGACTTTGAGAAGCGGGTTGACAGGATGATGACTGCCGTTCGCCCGGCGATGATGGAGCAGCGGTCGGTCACCGAGAGCCTCGACGACACCGCGGCTGGGGCGGAAGGCTTCGCGCTACGCTCGGGCGGCCTCTCCCTAGTGGCGTTCGGTTGCGCATCAGAACTGTCGCGCCGGGTGGGAGCAGCGCGGCAGAGCGCAAATGCACCCTGCGACGAGACCTACCTCGATGCGGACGACCTCCTCGTCGGGCGCGTTCCGTTCCTGGGCATCCCGCAAGGGACGCTGAGCGCGTGCGGCTCCATCGTCATTGATGGCTACGCTTGGCGGCCGCTGACGCGCAAGCGCGTCGCATACGACGATCCGATCTCCGGCGTGAACCTCGAGGAGACGATCAAGGGGCTTTACGGCGATGGGCAAGAACGGGAACGGGCGCAGTCGACGGTCGATCGCGCTACACCGCGCACGGCGAAGCTGAGGACGGCGAACGGGGCCTGCGTAAACATCGCGGCGGTGGATGAGGCGGAGATCTCTTTTGTAGGTGAGCCGATGGGCCTCGATACTACAATGCGCGAAAAAAAAATCGAGACCAATGGGAGCATCGACTTCCCGCTCGGCCGACGGCTCACGCTTCCGCGGGGATCTGGCAAGAGTAAAAGCGACGACAGCGAACTTGTCGGCGTGCTGCGCTTTGGTGCCTTCAGCAGGGTCGGCTTCGCTGCGTACTACCTTGGCGGAGCGACACTAAGCGCAGCAGCGGCGACGAAAGCGTTTGAAGCCATTCCCGCTGCCGCCGTCCCGCGTGGATGTAAGGAGGTGAAGGTTGCGGGCCGACGCTACCTGCGCAGCGAGCCGGCTGAGGCGGTCGGCGTGCTGATGCCCAAGGACGAAGCGGATCGGGAAGCAAATGCCTACCGCCGTTGGCGCGCGGGAGGTGCATCGCGGCCACCCCGCTTCGAGCCGCAAACGACCTTCGCCGTCACACTGCGCAGCATTGTCGCCGACATCGCGTCCGAACTGCGCCTCACGCACGTCGGGGAGGAGGAGATCACGCGAGTGATCGTTCCCGCCGTGCTGCCACTGACGGCCGCGGAGAAGCACGGGGTGTTCGACGAGGCGCCACAAGGCTGCTTCCCGAGTAAGGCGCCTAGGGCGGAGGTCGTAGAACGCATCCCGCGCTGGCGCGACGCGTACCACCAGCCGACCAAGGTGGTGCGACCCGCCGATGGGCTACGCGACATCCACGCCGACGCTGCCTGGGGTGGCTTCCCAGTCCTGCGCAGAGACAAGGCGAGCGCGGCGGACAGGATCGCGATCGGCAATGCCGCCTTCGACGACGGGCGCACGTGGCTGGACGACGCCAAGCGCTGGTCCAAGATGCTTGCTGAGGGCAAGCAGGAGAAACCACCTGTGCCCCGGGCCGGAGACGGCGTGTTCGCTCGCCTTGCAACTAAGACAGTAGTGCAGGGCCGCACTGTCCCGATTTACCCCGATCCAATGGCACAAAGCCTCGTTCTACGCCTGCGCCGGCGCGAGGATCCTGCACGCGATGCAGATGGGCCGGTGCTTGTCGTCCCGCTGGTAGAGGCGGAGCGCTACCCTAATGTCGTTCCGATCGCCGTCACCGTCGAGCGGGTCCCCTTCGGCCCTGGCGGGCTACTGCCTACGAGCACGATCGAACAGCGCGGGCACGTAGTTGTGGAGGGCTGCCGCTGCATCAACGTGGTCGTACGCCTTGCGCCGGGCGATCGGCGCGAGCTCGACTTGTGGCCGCTCCCGTCGGTGCAGACGATGGTCGCGTGGAGCGAGCTGATCGACACTGCGGCGACGATGTGGTTGGAAGGCGGGCTCACGGAAGTGAAGGGGCTGGAGGAGGCACCGGCCGACCCGTGCCCAGAGCTCGCCCAGTGTGGCATCGCAGGCCTGCGCGCCGTCGGCAAGGCCGTGCTGGAGGTGCTTGCCAAGCGCCTACGCGAGGTAATGATGCTCCGGCCCATCCCTCAACTCGCACGCGTGCGTACGCTGATGGTGATGCACGCGACCACCCGGCCCGTGCTGCATCCCATTCCCCACCTTCTGGCGCTGCGCAGGGTCGACACGGCGTTGCAGAAGGATGGGCAAAATCTCGGTGAAGCGATACTCAAGCGCGCCCAGCCACTGCCGCCGGCGTGGCAGGTGGGTGGCTCGTCTGCGGCGAACGCTGTACCCGGCGGCACCGCCGTCGACCTCGGCGGCTTCATACGCATACACGTCCCGTCTACCGAGGCAATTGAAGTGGTGGTGTGCGGGATCGCTCCGCTTGGCGAGAAGATGGATGACCCGGACAAGAAGCGCACGCCCTCCGACGTGGTGCTAGGCAAGTACCCGTGTAGGAGCTCGGCGCCGGACGCGCTGCACATCCCAGACAGCGAACTGTACGGCTTCCAGGTGTCGCAGTCGGGTGCCGTGACCTTTGCGTCGCGCGAGGCGATGTGGGCGAAGTTCGGCAACATTGCTTCGCAGGCCGCGCGCGATGCAGCGATGGAGCCGACGGGGGAAGCGTTGCTCTCGCTCCATGCCTTGTTCGCTCGCCCGGACGCAATTACCCCTACCTCACCTAACGGGGTCACGGCGCAGATCGGGTCGCTCTTTGCTGATACTGGCGCGCGCAGAATAAGGGTAAAGATCCGAGCCGTGTCCAGTCATGCCGCGGGCTTTGCGACGCGGCCGTTCATCCGCGGTGGGCTGTACCAGGCAAGTGAGCCGCTTCCAGCGGAGGAGACTGTGCGGGCGACCGGATGGTCGGACCCGATCTGGATCCCCGCCTCCGATCGCCCTGCGAGCCCCGTTGCCGCGGCGGAGGCGCACCCTGCAATCAGAGAGCGCCCGGTGGGGTCACGCGGCTACCCCGACGCTGCGACCACCGTGGAGCGGGTCAACGTGGTGCGCCTATGGTTCGCCCGCCCTTGGTTCTCCTCCGGCGAGGGCGAGCGGCTCGGCATCGTTCTGTGGCCGCCGGTGAAGCGGCCGAAAAGCCTCCCTTGCCCTGCCCCCGACGTTCTGCGCCCCAGCACGCAGGAGACCAATCCCGTGCTCCCGGTCGTTGACTACATGACGCTTGACCGCTTTGCAGAGATCGACTTGCCCGGCGCTGGCCCATTTATCTCGCGCTGGGGCTCGGACCCTATCGAGACCTTTCCGATGGCGGGGTGGCGCGACTGGCGCATACCCAATAGCGTGTTCGCCGACTTGCCGGCCGCTGATGCCGAGGACAGCCAGGACACAGGCCCCTACGCCGCTCGTCTTGTCGAGAACGTGCCAATGCCGATCCCCGACACCGGCAGCAAGGATGGTGCGACAAAGAGAGGACGCGGCAACGGAGAGGACAAGATGAAGCCGGAGCCAATTCAGCGCTACCTCAACGTCGACCTTCTTACCTTCACCCCGCGCTTTGACATCGATCGTGAGCAGTGGTTTGTCGATCTGACGCTCGACCCGGGTCCGATGATCTCGCCGTTCGTCCGCCTCGGCGTGGTGCGCTACCAGGAGCAAGCCCCGCGCGATTTGATGGTCTCGTTCCCGGGCGATCCATTTCAGTTTCAGATGCTGACCCGGCGTCAGACGGCGGTGTGGGTGGAAGCAGACCCCAATTCCCGCGAACACTCAATCGTGCGAGTGGAGGTCTCCGGACCGGCAAGCCCGGAACCCGAACCCGACCTCAGCATGGTCGAGCTCATTGATGAGGCAGTGGTGACCCGCGTCAACGTGCGCCTTGTGGGGGTAGACCCGCAAACAAGGACCGTGCGGCTGCGCGCGCAGTCGGTCGCCGCGTCCGGCGCGACGGGCGACTATGCGTGCTGGAGGACCGGGTTCCGCGTACCCAACGTTGCGCTCGATCCCAACCGCTTAACGCTTACGCTGTTCGTGGAGGAACGGGCGCACCGGCCGCCCACCGCTCGCACTGAATTCGTGCAGGATTTCGGAGCAAGCAGTCCGCGCTACGTCACCGAAATCAGGGTGCCGCCGCGCCCGGCCTCGTCGACCAGATAAAGGAGATAGACAATGGCGTTCTGGACAGTCATCGAAGGCGACACCGAGGGTAAAACATTTGGTGTAACGTTGAACAGCGACGACTGTGAGAATGTCGGAGCCGCCCGGGGGTCTGACCCTTGCTACGATTGGCCCCGTGTCATTGTGTTGACGTGTCGGTTCCCGGGCGGCGCCTGACGATCCGCCGACGCTCGCACCCGGCGCCTTCATCGCCGAGGTGGCGCGTCGTTGGCAGATCTGCTCGCAGCAGGTGTTCACCTGGCGGCGGGAGATGCGGCATGGCGCAACACCCTCATTCGTGCCGATCGTGGAGGAATCCAGTGCAGCGTCGCGGAAGCCGTTCTCACCGCCCTGCATCGAGATCCAATTGGCTGGAGCCCTCGTGCAGGTATCGGCGGATACAGATCCCGCCCTGTTGATGATGGTGCTCCGCTAACGATAAGGATCACTGCAGGCCGAACAGAAGGTCCTCGGCATAGTATTGGTAGTTGTCAGCATTCCGCCGCGCTTGCGACGGATTGTTCTGCGCCATAGCTTTGGCCTTCTCCTGGCCGTATTCGACGTCCTTCGTGCCGCCGACGCTCTCCTGGTGCGTAAGTTCGTGGATGATCGTCCCAGCCCTCGAATCCGCACCGGTCGTCGCCATGTCAAAAAAGTATGGGGCCAGATAGATCGCTGTGGGAGTCGGGGGCCAAATCGCAGCCACCTCGTTCACGCTCCACTGAAGCTCGTCCGAGTTGACGATAGGGCACCAGAAGCTCTGAAAGTTCATCATAGTGAGAGCTCGCTCGTACACATGGCGCACGCTCTCCGCGGCATCACTCGAAGGTGCGCCGAACCAGCGGGTGAAGCGATCAGTATCTGCTTCCGTTGGTTTTTTAAGGGCTTCGGTCGCCTTCTGCAGGCCTTGACGGGCCTTCGCGATGGCGGCGTCGATTGCCTGTCTCTGCTGTGTAGTGCATGGACGCTGGCTACTGACGATGTCCGCCCTGGTGCTGTCTGACCAAACAGCCGGCACCAAGACGAGGAAGGTGCCGGCCAAACCAGCGGCGCGCGCAGCCAAGAGGCAGGGTGCAGACATGGTATGCAGACTCCTGTTTGTTCGCGACGAACGGTGAAGGGCAGCGGCAGGCGCACCCACAGGTTTAGTCAGCCACGCTGGCTACAGAGCGGGCCCTTAGCAAGGCGGCCTCACGTCAGTTCTAGCCGCCAGCGTAGTCAGCATGGCAAGCGCGGAAATTACGCCAGAGCCTCTATTCTATGCCAATCCACGGCGTCCGGAGCACAGCAATGTGGCGCTGTTGCAGCCCGGATGATAGCTCCAGATCTGGTTCTACAATCAAGCCTGGAAGGCCCTGACTTAGCGGAACGGCCGCTCAACCTTGCCCTTGCTCTGCGGCCGGTAGGGACGGCAGGCCTTGGGCAGAAAGCCGTAATGGCGGGCACAGGCCAGCAGGGTGCGGTTGTAGGCAATGCCCTCCGCGGCATCCTTGCCGGTGACCGCGGTGCGCATGCGGTCGTAGAGGATCTCGGCCGGCACGCCACCCATCGCCGCAAAGGCAGCCAGGTGGCAGCGCAGCACCGTCGGCAGGTCCTGCTGCAGCACAAAGAGCGCCCAGAGCCAGCGGCTGTGCCCCAGCACCAGGGAGAACAACCAGACGATGCGCACCACGCCGGGCTCTCCGGTGAACTCAGTGCGGAACTGCGCGAAGTCGACCTGCGCCTGCCGGTCGGGCGGGTGTGCCAGCGCCACCATCTGCTCCACCACCTCCGTCGCCTCAATCCTCAGCGCGATGCCGTTCACCTTGAGGAACAGCACACAGCAGGACCAGGCGGTGCGCTTGTTGGCATCGTTGAAGGCGTGATTACGGGCAATACCGTAGGCGTAAGCGGCCGCCAGGTCGAAGAGGTCCACACCTTCTGACCCAGCATAGGCCAGCTTGTTACGCGGCCGCCCCAGAGCGCTCTCGAGCAAGCTTGGATCCTTGATTCCCTGCGCCCCTCCAAACTCGCGCAGCGCCCAGTCGTGCAGGAAGGCAACCGCGTCGGCTTCGAGGAACTCCGGGTCGGTCACCGCCTGGCCAGTTCCTGCAGCGCGTCGGCCTGCTCGCGCCGCACCTCACGGGCCAGTTCCAGCTGCCGCTCCAGCTTGAGGTTGCGCTTCACCAACTTCACGTCGTCGGCAAGTTCGACCAGTGTCAGGTCCTGGCCGACCTCGAAGCCCATGCGGATGCGGGTTTCGGCCGGAAAAGTGATGCCGACCGAGTTCCCTTGCTTGCGCACCGTCACCACGCTCATGGATCATCCTGTCATACAAAACGTACGACCGGATGATAAGGGGGCGCCCCACTGGGATCCAGCACCAGCTGGACGCACTCAGTCGGCCAGCCCCTGGAACTCGGTGTCGGCATAATGACGAAGTTTGCGGGCGAGGACGGGCCGCTGCCCAGGCCGCAGCAGCACCTGCTGGTCGGCGGGCAGGCGCATGGCCTCGTCAGGGGTGAGCAGGGGGCGGCCGACGCGCTGGGTTGAGCTGCCGTGGCTGGTGGAGCCATGCCCCTCCGGGTTGTCCGAGGTGGAGTGGGAGCTGCTGTGGGTCGCAAAGCCGATGGTGCTGTTGCCGAGTGCCTGGGAGAGCCACTGGGCGGTCTCGAGGTCAGCCGGGGCCGCGACCTGGAGCAGCCCGGCATTGGCGAGGAAGGTGCTGGCGCTCTGGCCATAGGCGGCGCGCAGCTGGGCGAGGTCCTGCAGGATGGGCCAGAGCTGCAGGCCCAAGCCCGCCATCAGCCCGGCCGCCTGCAGCACCGGCTCGAGGCGGCCAAGGGCGGCGAACTCATCGAGCAGCAGCAGCACCGGCGGCTGCCCGGGTAGGGACGGGGTGCGGGCGAGCTGCTGGATGCTCTGGGCGATCAGCAGGCGCAGCCAGCGGCTGTAGGTGGTGAGGCGGTCGGGCGGCAGCACCAGGAAGACGGTGGCGCTGCCCTGGCGCAGGTCAGCCCACGGGAAGTCCGAGCGCGCCATGCTGGCGGCGAGCCTGGGGCTGTCGAGCAGGTGGGTGTGACGCTGCGCCGAGGAGAGCACGCCGGCGGCCTCGCGGTCGGCCTTGCCGAGCTGGCGGGCCGCGGCCCGGCTGACCAGTCCACCAGCGGCCGCTGTATCGGCCAGCATGGCGCGCAGCAGGACCTGCCAGTCATCCGGCGGCAGGGTGAGTAGGCGACGGAGTGCCGGCAGCCCCCGCTGGCCCTGGGCGCCCCGGCAGGCGAGGTGGAGCAGCAGGCCGGAGATCAGTGCCTTGGCCTCCTCGTTCCAATGCGCCTCGGAGACTTGGCCGGGCGGATCAAAGACCAGTGCCTCGGCCAGCGTCGCGGCATCGTCGGCCAGATCCGGTGAAGTGGGGTCGAGCAGCGCCGCCGGATCGTAGCGGCTGGCCGGCTGGCCAGAGACGCCGAAGGGATCCAGCACATGCACCGGGCCAAAGCGCCGCCTTGCCCTGGCGCTGATGCGGGCATTCTCACCCTTGGGATCGATGCAGAGGATGGGGCGGTCGCTCAGCAGCAGGTTGGGCAGCACGGTGCCGACGCCCTTGCCGGAGCGGGTGGGGGCGATGGTGAGCAGATGGGCGGGTCCGGTGTAGCGCAGCAGGCTGCCACGACGGCCGGGATCCCGGCCGACCAGCAGCGCCGCCGGATCCCGCACCAGCGCCGCTGCGGCGAGGTCATGGCGCAGCTGGCGCGGTGCGGCCCAGGCGGCGGAGCCGTGCGAGGTGGCGGATGTGCCGCGGCCGAAGGAAACAGGACCCACCAGGTTGACCAGCGCCAGCAGGAGGCCAACAAGGCCGCCGAGCAGCAGGCCGACCACACCGTGGCGGAGGTCGGGTGGCTGCAGCAGGACCATGTTCCAGAGCAGGCCGAGGAAGCCGCCGAGGAGGGCGCCGGAGCCGACGAGGCGGGCGCAGATCCAGAGCCAGCGATCAGGGCGAAGGGCAGGGTGAGCAGGGTGATGGCGAGGCGCCAGAGGCCGTGCAGGACGGCGGTCATGGCGGGGCCGCTCCCTCCGCCGCCTCACGCTCGGCCTGGAAGGCGCGCAGGCCGGTGTGACGCCAGCGGGCGCGCAGCACTTCGGGCGGCTCGTCACCGCCGCCGCGCAGCTGCCCGACCGCCGCCAACAGCAGGCCCAGCAGCGTGGCGCGGTCGTCCTCCAGGAGCTCCACCAGCCCGGCCTTGTGCACCAGGCCGCCGAGCTCGATCAGGTGACGGGTGCGGGCGCGGCGTTCGACCGCCCAGTCGCGGGCATCGCCGCGGGCGCGGGCGGCCTCGACACGGGCGATGACTTGGCTACTCCGCAGCCGGGCGCGCCGCGTCCTCCGCATCGCGATGCGCAGGGCGGGAAGACGTGCTCGCAGGCTTGCTCTCGCCGGCTCCACTGGTGCTGGCGCGCTCGCGGCGAAAAAAGGCTTCTCCACGTTGCCGCCAGCTCTCGGCCGCCTGCGGGTTGCTCTTGGCCTGCTCGAGGCCGTGCAGCAGCAGGCCAGCGAGGGTGTCGGGATCGAGCGCGTCGGCGGCGCCGGTGGCAAGCAGCAACTCGCCGAGTTGGGCTTTCTGTTTGGTGCGGAGCTGGCGCGCCTTGTCCTGCAGGGCGCGCAGTTCGGCGTCGATGTCGCGGGGGCGGCGTGGTGCCAAGGGGGAGGTCCTCCGTGGTGGGTCCGGCGTCGCTGACCGGGCCCTCGGGGGACCGGCCGCCAGGGATCAGTCAGCACAGCGGGGCGGAGGCGCCAACCCGACGCGCCGTCAGCTTTTGTGATCGCGGCGGGAGGCGGAACGACGTCGCGGTCAGACTTGGAGCATCCGCACGGGCTCCCGCAGCGCCTTCTCCATGCGGATCGCCGCCTCGATGAGGCGATCCTGCAAGGCAGGCTACTCGTGCTCCGGCAGGCGCCAGCCGCCCGCCATGTTGCTGAAGATGCAGCCCAGCCGGCGCGGCATTGGCTGCCGTTCGAGCAGCGCGCCGAACGCTGCCTCGGTCGCCTCGCGCTGTGCTGCCAGGGCGGTGAAGGCCGCTCACTGCGAACGGCATCACTGCCGATGTTGATGTCGCAATCCACGCGGCCCTGATCGGTGGTCAGGGTGATGTTGAGGAAGACGCCGCTGTGCTCCAGCCCGCGCGGAACAGCGGCATGGCTGGTGCTGATCTGGTGGGCTCCGGCACGACCGCCTAGCGGTCGGAGGGTAACACTGCCCCGGGGCGTCGTCGTAGGGGCGCACCACCATCCGAAAGCGTACCCCGCACCACCCGTCATCTTCGCAGCAAAGCGTAGAAATGCGCGCTTATACGTCGCCTGCGGCAACGTCGCGGAAAGGTGAGTCCACCGCAGGCGGAACAAGCGCGGCGTCGGGGTTCCTCCTGAAGCCTCCCACGGCCAGAATGGCGCATGGCGATCTACCACCTTTCGGCGCAGGTGATCTCGCGCGGCGCCGGACGCTCCGTGGTGGCGGCGGCGGCCTATCGCGCGGCGACGCGGCTGGAGGACGACCGCACCGGCCTCACGCACGACTTCACGGCTAAGGACCACCTGGTGCATGCCGAGGTGCTGCTGCCCAACGGCGCGCCGGCAGCCTGGGCAGATCGCAGCCTGCTGTGGAACGCAGTGGAATCCACTGAAAAGAGGAAGGACGCGCAGCTGGCGCGGGAGGTGGAGTTCGCGCTGCCGCGGGAGCTCAGCCAGGCCGAGGGGATCGCACTAGCCCGTGACTTCGTCCGCGAGCAGTTCGTGGCACGCGGCATGGTGGCCGATCTCTGCGTGCACAGCCCGGTAGGCGAGGACGGCGAGGCCAAGCCGCACGCGCATGTGCTGCTGACGCTGCGCGGCTTCGCTCCGGGCCAGCAGGCGGACGGATCTGACGCGGCATTCGGACCGAAGCAGCGGGCGTGGAACAGCACGGCGCTGCTGCAGACGTGGCGTGAGCGTTGGGCCGAGCTGGCGAATGAGCGGCTGGCCAGCCTCGGGCATGATGTGCGGATCGACCACCGCAGCCTCGCCGCTCAGAGCATTCCGCTGGAGCCGCAGCACAAGATAGGACCGGCGGGGATGCGCCGGGCCGAGCGCGGTGAGGCGGCGGAACGGCGGGCGGAGCATGACGCCATCGCGCGCAGGAACGGCGCGCGGATCGCGGCTGATCCCGATCTCGCGCTCGACGCCCTGACGCGGCAACAGTCCACCTTCACGCGGCGGGACCTGGCGCGGTTCATCGCGCGGCACAGCGACGGGGCGGCGCAGTTCGCGGAGGTGCTGGCCAAGGTGGAGGCCGCACCCGCGCTGGTGCGGCTGGGCGAGGACGCGGCGGGATGCACACGCTGGACCACGCGCGACATGCTGGCGGCTGAGCGGCGGCTGGAGGGGCAGGCGGCGGCGCTGGCGCAGGGCCGGGCGCATGGCGTGCCGGCACGTCAGCAGGACCGGGCGCTGCGGCAGGCAGAGACCAGCGGTCTCACCCTAAGCGCGGAGCAGCGCAACTCGGTGCGGCATCTCACCGGCGAGGAAGGGCTGGCGCTGGTGGTGGGCTATGCCGGCACCGGCAAGTCGGCGCTGCTCGGCGTGGCGCGGCAAGCCTGGGAGGGGCAGGGGCTGCGGGTGCGGGGCGCGACGCTCTCGGGCATCGCCGCCGAGGGGCTGCAGGCGGGCAGCGGCATCCGCTCCAAGACGCTGGCCAGCCTGGAGTGGCACTGGGCGCGGGGCGGCGAGCCGCTGGGGCCGCGCGACGTGCTGGTGCTGGACGAGGCCGGCATGGTGGGCTCGCGGCAGATGCAGCGGGTGCTGGAGCAGGTCCAGCAGGCCGGCGCCAAGGTGGTGCTGGTGGGGGATCCGGAGCAGCTGCAGGCGATCGAGGCCGGCGCGGCCTTCCGAGCGCTGGCGGAGCGGCACGGGGCTGCCGAGATCTCGGAGGTGCGGCGGCAGCGAGAAGACTGGCAGCGGGAGGCCACCCGCGAGCTCGCCACCGGGCGCACAGCCGAGGCGCTCGCCCGCTACGAGCAGGCCGGCATGGTGGTGGGGCACGCGACGCAGGAAGAGGCCCGCGCGGCGCTGGTGGCGGGCTGGATCGAGGGACGGCAGGAGGCGCCCGGCCGCAGCCAGCTGATGCTGGCCGCGACGCGGGCGGATGCGGCGGCGCTGAACCGGCTGGCGCGCGAGCAGCTCGGGGGGGCCGGGGCGCTCGGGCCGGACCATAGCATCATGACCGAGCAGGGCCAGCGGCTGCTCGCCGTTGGCGATCGCCTCATGTTCCTGCGCAACGCGCGAGCACTGGGTGCAGGGCCGGACGGGCAGGGCGGCACGGCGGTGAAGAACGGCACGCTGGGCACGGTGACCAGCATCCAAGGGCAGGGCGAAGTGGCCCGGCTGACGGTGCGGCTGGACGCCAGGGACGCCGCCACACCGGCAGAGGAGGCCACCTTCGCGGTCAGGGACTACGGCGCGCTGACACACGGCTATGCCGCGACCATCCACAAGGCCCAGGGGGTGACGGTGGAGCGCGCCCATGTGCTGGCGAGTGCGGCGATGGATCGGCACGCGGCCTATGTGGCGCTGACGCGGCACCGGGAGGGGGTGTGGCTGCACTGGACGCGGGATGAGCTGGGCAGCCGGGAAGGCCTCACCCGGAGGCTGTCACGGCAGCGGGCCAAGGACGTGACGCTGGACTATGCCGGGCCAGCGGGCGAGCACCGCGCCCGGGAGGCCTTTGCCAGCCGGCGTGGACTGTCGCCACTAGCACCCGAGAGCGAGATCGTCGCGCGGTCGCCGGCGGAGCGGGCCAGGGCCAGCGGCGAAGCGGCGGCCCGCTACCTCGAGCAGGCCGCGGCCCAGATGGAACCACCGCCGCCACCACTGCTGCCGGCGCAGCGGGATTCGACGGGTCGCGACAGCCTGGGGCGGGGCACCACACCTGAGGAAATCGTGGCGGTGGAGGCGCACGATCCCGGCGTGCGGCAAGAGGCTGTGGACAGGGCGCAGTGGCTGCAGGCAGCGTACCGCGATCCGGTGCAGGCGGAAGCCCAGCTTGACGCGCTGCTGTGGGACAGCCGGGATGACCGGAACCAAGTCGCCGACCGGCTCCGGCAGCAGCCGGAGGTGCTGGGGCGGCTGCGCGGCCGCGAGGGGCTGTTCGCCGGGCGCGGGGCGCAGCTGGAGCGGGCCAGCGCCGTCAGCGCGGCGCGTTCGATTGCCAGCGGGCTGGAGCGGGAGGCAGCGGCACGGCAGCGGGCTGGAGAGAGCTATCGGGCCGAGGTGGCGGCACAGCGGGCGCGGGATGCGGTGGAAGTGCCAGGGCTGTCACAGCGGGCTTGGCAGGCGGTGGAGGCGCTGGAGCAGGCGCGGGCGGACCATGCGCCGGCCAGGGCAGGGACAGCAGCACAGGCCTACTGGCAGGTAATGGCGGGGCAGCCAAACCCTGCGCTCGCCGCTGCCTGGCAGCGCGAGGTGCAATCACGGCCCGCAGTGGCGGCAGAACTCCAGGCCGTGGCCGAGGCAGCGGAGCAGCGGCTGGGACCAGAAGGGGCGATTCAGGCCACCAAAGCCGGGCTGCTCGAGGCTGCTGCCTGCCCGCGAGAGGGACTGGTCGGGGTCAGCCGGGCGATGGAGGCTATGCGGGACGGACAGCGGGCCATGCAGGCGCAAGATCGTGCTCAGGAGCGACAGCAGGAGAGCCAGCGGCAACGGCTCGGTGTCCGGCGTGGTCCGGGAATGGGCCTGTAGCAGCAGCACGCCAGCCATTCTCTAAACTGCCCTGGATCTGGAGTGAGGCACTGACCGGTGGACAGGTAACAAGGCCTGTCGCTGACCATTGTGTTCGCTTGTTAACAGGAGACTGTCCCATGACAGGCAACGTCGCCATGGGACAGAAAGCCGCGTCAGGCTTCCACCAGCCGCAATGGGATCGCTATCGCTGTGCGCTCAGCCATGTTCATTTTCATCGTCAACGGGAGAGCGGTCGTGGCCAGATGTGGATGGCTTGGCTGAGAAGATGATCACTGCGGTCGAGGATGGCACCCTCATCCCACAGCTCGCAGCTTCCCAGCATCGCGTTCAGCCGCATCATCCCGTGCTGGCGCAGGGCCGCCCGCTTGCACTCGGCGTCCCCGGTGTTCCAGGGCGCGTTGCTGAGCTTCTCGTTCAGTTTGCGCTTCACCAACGTCAGGTTGCCGATGGTGTGCAGGATCTCGTCGCGCCGCTCCGCCGCCGCGCCATCGGCGCCCGCCGGTAGTGGCCACCACGGCTTCCACTGTCGCGGCAGGATGTGCTCGATGGTCAGGGTCCGTGGCACCGCGACAGGATCGGTGAGCTCGGGATCGCGCAGCGACGTCTCCAAAGCGCGCAGGATCATGTTCAGGCGACCGCGCTTGA
Organism: Pseudoroseomonas ludipueritiae; assembly: GCF_014490445.1. Lineage (GTDB taxonomy): Bacteria > Pseudomonadota > Alphaproteobacteria > Acetobacterales > Acetobacteraceae > Pseudoroseomonas > Pseudoroseomonas ludipueritiae. The sequence goes on along the minus strand of NZ_JACTUZ010000008.1, from coordinate 27,786 downwards.
GGGTGCGGTACAGCGGGTAGGTCCGCCAGGCGTGGCCGAACTCCTCATCGTCGGGCCAGCGGGTGCTGTCCGAGCGTTCCCGCCCCAGGATCGTCCTGACCGCGTCCGAGGTGCACCCGGCCTTCGCCACGGCGTTCATGACGTCGACGAAGAAGAGACCATACATCCCGGTGTTGAGCCCACAGACCATGCGGCGCACCAGGAAGCTCTCCAGCCAGACGGCCGCCTGGGCGACGTCGGTGCGATCACGGGTCGGATCCGCTAGCAGCACCATCAGGACCGGCAGCGCGGTCGAGAAGTCCATGGCGCGGATGCGGGCAGCAGCGGTGAGGGTGCGGTCAGCGTCATCCTCCTCCGCCAGGAAGATCCGGCGCGCCGTCAGCGACAGAGCACTGATCCGCTCGAGATGTTCCGTGGCGGTGATCTCGCCCCGCGTCGCTGTGAGATAAGCAGCGAAGGAGTCGTAGACCTGCGTCATCGGGATCGACTGGCTGGTCAGGACCGTGAGCGCCTGCTGCAGGAAGAAGTCGAGGCGTGGCCGGGCGGTGTAGCCGGCGCCGACATTCTGCTGCCAGATCCTGTCCTCATCGAAATGGCGCCAGTGCTTCTCATAGAGCGCCACGACGGGCGCGCCCTCCTCCTGCGCGCGGCGCAGCAGCACGTTCTTGACGAGATCGCCCGGGGTGAGCGGTGTGCCCCGCGCGTTGAGCGTCTCGAAGATGACCTGCGCCTGATCGTCCTCCGCGAGGTTCAGCACAATGAGCCAGAGATGCTGCCGCAGGGACCGCGCCAGGGCCTCCGCCCGGCGGGCGCGGATCTCCGGATCATCGCCGGCGGCCAGGATCCATGCCTCCGCCTTGCCGCGGAAGAAGCGGTAGGCGCCGGAGAACCGGTCATCAGCATCCACGCCCCGTCGCGCCAAGCCGTCCATGACCTCGCGGAAGGCCGGGCGATCCACGTTGGTCGGCCAGACCTTGTAGGACCCCTCCACATCGGTCTGGATGGCGAAGGGATGGCGCAGCAGGGTGGCGAAGGGCAGCGCGGTGTCCGCTGTCACCAGGTCGGCCTCGAGCGCGTCGGCGACCGCCTTGAGCAACACCTGCAGTGTGGTCAGGCGCTGTTGTCCATCGATGACCTCGCGGCGCGGCACCTGGGCGACGCCATTCGGGCGCTGCTGCACGACGATTGATCCGAGGAAGTGACGGCGCGGCGCGCGTGTCGCGGCGAGGGTTTCCTCGGTCACCCGGGTGACATCGTCCCAGAGCAGTTCCCAGCGGTCCTCGTCCCAGACATAGGGGCGCTGGAACAGCGGGACAGCAAAGACGTTCTCGCGGGAGAACAGGTCGCCCACGTTGATGTATTCAGGCTGCACGAAGAATCGTAAGCGTCGTCTGACCCCCATGATTGAGGTGCACAGTCTGGGGGAGGAGGATTGAGCCTTCTGGCGTGAGGGCGGGCAGTGGACGGGGATCCGGTCAGGAGCACGGAGGCGAGCACTCCTATGAGTGATCGTATGAGTGCTCGGACGGAATTCGTGGAGGTGGTGACCCGCGGTGAACGGCGGCGCCGCTGGAGCCCTGAGCAAAAGCTGCGGATTGTCGCTGAGGCGATGGACCCCACGGTCGTCGCGGTCGATGTGGCACGGCGCTGGGGGATCGGCACGGGACTGCTTTATACATGGCGACGCGAGCTGCTGATGGCGGTCACCCCGGCGCCGATCACGCCACGGCTCCCCGCGATCGCAGCGGAGGAAGTCCCCTGCGAGAATGCGCCTGCCGTAATTGCTGAGGCCGCCTCGCTGCCTGGTGACGGACGGATCGAGATCGCGCTTCCAGGTGGTGTCGTCGTCCGTGTTGATGCCGGGGTGGACGAGGCGGCGCTTCGCCGCGTCCTTGCGGCACTGGAGGGGCGATGATCGGCCCCGCACCAGGCACACGCATCTTCCTCGCCTGCGGGGTGACGGACATGCGGCGTGGCATGGACGGGCTTGCCGCTCTCGTGCAGACCACCTTCGGCGAGGATCCGTTCTCGGGTGCGGTCTACCTCTTCCGTGGGCGCCGGGGTCATCTGGTGAAATGCCTCTGGCATGACGGTCAAGGCCTGTGCCTTTTCCAGAAGCGCTTGGAACGGAGCCGCTTCCAGTGGCCGATGACGAACACCGGCAGGATTGCGTTGTCGGTGGCGCAGACTTCGATGCTGCTCGAGGGCCTGGACTGGCGTAACCCACAGCGGGTGTGGCGGCCGAGCGCGACGTAGCAGCTTTCGCTTGCGCCGACGCGGCGCGGCCTGCGACGATTCCCAAGTGACAGCAGCCGATGACACGAACAGGGCGGACGTGGAGGTGGTTCTCCTGCGCGCTGCGCTGGTTGCCGCCGAGGCGCGGATCGCGGCACTCGAGGGCATGCTCCACGCGCTCAACCGGGCGCGCTTTGGCCAGAGTGCCGAGCGCATCGATCCTGGCCAGCTTGTCCTCGCGCTTGGCCGCGACGTGCCACCCCCGCCGCCCGCGAATGATGCGCCGGGTGAGGCTGGCCCTCGCGGACGCCCATCGGCGCGCCGGAACCGCGGCGCCTTGCCGCCGCACCTCGAGAGAGTGGAGCGCGTGCTGGAACCCGCCAGTCGGACCTGTTCTTGCTGCGGCAGCGACATGCGCGTCATCGGCGAGGACCGGTCAGAGCGGCTCGACGTCGTGCCCGCGAGGCTTCGGGTGATGGTGACCATCCGCCCGCGCCTGGCCTGTCGTAGCTGCGTGGGCGGTGTTCATCAGGCGCCTGCCCCGGAGCACGCGGTGACGCGCGGGCTGCCGACCGAGGCGCTGCTGGCGCATGTGCTTGTCTCGAAATACGGTGATGGCCTGCCGCTGTACCGCCAGGTGGCGATCCTCCGCCGCAGCGGGGTGGGGCTCGACCGCTCAACCCTCTGCGACTGGGTCGGGGCGGCGTGTTGGTGGCTCCGGCCTCTCTACGAGCGGGTCCTGGAGCATGTCAGGAAACAGGGACGGGTGTTCGCCGACGACACGCCACTTCCCACCCTGGAGCGCGGTCGCGGGCGAACCCGCAAGGGGGCCCTCTGGGCCTATGCCGTCGATGACCGCCCCTGGCTGGGGCGGGCTCCTCCTGCGGTCGCTTATGCCTACGCGCCAGATCGCAAGGGCGCGCGACCCGCCGCTCATCTCGGCCGGTTCAAGGGCGTGCTGCAGGTCGACGGTTATGACGGGTTCAAGGCCATGCGGCGGGAGCGCCGCGACGGCTCGGTGACGCTGGCCTTCTGTTGGGCGCACCTGCGCCGACGGTTCTTCGAGGTCCATGCGGGCACGAAGTCGCCCATTGCCGCCGAGGCCTTGCTGCGCATCAGGGAGCTCTACCGGATCGAGCGCGAGATCCGGGGTCGCTCGGCGGAGCAGCGTCACGCCATCCGTCGCGAGAGGAGCGCGCCGCTGGTCGCCGCCCTCGAGACCTGGCTGCGAGCGCAGCTGGATCGCCTCAGCCAGGGCTCCAAGCTCGCCGGAGACATCCGCTACGGCCTGCGCCACTGGGGCGGTCTCGTGCGGTTCCTCGAGGACGGCAGGCTGGAGATGGATACAAACACCGTGGAGCGGCAGATCAGACCTGTGGCTGTCACCCGCAAGGCGGCGCTGTTCGCGGGCAGTGAGGCAGGCGGCGCAAACTGGGCCATCGCGACGACGCTGATCCGGACGGCCCTGATGAATGACGTTGAACCCGAGGCGTGGCTGACCGACGTGCTGCAGCGGATGGTCCGCGGCGACGTGCGCGCGAACGGGCTTGATGTCCTCCTCCCCTGGAACTGGGGCCGGGACACCGCCGCAGCGGCGTAGCCATCAGATCCCCGGCAAAGCCGGGTTCACCTCCTCCGCGTCGCTGGTATCGGCATGGACCGCGTCGTGGATGATGCGCGTGGTCACGCCCTGCAGATGCGCCCGCAGCGCCCGCTCCAGTTCCAGGAACTCGGGCCAGAGGACCGTATCAAGGAAGCCCTTGGGCGCGCGCAGCATCACCGTCGTGCGCTTCTGGCGGGGGTAGCGATAGGGCCTCAGCCCGTAGCGGCGGCAGAGGGCGACGAAGAGCTGCCGGGACCAACTGTCCGGCATCGCGAACTGCTGCTCCACGGCCGGGTCACGGCGGGCTTGCTCGGCCAGGCGTGCCTTGACCCGCTCCAGCGCCGCCCCAGCCGCCTCCCGCTCACCCGCCGTTCCTGCACCCGCGATCAACGCCTCGATCTTGCGGAGCCGCTCCCGGAGATCGTCCTCGCCCGCCATCCCGCCTCAACCCCCAACCGGCATGCAGGATAGCCCGGTGCAGGCCGCCAGGGCAGCAGGTCACGTCAAGCGCTGAGCTGGAGGGGGATCAGACGACGGTTACGAAGAATCTCCATAGATCAGGCCAGTCCGAGCAGGCCTCGATGACTGGCCATATGTTGCGATATCAAAACAGATTGCGGCGCGCGTGGCCCCTCAGCCGGGCCAGGCTGGGATACTCATCGCATGGAGGCGCGGCGCGCCTGGGAGTGGGGCGCTGGGGCCGTCAGGGTCGCGGCGGGCGCGAGGCGCGCTGGCGGCGCGCCACGACGACCAGGATCACGCGGTCTCCGCCCGCTTCTCGGCGAGTTGCCGGTCGATCTCCGCCTTGCTGACCGCCACCCAGGCGCCACGTGCCCGCACGATGCCCCAGTTGCCGACGCTGTTGCGGCGGCGCCAGCGGGCGACCTCCATTTTCGTCAGACCCCGCAACGCCTCATAGAAATCCTGGTGCTGCTCCTCCGCGCCCTTGGCGCCGATGGTGACACTGAGCCCGGTGCCGCCGCGTGCGGAGCGGACGACGTGCTGGGGCAGGAAGGGCGTACCCTCCGCGTCCTGCGGCACCCGGATCATGCCCTCGTCGTCGGGTTCGACCGCCGCAGCGGGGTCGAAGGGCCACTGGCGGTCGGCGAGATTGGTCCAGCGCGACGGACAGAACTCGCGCCGCCGCGCCAGCCAAGCCCGGGCTGCCTCGGCGGTGATCTCGCCCGCTTCATCCGGGCGCAGCTCGCCGGTGCTGGTGGCGTTGCGGATGGCGGCGGGGGTCACGCCTGACAGCAATCGCAGGCCTTCCAGCGACACGGGTTTCCCGAAGTCGAGCGCGGCGCGGGCGGCGACGCCTTCCCAAATGAAAAGGTGGGTGTCGCTGAAGAGGGCCGGCGCGCAGCGGAGCGCGGTCGCGCCGCGCGCGGCCAGGGCTTTGACGCGCGCCTCCCGGTCCTCCAGGGAAGGGGGCCTGTCGCGCGGTTCATGAGCTGCCAGACCTTGTCCGGCGTACTCCGCGCCGTCCCGCCACGGCTGGGTCAACTCGATGGAGTCGATGGCCTCACCGAACTGATCGGCGAGGAACCCGCGCCAGCCAAGCCGGTCGAACAGTGCGAGCAATTCCTGTTTCCGCGCGGCGGGCTTCCAAGCCTCGCTCAGCAGCGCGCGCAGGGCGCCCTGCGTGGCGGTCTCGCCGAAAGTGAGCGCGAGTGCCTCGCCGAGGCGGAGCAGGCCGCTCTCGAGGTCGCTGGCGATCGCCTCGTGCAGCACGGCGAGCCCGTCATTGTCACGGGGGAAGGGATGATCGAGATCAAAGGCCATAATGCGTGTCCCTGTGTGGATTTCCTCTTCTGTAGAGGGTCAGAAGGGGTGGCGCAAGCCGAAAATTTTGGAGGTAGTATGTTTTGCCTCTAAACATTAGGCCTCTGAATTTCTGCATGCTGCTGTATGATGAGGCCATTATCATGCGTGATCGTCGCGCTAGGCTCCCACCTACGCCGCCCCCGAGAGGATACCCGCCCATGGCCCGTGACCGCCGCTGGATCGTGCTCGCCGAGGACGGCCGCCACGTCACGCTAGGCCGTGGCAGTGACCCCGACCAAGCCGAGCTGGCCAGCCTCACCGAGACGATGCGCGCCCAAGGCCTTCGCGGCTGGCTCGCCGTGATGGAGGGCGACTATCACGCACGCCGAGCCGCGCCGACGGTGATGCTGGTGCGCGCGCTGACGCCGGTCACGGTGGAGTGGGATGCCGCCGTCGCCGCCTTCCAGGACCGGCACATAAAATCCCTTAGCGCCGCCTGACGCGCGCCGCGGCGGCCGTCAGCCAGAAAGGCCAAGCGACGTGCGATCTCCGGAATCTGCGGTCTCGCAGGGAGGACGGTAAGCCGTACGCCATGCCCTTCCACCACATCCTGGTCGGAATGCTGCGCGCCTATATCAACGCGGCCGGAATGGCCGCCAATCAGCGAGGCTGATCGTTCCGCCTGGCCAGGATTGCGGCTACGCGCTGTCCATTGCCAACAGGCCAAGTCGATGTCGGCCGGATAAGGCGCCGCTGCGCGCCGCTGGCATCACCAGGCTCTGCAATCGGCCTCAGGGACGTCCCACCAGGGCGAGATCGAGCAGGCACGCTTCTGAGTCGGCCTCCAGGGAGCCGAAGAGGCTCATCGTATCACTGGCCGCATTCGCCCAATTGCTGCATTTTCGATTATGTTGCTAAAATGAATTGGATAGCTGCTTCACCACACAGGATGGCTCATGTCGGACAAGATCTATGGCTCGCTGAATGCTCTTGTCCCTGTTCGACGCCTTCTGGATGAAGCGGGAAAGGCACAGGCGGATCCCAACCGCACTCTCCTGTCTTCGGGCGTGGCGGAGGTTCTTGGCGCGGCGGCGGGCATCGGTGTCGGTGCCGCGGCGGGTGCGGGGATCGTCTCCGTCGGTGCCGCGTCAGGTGCCGCGGGAGGAGCCGCTTTGACCTCCGGCCTCGCCGCGGCAGGCAGCATCGTCGGCGGCGGCATGATGGCCGGTATCGCGGTGGTTGCGGCGCCAGCGGTCGTGCTCGGCGTGGGCGGCTACGCCGCCGTGTCGATTTTCAACCGGCAGCGCCTTGACCGCGAGCGTCGTGCTCTTCTCCAGGAAGCACTACGGAAGCATCACGCGCTTCAAGAGGAACTCAGACGGCAGAACGCCACCAACCGTTCTCGTGCTGAGTACCTCCACACGCTCGTCGTGAAGCTTGAGGATGTCATCCAGAACCTGAAAGGTGATCTCGGTGAGAAGGCCGCCTGATCTCTCTCAGGAAGGGCGGGTTGCCGGAGGACAGGCCCGGGTTCTCAGGGAAATCCGCGCGAGCACGTCTGACACCACCGATCTGCTGGATCAGGCCATCAGGCGGGCGGAAGCTCTGGCAGCGTCCCACAAGGTCGCTGTGCGGCAACCTCTGTCTGCCAGTGCCGCACCGCCTGACCTGGTGGTTACCCGTCCGCTCCCCACCTTCGACGAACTGCTGGCGATCACGCCACCGGACGCGGCGCTGGAGGATGCCCTCGATGCCGAGGAGATCAGGGCGGCCCTCCAGCGCCTGGAGAAAGCCGGTGACGACGCGGCTGGTGAAGGGGAACTGGACCGCTGGGATCTCGTCATCGCCGGCACAGCAGGACTTCTGGCCGGCCTTGCTGATATTGTTCTCGTCGGTATTCCACAGAACCCGCTGACTCAGTTCGGCGCTGAGGGCGGCCTTCTCTCCAACGGCATGCGGGACGCGGTCAGCAGGGTTCTGCCACCGGACCTCGTCGCTAAGCTGGAGAAGGCGTTTCCTGTTCCATACGATCCATCCACAAATGCGCGTCTGCTGAAGCCGGTGGATGGTCTCTATCCCGTTTCCCACCGGTTCCATTCTCTCGGGCACGATCCGCTTCTGGGCTGGGTTTTCGGGGTGCGGGATATCCTGAGCGGCACGTTCTCCGCGATCGGTCGGGACGGCGTGCTGGTCGTCCAGGGAGTCACAAGCGGCGAGGCTGGTCAGAACCTGTTCAGCGGCCTCTTCGATGCCTTCCGCCGGGTCGGCGGTCACATGCTCTCGGATGTCGCCACACCCATGGGGCTGCCGGCTCCACTCATGCCTCTGACCCAGTTCCTGCAGATGGGAACCATCGGTTCCGAAGGTCTTTCTGTAGCGGAGATCACCCGCAGAATGTACCGGGATGGCTATGACTTCCGGCATTTTCTCGCGGGTGGCCTCACGACGGGCATCATTGAGGTCATCATACGTGGGTCCTGGATGATCCGGCGGCTTCAGGAGGGGCGGTCATTTCAGCAGGCTCTGCCGGTCGCGAACATACCCAGGCTGCGCCGTCAGTTGCTCCTTGGCCACGCCATGGCTGCCGCTGTGAATGCCGGCAAGGTCGCTGTCATGAGCAACCCGCTGGCACTCAACTGGGCGCAGTGGCTGGCGGTCCTGAGATATCTCGGTCCTGAGCTTCTTCATCTGGCGCGCGCGCCGGCTCTTCGCGCCGCTGCACAGGATAAGTTGCTGGATGGTGATCTCCGCATAATCGCGGGTATGCCAGGGTAAGTCGTAAAAGGCCGCGCATTATCACGGCATATGACCGTTGTCAGGAACGTCTCACCCAAGGCTGCAATGAGGGAGTACCGCTGATCAGGCAGAGGTTGCCCGGTGCTCTGTGTTGATGCGATCCCACACCCCGGCAACCTCTTCCTGCTGCCTGCCGGATCGGAAAAAGTCACTGCAGCATGCGAGAACCTCCTCTTCAGGTCTCCTGGCAGGGCCTCGAAGGCTGCATTCCCAGATCGTCAGAAGACGCCAGCCAGCGGTAAGAAGGGCGGCTGAGGTTCTCTGATCCCGCTCGCGGTTGCCGGAGATCTTGGCTGACCAGAACTCCCGCCGCGTCGCCGGAAGACGGCACATCGGGCAGTGATGCCCGTGCCAGAAGCAGCCATGCACCTGGATGGCGGATTGGTGGCGCGGGAAGACCAGATCAGGCCGCCCGGGCAGTTCTTTCGCGTGCAGCCGGAAGCGCAGGCCCGCCGCGTGCAGACCCTTCCGGATGATCATCTCCGGCTTGGTGTCCTTGCCGCGGATCCGGCTCATATTGAGCCGCCGCTGCTCGGGTGTCAGCACGTCGGTCATCCCGCCCCCGCGTCCGCCACGATCAGCCGGAGTGCGGCGGCGATCTCCTCCACGGACATACCCGGCTGCAGGGTCACCGCGCCGAAGCGGAAGCCCCTGCGGTAATCCGGGTGAAACAGCCGCCCGGGCATCGGTGTCGCGCGGTAGTCATCGCGGGTGACCGGCATATGCGGCGTCAGCAGATAGGCGGCGGTGACGATCTCCTCCACCCCGCCGGAAGCAGCCTCTCTGACCAGCGCGTCGCGATAGGTGTGGATCGAGCTGAGCGCGTCATTCAGCCCGTCATCGATGCGGTATTTGGCGTCCAGCACGATCAGGCGGCCGGTGTCAGCCTCCCCGGCGTCACGGGCCATCACCACATCCGGCGTCATGGTCCGGCTGTAGGAGCCGCGACCGTCTGCCTCTCTCCAGAACTCACGGTACTGCTTCTGGAAGCACAGCTTCCAGCCACTGCCGACCGGGACTGTGACGGCACCGGTGGCCAGGGTCACGCCGCCCGCCGCATCACTGATGAAAAGATCCCGGATCTCCAGCCCCTCGGGCCCGAAGGCCTCGGCACCCGCCCGCACGAGGCGCAGGAAGCACCACAGTTCGTACAGCTCGAAGGTACGGGCCAGGGGCAGGTTGAGGAAGTCACCGAACACCGCGGCGATGCCGAGGTTCATGTCCTGCCAGAGCCGGTAGAAACGCCGGTAGAGCGGGTCATGACGGAACAGCGCGGAGAGAACCAGCTGCGGTGGCGCCTCACCGGCCTCGGCAAAGGGCGCGGCCTCAGCCAGCCGGCCGATCCGGTGAGACAGCCGGCGGCAGCGGGCAGCCCAGACAGACGCAGTCTGCTGCTGCTCGTCATCAGACATTTTCCGGCTGCGCTCCAGCAGGCCGGCTGTGGAACTCAGCCAGGCAGACCAGGCGCGCAGGCAGGCGGCCATCTGCCGGTGCTCCGGCAGATCCAGGGAACTGCGGTGCTGACGCAGGCGGATCTGCTCCGGCAGGAAGCCCTGCAGCCCTGCCGGCAGACGCGACGGGACGACGCTTTCCCGGCGCAGCCTGCCGGAGTGAAAGGAGCGCAGGATCTCCAGGCCGGTCGCGCGGCTGGCCCGGTGGTACGGCAGCACACGCTCTTCCGCGGCGAGCCGGCGGCGCGGGCTGCGGGCAATGCTCTCCACAATGGCGGACAGCTCGTCGACCCGGGAGCGCAGGAACTCCAGCCGCGCCACGGGGGGGGGCCTGCTGCCACTGCCATGACCGACCGCCTTGCGGAAGCTGCTCAGCGAGAACAGGGCAAAGCTGTCATCCAGGATCTCCCGCACCATGGCATCAAAGGCATCGCGGGTCAGCTTGCGGCGGTCCGGGTCGGTGACCACCTCAAAGCGCCGCGGCGGCTGCCCCTGCAGCCGCAGTTCCGCCTCCACCGTGCCGGCATGGAAGCCGGGAAGCCAGCGCCAGTGGGCCTGATCAGCCGCCGCGGCCCGCAGGGCCTCCAGCGGCCGGTCATCGATCAGCAGGGCCGCGGTGGGGGCCTCCGGGCTGTTCTGCAGCTCGAAGAGGTAGCTGCCGGTTTCCTGCACAGCCCCGGGCGGCACCTCCTCAGGCTGTGGCCACACCTGCCACGCCGCCCCGGTCCGCTCGCTGCGTAGAAACAGGGCGCTCATGGCGGGTGTTACCGGCTGGCCTGGAAGGAGCCGAACTCGTCGAGGTCGGCCAGCAGTTTCGCCAGGAACTTCCGGGAGCGCGGCAGGTCCGCCAGTGTCCGCTGGAGGCTGGTCAGCAGCGTCCGCTGCCGTTCGCTGCCACGCAGTTTGACCAGCACTTTCTGCACCATCAGGTCATCGGTGACTGCATCCGGCGCGCTGCCGAGATGCTCCGTGGCGAAGGCGTGATAGCGCACCACCTCGCCGGCGACCCGGTAACCGAAGCCGAGGCCGTGGGCCGCCATGATCGTCTCTGCCGCCAGCAGATGCGGTGAACAGGCAGCACTGGCCTGCTGCAGTCCGGGCTCCCGCTCCTCCAGGTCCGTGAAGAAGCCGGCCAGATCAACGGCCGTCATGTCGATGACCACCGCCCGGTCCAGCACCTTGTCGCTGACCGGGTTGGTGGTCTCGTCGATGTTGATGGTGCCGGTGATGTACAGGTTGGGCGGCAGCGGCAGTGCGGCCGGGATCACCGTCCCGGTGGAGCCCTCCAGTGGCACCCCGTGCGCATGCAGCTGCAGGGCCTCGCCGGTCTCAATCCCCGAGAGCACGTCCGAGAAGTAGTACTCGACCCGTGCCAGGTTCATCTCGTCCAGCACCACGAAGACCGGTGACTGCGGGTGGGCTGTGGCCAGCAGCACCGCCTCCAGGAAGGGCGGCACCATGTAGCGGTTCGACAGTACATCGTAGTAGCCGGTCAGACCTGTGGGATCGGTCCACTCAGGCCGGACCGGGCAGACAAACAGAAACGGGTCCGGCTCTGTCGCGTCGAGGCCATGCACCGCCCGGGCATATTTCAGCGCCAGCTGGGTCTTCCCGGTGCCGGAGAGGCCCGCCAGGATGACAAAGTGCTTGTGCGGCAGGAAGTTCAGCGCGGCATGGAACCGCCGGACCTCGCCTCCGGGATAGTGGCCGCCCTGCGCCGCAACGGCCGCCTCAAGCTCTGCCACCGGGATCAACGGCGGCCGGCGCCGCATCTCCGGTTGGACGGTCCCGCCATCGGCCCAGACCCGCAGCTCATGCACCTTCTCGCGGCCGATCAGGCTGCCGAGGTAGCCGACGAACTCCCGCGCCAGCAGGCTGCGCCGGGCCGAGGCGGCCGGCGGAAACAGCGCCACGTTGATCCGGTCGACCGGGATCGCCTCGCCGAACGGGCTCAGATCCTCCGGCAGTTCATCCCAGAAGCCCTGGTTGCGCAGATGCAGGCAGCCGTCGCTGGCCAGCACAACGACGGTGTTGTTGTTGCGGGCGGCATAGCCGATTCCGCCGCCGCCATTCTCCCCTGGGTCTTCCTCCAGCAACGGAGCAGCCTCGGCCGGTGCCGCCGCGCCGAGGCGTTTCATGCCGGCCAGACGTGCGGTCATCGCCGGCGTGCCCGAGCGGACATAGGCGGTGAAATACACCTCGTCCGCCGGCGGGAAGACCATGGTGCAGGCGAAGGCGAAGCCATCGACATCCGCCGCCACATTGTCGAGGTTGACCACGCCGAGCTGCAGGCCGCGGCCGATTACCTTGGCGCTGTTGGAGACCCCGAAGAGCCTGTGGAACTTGGTCCGGCGCGTGACGAGCGGATCGGCTCTCGATGCGGCCTCAAACTGCTGCCGCCGCTCGGACAGGCTCATCCAGGCTTTCCTCTGCTGTGGTGGTCCGGGTGCCGAGCGCGCGGGCGATCATGGTGGCGAGGGCCTTTGCCATCAGCGGCGGCACGGCGTTGCCGATCTGCCGGAAGGCCGGGTTCATCGTGCCGGCAAAGACAAACCCGTCCGGGAATGACTGCAGCCGGGCGGCCTCGCGCACCGAGATCGTGCGGGCCTGGGCGCTGTCGTAGTGAATGTGGCTGTAGCTGTCCTTGCCCAGATGCGCCATCAGCGTCCGGGCCGGCTTGTCGGCCCACATCTTGCGCCACTTGTTGGGGAACTTCCCGGCATCGTAGGGCGGGACGATCTCCTTCTTCAGCTGCTCATAGGCCGCCGAACCCGGCCTGATGACCTTACCCTGCCGGCCGAGCTCTGCTATCCGCTCGTTCAGCATCTCGAGTGCATGACGGTGCGCTTCCGGGTACTGGTCACCTGGATTCATGCGTTCGAACAGCGGGTAGTCACGCGGCAGATAGCGAATGGCATGATCACGGATCATGGCCGGCGCCTCAAAACCCGGCCAGTGACGCATTGCCTGGGCATAGGCGGAAAGGTTCCGCCGGCCGCGGGGATACGGGATGCCGTCGGCTTCCTCAAAGCGCCTCGCACCACGGCGCAGTGTACCGGCCTTTGCCAGAGCGCGGGCATCGAGCGGCGGCAGATCGCCTATGGCCTCCGCTGCCGTGACGGCAGGCGGCAGGGCTCTGGAAGCCTCTGGCGGAGGCACATACCGGCTCCTGGCGGCCAGCAGGTCGCCTCCCAGCAGCTTGAGGGCCACAGCCCGGGTGCCATCGTAGCCGGGGGGCAGATCAACCCAATGGGTCGGGGCCGGGAAACGTACTTCCTGGTCCAGCTCCTTGCGGTAGGCGATCAGGAACATCCGCTCCCGCATCTGCGGCACGCCATAGTAGGAGGCGTTCAGCAGGGTATAGCCGCAGACATAGCCCTTACCTGACAGAACCTCGGCAGTTTCTTCGGCGATGTTCTGGCCGCCGTGGTTGAGCACGTCCGGCACGTTCTCCATCAGAACGGCCAGCGGCTGGAACTCATCCACGTAGCGGAGATACTCGAGGTAGAGGCGGGCCCGGGGATCGTGCCGGAAGGCCTCCGGATGGGCCTCGACCTCGCGCAGCTTGGACCGGCCAACCCGGGCAAACGCCTGGCAGGGCGGGCCGCCAACCAGAACGTCCACAGCCATCGGCACCGGCCCCAGATCCAGAGCGGCACTGAGGTCCGCCGGATGCGTCACGGTGATGTCGAAGGCCCGGCTGTGCGCCGCGTTGCCGCCATGGAAGTTCAGACCATGAGACCGGGCGGCATCTGGGTCGTACTCGACCGCCGCGCTGACCTCGAAACCGGAAGATCTGAAGCCAAGAGACAGGCCGCCGCAGCCGGAAAACAGGTCCAGGACCTTTGGCCGGACGCCGGAACGGAGGCGGGCAATCTTCTTCTGGATGACGCGGGAGGTCACGACGACTGCCCCCTGCGGGTGGCAGGCAGGCGCAGAGGCAGCTCGCGCTGACCCTCATGCTCATCCAGGAACTTCAGGATGGCATGCCGCATGACCCAGGCCGCCGAGACGTGGTTGGCGGTCGCCAGGGCATCGACCCGTAAACGGGCTTCTTCCGGCAGGATGACCGAGGTCCGGACGGCTTTCTTCGGGCGAGGGGTCATACGACGTTCATATCCGCAGCAGCATGCACCATAGTGGTGCATAGTTGTGTATTATGCACTGCCTGGAGCTAAAGTTAAAGTCGTCTGAACTGTGTAGGCAGATGACGTAGGCGAGGGTTGTCACGACGTGGTGGAGATCAACGCAGCGTTTGTGGAGGCCCAGGCCCATGCCGCTCTCGATGCCGCGTCAGGCAATATGCAGATTGATGCCGCGCGACGCCGCGGTGGCAGCGATGATGGTGCAGGCTTTATCAGCGTGGAGTTTGCCAAGTCTGCGGGGGTCCTGCCTGCTCCGGGCTTCGGTCTGGCGGCTGCGTAGCCTGTCGGGCTTGAGTGCCGCCTCAACACACCCCGCATGTTATTAGGATGAATTACCTATACATGATTGCTTATCAGGAGGGGAGCTTTGGTCATGCTTCCTACAAAATTATGCTGCCGCCCTGCTTCCGCTTTCGATGCATCAATGTGATGATAGCTATCACCAGCGGATAATATCCTCCCAGATATAATCGATTGAGCAACGAAAACTCTCTCAGCACCCTCTTCCGCCTGACGCTCGCGTCGGGTGTTCCCGCAGCAGTAGCGTTCCATCTCAAGCGCGGCGCACCCCTGAATGGCCGGGACGGAAAGGGCCGCACCCCTCTGATCCTGGCAGCAATGCGCGGACATACCGAAGTCTGCCGGCTGTTGCTTGAGGCTGGTGCTGATCCTGCCACTCGGGATGCCGACAACCGGGATGCGCTCGCAGTTGCACAGTCCGCCGGGCACTCCCCTGTTGTCGCGCTGATCGCAGGCTACCAGAGCGCTGATGCGGCGAGCGCGTCGGAACAGGCCCCGCCGCCAGAGATTGACCGCTGCGAGCCGAACCAAAAATGCACTGCAGTCTCTGAACCACCAGACGGCCCCTGCTTTCTTCCGGAACACGACGGCCCTTGCTCGGGCAGCCGTCCGGAAAGGGATACAGCGCCCACTGCCACGGTGCTGACGCTGGATACTGCGGCGGCGGCACACACGGATTCGGCAGAAACTGCCGAGGCGGACATCAGGGCGGAAATCGCCGATGAGTGGGTCGCGGATGATGGAGGACAGAGCGTCGCCCCGCCGGGCGACGAGGGGCCGGAAGTGGAGCCCGTGGCAGGCCAAGGCACGGTAGCCGCGCCTCCACTCCTGGCCGAGCCATCAAGCCCGGCAGCCGGATCTTCCGCTGCGGATCAACAATGGGAGCCTGAGCCCGAGCCCCTGCTACCCATTTCAGCGATCGGCATCGAGAGGGCAGCGGCCGCACTCGATGCGCAGCTGACCAGTCACACCGCATCCCTATCTGACCAGGACTGGGCCGACACGGACCTGGATCTGCCTGGGATCGCGCCGGCGTGGTCAGCCATGTTCGTGGAGGGGTTCGATGGGCACCGTGCAGCCGTGCATCTGCTGGAGGCGGCGCTCCGCCATGGATGGGTGCCGGAGGAAGCGCTTGATGAGTTGGCGGTGCACGCCGCGACATGCGGCAAGGAAGAGGCTGTAACCGCCGCTCTCCACGCCGCACTCGGTGACCTTGGCATGCTGGTCGAGCGGGAGCATGCGCTTGATCTGTCGCGGGATGCTAATGATGACCCGACAACGGGCAGCTCCTCCCTTCACAGATCGGACATTGCCGACACACTCGAACTCCTCGACGGCATGGCGGGAGCTTTTCCTGACGCTGAGAGCCTGCTGCTGGAGGAGGCGGCGCGCGTACGCATCCCCTCTGCCTCCGAAGAGGTGCGTCTGTTCCGGGAACTGGCGTCGACTCGTCGGGATCTGCTGAAGCTGGCAGCTTCCAGCGTCTCCACCCCGGATACTCTGAGATCCTGGGCCGATCGGCTGGATGCCGGCCTTCTCATGTCGAGGGATATTTCGGACGTCGAATGGACTGCGGCCGAGGAGGACGTTGACGACGCCTCGGATCCATCAAGCGAGGAGGAGGGTTCGGCGGCGAAGGGGCTGGCGGATCGCCTCAGGGAGGCCGCCCGGAGGGATGCGGATGCGGGCGATACAGCACGGATCCTGTCATCGATGGCGCTGACAACCCGCCGCTTACTGGAACTGGCCGAGGGCGCCCTTCCTCAGGGAAGACGATCTGCACCACGTCGCCGCCCAGCGCCGGAACGCATCGCGGAGAACACGCCGCAGGGCCTCCACCTGTTGCGCCGTGTCCCCGCGAGCATTCAGGCACCCGGACCTGCGGCTACGGTCGAAGCGACACTGGAACGGTACCTTGCTCTGAGAGAGATGATCGTCAAGGCGAACCTGCGTCGCATCGTCTGGCACGCGCGACGATACGCACGCCCTGCGGTGCCTTTCCTCGATCTCGTTCAGGAAGGCCAGATCGGCCTCCTCAGGGCGATCGACAAGTATGATGTCGAGCGCGGCTGGCGCTTTGGTACCTACGCAACGTGGTGGATCCGGCAGTCGATGAGCCGCTGCACGCAGGATACTGGCCGAACGGTCCGCATCCCCGTCCACCTGCTGGAGCGTATGGCCAAGACACGGCGGCACGCGGATGCCTTCAGGGTGAAGCATGGCTTCGAGCCATCGGCCCTCGATCTCGCTCAGGTGACGGAGCTTGATGTACGGGCAGTCGAGCGGGCGCTTGCTGCCGAGCGTGAAATCATGCCTTTGGAGGATGCTGCAGGTCTGTCCGCCTCGGCAGATCATGAACCGGGTCTGGCCAGGGAAGCCTGCGTTCCGGAGCTTGTCGACCCGGAGACACCTCTTGCAACCGTTCTTCAGAACGATCTGAGACTTGCCTTGCTTGACGCGTTGCAGAAGCTTGACCAGCGGGCAGCGCGCATCCTGGACCTGCGCTTCGGCATCACCGATGGCCACCCTCTCACACTGGAGGAGATAGGGCAGTCGTACCGGGTAACCCGCGAACGGATCCGGCAGATCGAGGCGAAGGCACTCGATCGGCTGCCCCGGCACCTTCCCTCGCGCCACTTCGAGAGCATGGTCCCATGACAGAGCATCCAGGCCAGAGAAGGATTGCCGCTCCACCACGGGCCACGGCGATGATCGAGGCCTTGCGAGGCCTGGGCTACTCGACTTCGACGGCCCTGGCTGACCTGATAGACAACAGCGTAGCTGCAGGCGCTTCACAGGTGGACGTGTCCTTCACCTGGGCGGGAGCCGCATCACGCGTGATCATAGCCGACAATGGCAGCGGCATGACGGCTGACCAGCTTGAGAAGGCCATGCGTCTCGGTGATCGCAGCCCGCTCGAGCCGCGGCTGCCGGGTGACCTGGGGCGGTTCGGTCTCGGACTGAAGACCGCGTCCTTCTCGCAGTGCCGGCGGCTGACTGTCGTGTCCTGCAGGCAGGGGACAACGGCTTGCCTGCGATGGGACCTTGACGAGATCGCCGCGGCGGGAGGACGGGATTGGGAACTGCTCGAAGGGCCAGCGCCCGGTTCGGAGGACCTGCTGACGCTCCTGGCTTCCACCGGCCACGGTACGCTTGTCGCCTGGGAAGTCCTCGACCGTCTGCTGACACCGGGCTTCCGCGAGCAGGACCTGCTCGACCTCATCGACCGTGTCGAGCGCCATCTGGCCATGGTCTTCCACCTCTACATGGAAGGGCCCCGGGCACGTCTGCGCATCACGCTGAACGGGAGCCGCGTGAGGCCGTGGGATCCCTTCATGACGGACCATCGCGACACATGGTCATCCCCGGAGGAACGCATCGCCAGCTCTTCCGGTCCTGTCACTGTCCAGGCCCATGTCCTGCCCCACAAGGATCGGCTGGATGCGCGAACCTACGAGGATGCCGCCGGCCCTGACGGCTGGACAGCGCAGCAGGGCTTCTATGTCTACAGGCAGGAACGCCTCCTTCTGGGAGGGTCCTGGCTGGGGCTCGGGCGCGGGCGGTCGTGGACGAAGGAAGAGGCTCATCGGCTCGCACGCATCCGCGTGGAGATCGGGAATGCCTCCGATGCTGCGTGGAAGATCGACATCCGGAAGTCGACGGCACGACTACCGGTCGAGGTTCGCTCGAAACTGACAGCTCTCGCCGAGGATACCCGGAACCGCGCACGCCGCGTCTTCGCGTGGCGTGGCAAGAATCTCGCCGGAAGAGTGACTGGACAGCCGGTTGTCCAGGCCTGGGCGGCAATACACAATTCCGACGGCGTCCGGTACCGGATCGACGAGCAGCATCCCGCCGTGGCGGCGGTCCTCCAGCAGGCCAATGAGCTGGTTCCTCTTGTGCGCGCCATGCTCCGCGTCGTGGAGGAGACGATGCCGGTTCAGCGCATCTGGCTGGACACGGCGGAGGCGAAGGACACGCCCCGCACCGGCTTCACGGCTGGTCCGCCAGCCGAGCTCCACCAGGTGCTGGACGTCATGTACCGGAACCTCGTTCGTCGACGTGGACTGACGTCTTCCGAGGCCAGACAACGTCTTCTCCTGGCAGAGCCTTTCGACGCGTATCCCGATGTCGTTGCCGCCCTTCCCGACCTCCCGCCGAGCGAGATCTGACACGCCATGGATGCAGTACTGGAAAGCCATGCTCAGAAGGTGGTGAAGTTCGTTCAGGAACTTCTGCTTGACGAACCCGACCGGAGCCGTATCGGCCCAGCGCTGATTGGCGAGCAGATCGATGTGGTGCTGCGGATGAAGCCGGCCTGGGGAGAGGGGCTTGACCGGGCTGCCATAACGGAGGAGCTCGTCCGCCGCTTCAGCATGTGGATCGGCCGTGACGGAACCCTGAAGGATGAGGCCGGGCATGTCGCTTGGCTTGATGCAGAGAGGAAACATGACTGGCGCCTGTGGCGGCGCTATCGCGAGTGGCTTGAAAGGGATCTTCCTTCAGACGCGCTCGATGCTCTCGACCGATCCACCAACGGAATCCTCGGCCTGCTGGAGGATCCGCAGAGACCAGGCGATTGGGATCGTCGGGGCTTGGTGGTGGGGCATGTGCAGTCGGGGAAGACCGCCAACTACACCGGCCTGATCTGCAAGGCGGCGGATGCCGGCTACAAGATCATCATTGTCCTCGCCGGACTGCACAACAATCTCAGGGCCCAGACCCAGATGCGGCTGGATGAGGGCTTCCTCGGCTATGCGACGGCACCGTCGCCAGGCGACACGACGACGATCGGTGTCGGCGAGATCGACGGCGACCCATCCATCCGACCCAATTACGTGACCAACCGCACGGACAAGGGCGACTTCTCGACACGGCTGGCTGGCAGCCTGGGCATCAGTCCCGAGCAACGGCCGTGGCTCTTCGTCGTGAAGAAGAACAAGACCGTCCTGACCCGCCTCCTGTCCTGGGTCCAGAATCATGCCGCCGACAGCCGGGACCAGGAGACCGGGCGGAAACTCGTCACGAAGCTGCCGCTGCTGCTGCTGGATGACGAAGCAGACCATGCGTCGGTGGATACCGGCGAGCAGCTGTTCGACGAGCAGGGACGCCCGGACGAGGAGCACTCGCCGACCGTCATCAACCGCCTTGTGCGGCGCCTGCTTCATTCCTTCACCCGGGCAGCCTATGTCGGCTATACGGCCACGCCGTTCGCCAACATCTTCATCCACGATCGCGGCAACACGCGTGAGGAGGGTCCGGACCTCTTCCCAAGCTCGTTCATCGTCAATCTCGCAGCCCCGTCGAACTACGTCGGTCCGGCGAAGATCTTCGGCCTTCGCGGATCCACGGGCCGCGAGGGAGGCCTCCCCCTGATCCATGCAGTCTCCGATCATCAGAATGAGGCGGAAGGCTCCGGCTGGATGCCGCAGGGCCACAAGAGCCACCATCGGCCGAGCATGGACGAACTGCCCGGATCGCTGCACGAGGCCATCCTGTCCTTCCTGCTTGCCTGTGCCGCCAGGAAGGTCCGCGGGCAGGGCCAACGTCACAGCTCGATGCTCATCCACGTCACCCGCTTCACTGCCGTTCAGGCCGAGGTCCATAGGCAGGTCACGGAGATCGTCCGGGGCATCTCCCAGCGCCTCCGGCGGAGAATCGGCAGCGAGAAGCTGCTGGCGGATCTCCACACGCTCTGGGACAAGGATTTCGTGCCCGTCACGGCGATGATTGCCGGACGTGGCGACGATCCATCAATCAGTCCCCTGGCATGGGAAGCAATAGCTGCCGTTCTCCCGGATGTGGCCGCCGACGTGGAAGTCCGGATGATCAACGGCACGGCGAAGGATGCCCTCGACTACGCCGACAATGCAGGTCGTGGCCTGAAGGTCATCGCCATCGGGGGTGACAAGCTGGCTCGCGGCCTCACCCTGGAAGGACTTTGCACGAGCTACTTCCTGCGCGCCTCGCGGATGTACGACACGTTGATGCAGATGGGGCGCTGGTTCGGCTACCGCCCCGGATACCTCGACCTTTGCCGGCTCTACACGACATCCGATCTCATCGAATGGTTCGGCCATATCGCCGATGCGTCAGAGGAACTCCGGGAGGAGTTCGACATGATGCAGGCCAGCGGCGGCACCCCGAAAGACTACGGCCTCAAGGTCCAGTCGCACTCGGTGCTCATGGTTACATCGCGGCTCAAGATGCGCTCCGCCAAGACGATGATGCTGTCCTTCAGCGGACAGGTGGTGGAAACGGTCGCGTTCCATCGCGACCCGGTAATTCTTGGCTCCAACCTCAAGGCGCTCCGCTCGCTGGTGGAGGAGATGGGTAGTCCGGTCAAGGTGACGCCGATCCGGCGCCCGAGGCCAGACACGTGGCATGAATGGGAAGGAGCGCTCTGGGATGCAGTCTCTGCCCAGCGGGTTGTCACTTTCCTTGCCAACTACAAGACCCATCCTGAAGCCCACAAGACAAGTGCGGCCCACCTTGCGGAGTTCATCGATTCGATGGCACGCACTGGTGAACTGACGTCATGGACCGTGGCAATACTCGGCGGTGGCGACCGTCGAACTGTTGATCTGGGATGTGGAATCTCTGTCAAGATGCCGAAGCGTGAGAAGCGCTCCTCCACCCAGGATCGCTTTTCGATCGGCCGACTGCTGGCACCGCGCGACGAAGCAATCGATCTCGAGGCAGACGCATGGACTGCATCTCTTGCGTTGACGCGGGAGATGTGGCGAGCAGACCCAGCCCGCTCACAGGGTCAGGAGCCGGATACGCCAAGCGGCGTCGCGATCAGGCGCGTCAGAGGTTTCGGTGCAGCCGGCGTTCCCGCCCGACCGGATAAGGGTCTGCTGCTCCTCTATGTGCTCGACCCGCAGCTGACGCAGGCAGAGCTTCCCGAGGATATGGAGGGTGTGGTCGGATTTGGCATGAGCTTTCCCGGCAGCCGTTCGGGCGTGAAGGTGGCCTACGTGGCAAACAACGTGCTCTGGGAGCAGGACTATGGCTCCTCCGAATGATCCGCTTCGGCTGGCTGAGGCTTGGCGGGCATTGGCCGGTCTGGATGGCGAGGCAGGATGGCGCAGTACCTATCTCGCCAGCATCGGGTCCTGCCGGATCATGGCGGCACGGCACATGCCAGACGATCGCGAGGGGTTGCTGCTTGGCTTCCAGGACGTAAGGCCACCCTCGCCGTCCGAACTGCCTGCAGGACGGGGCTTCCACGTCGAGATCGTGCGCGAGCCCGCACTGCCACGCCTCGTACTGATCGCCCTTGCACGGCAGCCAGGGGCGCAACTCGACCTCTTCGGGGCGATGGCACAGGACCTCCTGTCCGTGATCCGCGCGGAAGAGAGCACGCATGACGCGCATGTCGTCATGGCCCGCGTGGTCGCAAGAATACGGGCTTGGCAGGATTTCATGCTGAGGGAGCGTGGCGGCGTCCTGAGCGAGGAGGACGAGATCGGCCTGCATGGAGAGCTCCACGTCCTCACGAAGCTGGCCGAGAGTCTCCAGGATGCCGTGGCGGCCGTGGGCACTTGGGAAGGCCCGATGCGAGGCCTGCACGACTTCGTGCTCCCGATCGGGGCGATCGAGGTGAAGTCCTCGGTCGCGACGGCTGGATTCAGGGCAGCGATTTCGTCGCTGGACCAGCTCGACCAGGCAGTACGCTCGCCCCTGCACCTCGCGGCGGTCCGCCTGAGGGATGATCCCATGGGCCAGACGCTTCCGGAGCGGGTGGCTGCAACACGTGCGGTGCTGTCCGGATCTCTCGCGGCAGCATCCGCCTTCTCGCACAGGCTGCTTCGTTACGGATACATCGAGGCGATGGCGGCGCACTACACGCGCCGGCTGAAGCTCGATGACGTGCGCCTCTTCAAGGTCGCCGATGGCTTCCCGGCCCTGACTGCCAGAGTGGTGCCACAAGGCGTCGTCTCGGCAACGTATGTCATCGACCTGGATGTCCCCGGCCTCACCGCCGTCACCCTTCCCGATGTCCTGCAGGATGCAAGATCGCCATGACGCTCGACGAATTCCTTGGCCAGCTCCAGGCTGACATCCGCGAGCGGATGGAGAGCGGCGACGCACCGCCCTACAGCGAGATGGTCTTCGCCGAGCACGTCATGGACCACATGGCTGAGATCGGCATGACGTCGGACCCTGTCACCTGCCACTACGATGCGATGGTCGATCGCACGAAACTCAGGCTGAGCGGCTATGCGGTCAGCAGGGACGACGAGCAGCTCGATCTTTTCGTGAGCCTCTACTCCGGCAGCGAGAAGCCGGTGCCGATTCCCGACAGCGAGACAACTCAGGCTGCCACCCGCTGCCTCGCGTTCCTGACGAAATGCGCGGAAGGTCGCTTGGCATCGCGCATTGACGCAGCCAATGACGCCCATGAGCTGGCGCAGATCATTGAGATGATCTTCCCGAAGCTCGACCATATCACGGTGCATGTCCTGACGGACCGTGTTGCCAAGTCGAAGAGCTTCAAGAGCAGGGAGGTCAATGGGAAGACCGTCCGCCTCGAGGTCATGGACGTCGAGCGGCTGTACCGGCATCTCTCGGAGGGGAAGCCGCGGGACGAGATGATCCTGGATTTCAAGACACTGTCCGGGTCGCCCCTGCCCTGCGTCCTTCTGCCAGGTGAGGACACTGTCTACAGTACCGCCTTGGCCGCCATCCCGGGCGAGGCGCTCCGACTGACATACGAGAAGTTCGGTGCGCGCCTGCTGGAAGCCAACGTACGCTCCTTCCTGAGCGCCACGAACAAGGTGAATCGCGGTATCCGTGACACCCTGCGGTCAACGCCGGAGCACTTCGTCGCCTTCAACAACGGCATCGTCGTGATCGCGGATGCCGCGGGCTATGAAGCGACGCCGGAGGGTGGGCCAGGCATTGCGTGGCTTCGCGGAGTGCAGATCGTCAACGGCGGCCAGACCACGGCTTCCATCTACTTCACGAAGAAGAAGACGCCGGATGTCAACCTTGGTCGCGTTCGGGTTCCGGCGAAAATCATCATCGTCGGTAGCGAGGACGAGCAGGGCGACAGTGCGAGGGAGATTCTTGTTTCAAACGTCTCCAGGTTCGCCAACAGCCAGAGCGCGGTAAAGGTTTCGGACCTGTCAGCGAACCGCCCATTCCATCGAGACCTCGAGCGTCTGACTCAAGCGACGTACTGCCCGGACGGTGTGACCAGATGGTTCTACGAGCGTGCAGCGGGTAGTTACAACGTGATGCTGTCCCGGAAGGGCGATACACCAATCCGGCTCAAGAAGCTGAAGTTAGAATTCCCACAAACGCACAAGGTCAACAAGACCGAGCTCGCCAAGTGCCTGATGGCGTGGGCCGGCTATCCTGACATCGCCAGCCAGGGCCTGCAGAAGAATTTCGAGAAATTCAGCGCCTTGCTCGATGAGGAGGAAGGCGCGCGGCGATGGCCCCTGACGAACGCAGCTGATATGAAGCGGATCATCGCACAGGTCATCATCTTCAGGGCCGTACAGAAGGTGGTCCGCCCACTGCTGCCGGCCTTCCAAGCTAACGTCATCGCCTATACCGTTGCGTTGATGGGTCAGCGCCTGAAGGACAAGATGGATCTCGACCGCATCTGGGCAGACCAAGCTCTTGCGCCTCACCTAGTGGCGGTGGCCGCCGAGTGGGCCCGGCATGTGGACAAGGCGCTGCATGAATCGGCGGCAGGCCGGATGGTCTCGGAACGGGCGAAGAGGCCCGAGTGCTGGGAGCAGCTGCGGTCCATCACCATGCCGATGCCGCAGGAAGAAGCGAAACTGCGAAGCGCCTGAGGCACGTGGCGAGCGTCAGCTCGCCACGGCCGCACGCAAGCTCCTGATGGTCCTGATGCGCGCAGCCGAGGCGTCGTCGAACGGCACACCAGGATCCGCAAGCGGCTTCACCTCCAGCATGCGCTGAATTCTGCAGACATGCGGGTTGCCCTCCATCACGGCAAGCCAACCCGCCAATCCTTGGCTGCGAAGTGCGTTCTCGACGTTACGCAGCTCCTCAGCGAAAGGATCAGACGCATAGCCGAGGGTGACATAGCGACCATCAGTGCTGAGCACGATCCAGCGCCGTTCCTTCGATTGCTCCTTTGTTCTCGACATCGTGGTTCCGAGCCACTCCTCCTTTTCCCGTACTTCAG
The DNA here is from genome assembly GCF_014490445.1 of Pseudoroseomonas ludipueritiae. Lineage (GTDB taxonomy): Bacteria > Pseudomonadota > Alphaproteobacteria > Acetobacterales > Acetobacteraceae > Pseudoroseomonas > Pseudoroseomonas ludipueritiae. The sequence goes on along the minus strand of NZ_JACTUZ010000008.1, from coordinate 3,321 downwards.
GATAATCCTTCAGGAAAATTTGCCGCAAAACTTCTGCTTTCGGAAGGACGTGCCAAACCTCCGGTGGCACTCTGTCCCTATTCCAGCCGGACGCACCGCTCATGATCCCCACCGAACCTCACCTCCCGCTGACGCGCCATGGCCTTTCCCGCTGTGCCCAGCGCGGCGTGCCGCAGGAGGTCACCGCTCTCCTGCTCCGCTACGCAGACCTCGATCTGCATGCTGGGGCGGGATGCACCAGCATCCGGCTCGGACGGGATACCGCGGCCATGCTGCTCGCCGAGGGGGCCCGCCCGGAGACAGTCAGCCGGGCCCAGCGCCTGGTGGCGCTGCTCGGCGACTACGGTGTGGTGACGGTCCTCAGACCGCACCGCCGCGCCGGTCGCCGCTATCGCCGGCAGTCCGCGACCCGCGCGCGGAAGGCGGCCTGACCATGGGGGATGTTGTGTCCTTTTCCAAGCACGCGGTCACCCCTGCCCAAGAGTGCGCCGCGGCCAACCCGCGGGGCCAGGAGGCGGCGCGCCTGCGCCGGGTGATCCAGGCCAAAGGTAAGGCGGCGGTCAGCTTCGGTGCTGGCGAGCAGGCGAAAGTCGCGGCGCTGGTGAACAGCTTCATCGACCGCTACGCCAAGCAGCATGGGCGCGGCAGCATGACCGGACTCTGCGCCAAGCTCTGGCCGGAAAGCTTCGAGAACCCGACGCGCCGCCGCGCCGAGATCCTGCAGATGAAGAAGGCCTCCACGCTGGCGAACATGGTCGACGCGATCGCCCAGTACACGGGCGATTCGGCGGACAACCTGCTGCTGGAGGCGTTTCGCGGCACTCGGTTCGACCGCGCAGCGGCCGCCCTGCTGCAGGGGATTGGCGCCGAGCCGGACCTGGAAGAGTTCTGGTCTGTGCTGTCCGAGACGTTGCACGCCCTCGCCGCGGCCGTGGTGCGCATCGAAGGGCTGGAGAAGCATCAGGAGCGCATGGCCGGGCTGCGCGGCGGCTACAACCTTGGATCGGACAGCTTCTTCCCCTCCTCCGCACGCCCGCTGATCCGGCCTCTGGCCAACTGGAGTGAGCACTGGTGCGAGTTCCCTCCGATCCCGTCGGTCGTGCTGTTCACCGAGCCGCAGTGCGAGACGGTGGAGCGAACCCTTCTCCTGGCCGATCCTGAGGAACGGCTGCCGGTCGCGGTCTCGGTCTGCCGGGAGGTGCGGTTGGCCATCGGCCCGGTGGACCATCCGCTGGTGCCCGGACCGCTCTTCGAGTTCCGCAGCGTGCTGCACCTCGCGGCCGGCGGCCGGCCTCTCCAGCTCCGCTATCCTTGGCCCTCCCTCGAGGACGCGGAGGAGGATGTTGAGGTCGAGATCGACGGCACTTGGCGCGCCGCGACGCTTCTGTTGGGTGAAGACCATACCCCCACCGCCTTCAAGGATGACGTGCTGGGGTCGCGGGAGTTCTGGCTCCCGGCCTCCCTTGAGGCGCCGGTTCAGCATGGTCACGCCTATCCGGCATGGCGCCCGGTCACAGCAGGAACATGCCAGGACCTGCTTCTGCGGCCGGTGGAAGGGGCCTGTGTTCCCTTCCAGGAGGCGCCCTACAACGTCCTCACCAACAGGGAGGGGCCCGATGCCTTCCTGCCCAGCGGCTCTCTGGCCGTGTTGATCGAGGCGGCACTGCACGGCACTGGCCCAGAGAGCCTGCCCGAGCAGCTCCGCGCCGCGGCGCGTCAGATGGTCGCTCGCCTCTCAGGCTGGCACGTCGAGCAGGCCGCTGCCGCCGAATCAGCCCACCGCACCCTGCGCAGCCGCTGGGAGACCTGGTCTTGAGCAGCCCCTATCTGGTCGATGCCCCCCGCCGTGTTCATCGCCACTGGTGGACGGTCGTTCCGGCCCTGCCCGAGGGACCAGACACGCAGGAGGCGCACGCGCTGCGCCGGGTCTGGTTCGACCACACCATGAACACCTTTGGCGCCGCTGCCGACGGCGCGCTGCGGCCACGGGCGCGGGGTTTCTACACCGAAGGAACCGAGGATCACCTGACGCCGGCGGTTTTCCAGACCTGGGCCGCCCTCGGTTCACCCGCAAGCTGGCTGCCGCGGCTCCTGCAGCTCTTCGGCCTGGCCCCTGTGGGCAGGGTGACGGCGGCGCGCTGGTGTTATGCCTTCGAGGAGCACGTCACAATGCGTCTGCGCCCGATCGCCGACATCGTGCTCGCCTGGTGTGACGAAGCGGGGGAAGCGGTCCTCGTCATAGAGGCCAAGCGCCGCGGCGCACCGCTGGCGGCCAAGGATCTGACCGATCTCGACCGTTACCTTCGGATGCCCTCGATTGCCGCCGTGCCGCGGCGCCACCTCGGCCTTCTGGTCGACGAAGCCGATCTTCCGGCCATACAGGCCCGGCTGGCGGGCGCTTGGCCGGTCACGTCGTGGCAGGCGCTGATCGGCGCGCAGCTTGACGCGGCACGACACCTGGATGGAGCCGCGACAGTCGCCCGGGAGGTCGCGCACTTGATCACGGTCCACGCCGCCCATCACGGTCTGGGGCGACCGCCGTGCCAGATGGCGCTGGCGCTCGCCAAGGGAGCGGGAACGCCTGCGAGCTACGCGGCCATTGCCGCAGCGATGGAGGCACCGCCCGCAGTGACCCGCTTCCTGCTCGGCTCCGAAGCGGCCCTGGCGCTCCGCTGCGGGCGTCGTCCGGCGGCGCCCCTGCCTTGGCTGGAGGACGCCCCTGCCGCCGACGAGATTTGGCACCGCTTCAGGACGGCGCCCGCGGAGAGGCAGACCACCGCCGAGCGCCAGGTTGCCCGCTGGAAGCTCAACTGGTCGCCACCCACTCTAGCTTCCCGGGTCAGTCCCCTCGGAAGGCTTCCGGGAGCATGATCATTGAATGCGGGCCCTGCCCTCCAGGGCCGCCGCAGGAGCCTGTCTACGGTTGGGACTTATCGCTCTTCCCTGACTGCCAGATGAGTGACCAGCGGGTTGTTCATCCGTCGACGACGTCCATCACTGCCAAAGGGTCAGGCATCTCCCTGATCCTTCGGCAGCAGCAAGATGCTGTTGCGGTTGAGCACGCGCGCCTCCACCACGTCCCCGAAGGAAAAGTTGGCCTGCATCCATTTTGCGATGCGGCCATTCCCGCCCACCACGCGGACGACCCCGGACTTGTTGGCTCTTCTGTCGATCCGGGAGGAGAGCGGATGATCCATGCTGCCCAGATAGACGGTGAGTGGATCGTCGTGCTCGCCGAGATGACGACTTGCTGTTGATTGCCACTGAGAACCGACCCGGTTTGGGGTGAAGTTGCCACTGAGAGTTGACCCATGTTCGGAC
>NZ_JACTUZ010000079.1 GCF_014490445.1 Pseudoroseomonas ludipueritiae | reverse complement strand
GTGCGTGGCGGCCGCGCGCCGGCCTGGCGCATCCGCCGCGCGCTGCGGCCCTTGCTGGAACAGCCGCATTACCGCGATGCCGCCCTGCGGCTTGGCCAGGCCATCGCGGCGGAGATGGACGGGGGCGCCGCCGCCTCAGCCCGCGTGCTGGCCATCGCGCGGCAGGGCGGCTGAACCGGGAGGAAAGGGCAGGATAGCGGTCATCTCGTCCAGCAGGGTTTCCAGCACGCAGGCGGGGCCGCCGGGCCAGGCGACTTCCCGGCGCGCCTGGCCCAGATGCTCCTCCACCCGCCGCCGCGCCGCCTCCAGGCCGCAGAGCGAGACCAGGGTGGCCTTGCCGCCATCCTGCCGCACATCCTTGCCGGCCATCTGCGCCGTGGCCGTGGCATCCAGCAGGTCGTCCAGCGTCTGGAAGGCCAGCCCCAAGTGGCGGCCGAAGCGGCGCATGGCCGCCACGCCTTCTTCCGGCGCATGGCCGAGCACCGCGCCGGCCTCCAGCGCCGCGACAAAGAGCACGCCGGTCTTCTGGTGGTTCAGCAGGTCCACATCGCTGGTGGCGGCGGGGCCGTGGCGGTCATGCAGGTCCCGCTCCTGCCCGCCGACCAGCCCCTGCGGGCCCACCGCCTGCACCATCAGCGTCACCAGCCGCAGCCGCACCGTATCCGATACGCCTGGCAGCGCGGCCATCACGCCATAGGCCTGGTTGAGCAGGGCGATGGCGGCCAGGATGGCGGTGTCCTCGCCAAAGGCGCGATGCGTCGCCGGCTTGCCGCGCCGCAGCTCGGCATCGTCCATGCAGGGCAGGTCGTCCAGCACCAGAGAGGCGGTGTGGACCATTTCCACGGCGCAGCCGGCCTCCAGCGCCGCCGCCTCATCCCCGCCGAAGCGGCGGGCGGCCAGCAGGGTCAGCAGGGGCCGCAGCCGCTTGCCGGGCCCCACCAGCGCATGGCGCATGGCGCCGTGCAGGCGCTGGGGCGATTCGTCGGGGCCGGGCAGCAGCACCTGCAGCCGCGCCGCGATCATGCTCCGCAGGGACGCAAAATCGACAACCGCCGGCGATGGCGGGTGGAGGGTGGAGGCGATGCTCAAGCGGCGTCCCGCATGCTGAGGGTCCTGTTCGCTGCGGTACCTTCGGCGGTGGCACCTGTCGAAGCCGATCGGAACCCTCCCCGAAAGTCAGGGCGGTGGAGGGCTGCCTCTGACTACTTGGCGGCGTTTTACGAATTGGTAAGGGTCCGACTTCACGCCGCCATTCTCCAGGCCCGCACGGCCTCCAGCGGGTGCAGCAGCATGATGGCGCCGATCGCGAGGCTGTCATGGATGATGAAGGCCAGCGCCACCTCGATGGCCAGGCCCAGCGCCAGCGCGCCCTTCCAGCCCAGGCGGAAGCCCAGCCAGCAGCCCGCCACCACGCAGAGCATGTCGCCCGTGGCATTCAGCAGGGTATCGCCCCCATAGCTGGGGTCGGCGCCGGAGGTGCCATAGCGGGCGATCATGAAAGGTGTGTTTTCCGCCACCTCCCACCCCGCTGCCGCCACCAGCGCCACCACCAGCAGCCAGCCAAAAGGCCAATGGCGGGAGGTCAGCCAGAGGATGCCGGCCCAGATCAGGCCATAGACGAGGTGCAGCAGCGAATACCAATCCAGGAAGTGCTGCGAGTTGGTCTCGCTGCCCAGGCTGCCGTCCCAGAAGCGCGGCGTGGCTTGCGGCAGCAGCGGCCTCCCCAGCGCCAGCAGGATGCCGCCGGTCAGCAGCAGCAGCAGCAGTCCGGCGGCCCAGTAGACGGGCCAGGGGCAAGGCGGCGGGGCCGGGCGCCGCCGGCCCCGCCAGCGGGCGAGCATGGCGGCGACCACCCCGGCCGATGACCTAGGAGGTGGCTCGCGGGACAGGATCTGGGGCGCGGCTTCTGCGGTTCGATGCACGAAGGGCGTCTTGCTGTGAACCCTTCTCAACCGCTGGCGGGCGGCCGGGTTGCCTTCAGCCGGGCTTCCCACGCTCCGGCAGGCAGGGCAGCGCGGCCAGGACCGGCACCGGCGGGCGGCCGGACAGGATGCGGAACTTGTCCATCAGGCTGGGCTGGGCGGCGTAGAAGCGCTCGATCAGCGGCTGCGGCAGGCCGTAGAAACGCTCCAGCACCCGGTAGCGCTGACCAGGCCTGGCGGCACGAAAGAGCATGCGGTTGAGCCGGCGAAAGAAGGCCCGCCGCCGCCACAGCGCCACCGAATGCTGATGCACCAGGGCGTTGAGGGAAGCCGCATCCAGCGCCGGCGCCTCCGCGATAGCATCGGCCAGGCGCACGGCATCCGGCAGCGAATAGCCGGTGGTGGGGTGGAAGAGCGCGGCCCGCAGCCCGGCCTGGGGCGTGGCGGCCCGGGCCTGCCAGAAGGCCTCGATATCGCCATCCAGCGCCACCGGCAGCACCCCCTCCTCCTCCCGCAGCACGGTGCGGATGCGCCAGTTCTGCTGTGCCGCATAGGCTGCGATAGCTTGCCGCAGGGCCGGCTTGTCCAGCGCCGGACCGTCGGCGTAGCGGGTATCCTCGATCAGCAGCCGGCGGTCGTCCAAGGGCAGCACATAGAGGAAGCGGTAGCCGTCCAGTTGCTCCACCGTGGCATCCATGACGATGGGGCGGCGCAGGCCATGCGGCACCGCCAGCCGCACCTCCTGCCCCAGGAACTTCTGGTAGCCCAGCGCCAGTTCGGCCGCCGCATCGGGGCCACGGCCGTCGATCACCGCCGCCGCCGGCAGCACCGCGCCATCGGCCAGGGTGGCGCCATCGGCGGCCAGATGCGCGACGGGCGCCTCGAGCCGCACCGCATCGCCCAGCGCCTGCATCAGCTTGTCATGGAAGCGGGCGCTGGTGACGCTGGCATAGCCGCTGGAAAGCTGCCGCTGCCGCGCCGGGAAGCGCACCTCGTAGCCATCCCAACGGTGCGCCACCAGCGGCGCCACCCAGTCCCGCTGCGCCGCCGTCAGGTCGGTCTCGAAGAAGGACCAGGTATGGTCGCCGCCCAGGCGGGGGCCGGCTTCCACCAGCACCAGGCGAAGCTCCGGCCGCCGCTGCCGCATCCGCAGCGCGATCAGCCCATTGGCCAGCCCGCCGCCGGCCAGCAGCAGGTCATAGCCTTGGGAAGCCGGCGCGGTCTGGGACATGCCGCATGGCTTGGCACGGCGCCGCCGCCCCTGCAATCCGCCAGGGCCGCCCCATATGCCCCTCATGCCGCGTGACAGCATCGCCGGGGCCGAGAAAGCCCTGGCTCCTCCCCGCTTCCAGCCCGTGATTTCCGGGCAGGCCGCCATTGGCCTTTCCCTGGCGGCGCTGATCGGGGCCGCCTGGCTGGGGCTGCATATCTATGGCGTCTATTTCCACCGCTGGCAGGGCTGGGGCTGGGTGGTGGCGCCGCTGGTGGTGGCGGTGCAGACCTGGCTGTCCGTGGGGCTCTTCATCATCGCCCATGACGCGATCCATGGCTCCCTGGCGCCGGGCCGTCCCCGGCTGAACCATGCGGTGGGGCAACTCTGCGTCGGGCTTTATGCGGGCTTCCGCTACAAAAGGCTGGCGGCCAACCACCACCGGCACCACGCCGCCTCCGGCACCGCCGATGACCCGGACTTCCACCCCGAGGCGCCCCGGCGGCTGGTGCCCTGGTTCCTGCGCTTCTTCCGCACCTATTTCGGGTTGTTCGAGTTTGGCGTGCTGACGGTCTGGCTCGTGGTGGCCATCGGTGTGCTGGGGGCCTCGATGACCAATATGCTGGTCTTCTGGGCGCTGCCGGCGCTGCTTTCGGCGCTGCAACTCTTCGTCTTCGGCACCTGGCTGCCGCACCGGCATGGCGAGCCGGGTTTCGAGGACCAGCACAATGCCCGCTCCAACGGCTTCGGGCCGCTGCTCTCGCTGCTGACCTGCTTCCATTTCGGGCGGCACCACGAGCACCACCTCTACCCCTACCTGCCCTGGTGGCGGCTGCCGGACCTGGAAGCCACGCCTCAGCGCCGGGCCAGCGCCACCAGATAGGTGCAGGGTGCCTCGGAGGCATTCTCGAAGACGCAATCCACTGGCGGCCCCAGTGCCAGGCAGTCCCCGGCGCCCAGCCGGTGCCGGGCATTGGCCTCATGGAAGAGCAATTCGCCTTCCAGCACCCAGATGGCGTGGCCCCATTCCACATAGGTATGCGCCGGATAGGCGACGCGCGCCCCAGGCGGTAGTTCCACCCGCACCAGTTCCGGCTGCGCCCCCGGCGGCGTGACGGCGCGGCGCAGATAGCCGGTCTCCGGGTCCCGCCACACCGGCTGCTCCCCGGCGCGGGCGACGCGGCCGCCACCGCCGGCATCGCCTTCCGCCCGCGCCAGCAGGGTGGAGAGCGTCATGCCCAGCGCCCCCACCAGCCGCCCCAGCAGCGCCGCCGTCGGGCTGGCCTCGGCACGCTCCACCTTGCTGATCATGGCGCGGGAGACGCCGGAGCGTTCCGCCAGCTCGGCGATGGACCAGCCGCGTTCCTCCCGCTCCGCCCGCAGGCGCGCGGCCAGGGGGGCCGTCAGATCATGCGCATCGGCGTCTTGTATAGTGCTCATTCATCCAACATAGTGTTCAGGATTCACCTTCTATCATCCCGCCGCGCAGGAGTCTCGCCCATGCTGGACCAACCGCCGCCCAAGGCCGGCCATAACGGCGGCCCGCCGCTGGAGGAAGAACCGGAGCACGCCACCACCTGGGGCCGCTTCGTCTGGCGGCGGGCACACAAGAAGGCCTGGAAGACCCCACCACGCGAGATCGCCCTGCGCCGCCTGGCCCGGGCCGAGGAACTGGGCATGAGCTACAAGGACTATACGCTGGAGATCATGGAACGGGGCCGCTACCTGTGACGCAGCCCCGCCGCGAGATCGTCCTCAACGCCTTCGACATGGCCTGCGTGGGGCATATCCAGCAGGGCCTCTGGCGCCATCCGCGCGACCGCGCCACCGACTACACCAGGCTGGACTACTGGACCGGCATGGCCCGCACGCTGGAACGCGGGCTCTTCGACGGGCTCTTCCTGGCCGATGTGCTGGGCATCTACGACGTCTATGGCGGCAGCCCCGATGCCGCGCTGCGGGAGGCGGTGCAGGTGCCGCTGCTGGACCCGATGCTGCTGGTGCCCGCCATGGCGGCGGCGACGCAGCATCTCGGCTTCGGCATCACCTGCAACCTGGCCTATGAGGCGCCCTACCTCTTTGCCCGCCGTGTCTCGACGCTGGACCACCTGACTGGCGGCCGCGCCGGCTGGAACATCGTCACCGGCTATCTGGACAGCGCGGCACGGGCCATGGGCCTGCAGCGCCAGATGGCGCATGACGACCGCTATGACCTGGCCGATGAATACATGGACCTCGTCTACGCGCTCTGGGAAGGCAGTTGGGCCGGGGATGCGCGGGCGCGCGGCGAGGCCATGGGCGCCTATGCCGACCCGGCGCGGGTGCGGCCGGTGCATCACCAGGGCGCGCAATACCGGCTGGATGCCATCCATCTGGCCGAGCCCTCCCCCCAACGCACGCCGCTGCTGTTCCAGGCGGGGGCCTCGGACCGTGGCCGGCAATTCGCGGCGCGGCATGCCGAATGCGTCTTCGTCAATGGCGGCGCCAAGCCGGCGGTGGCCTCGCTGGTGGCGGACCTGCGCGCCCGGGCCAACCCGCGCCCGCTGAAGGTGCTGGTGGGCGCCACCCTGGTGATCGGCCGCACCGAGGCCGAGGCGCGGGACAAGCTGGAAGACTACCGCCGCCATGCCAGCGTGGAGGGCGCGCTGGCGCATGCCTCGGCCTCGCTCGGCATCGACTTCGCCCGCTACGGCATGGACGAGCCCATCGAGACCGGCCCCACCCAGGCCATCCAATCCAATGTCGAGGCGATGAAGAAGGCCGCCGGCCCGGTCTTCACCAAGCGCGGACTGATCGACCGTTTTATTCTGGGCAGCCGGCAGCCGCCGATCGTCGGCTCGGTGGAACAGGTGGCGGAGGCACTGATCGGCTGGGTGGAAGAGGCCGATGTGGACGGCTTCAACCTTTCCCGCACCGTGGTGCCGGAATGCCTGGAGGATGTGGTGGACCTGCTGGTGCCCGCCCTGCAGGAACGCGGCGCCTATAAGCGCGCCTATGCGCTCGGCACCTTCCGCGAAAAGCTCTTTGGCGCCGGGCCGCTGCTGGAAGCGCCGCATCCGGCGGCGGCGCGGCGCTTCACGTAAGGCGGGTCAGTTGATCCGGGGTGTCGGTGGCGCATAGAGCGGCACCGAGACATCCATGGGGTTGCGGAAGACCAGGCCGGGATTCGGATAGTAATCCACGAAGAGGTTGATCCGGTCCCGCTTGCCCTTGTTCCGCACGGAATGCCGGACGCGATTGTTGAAGTCATAGACATGGCCCATGTCCATGACGAACTTGCGGCCGTCGATCTTGTATTCCACCGCCGGCGTGCCGCTCAGCGAGACATGGATGCGGTGCGCCTTGGCGGCCATGGCATGGGCGTCGATATGTGGGGCGATCTGCGCCCCCGCCTTCAGCCGCACCAGCGCCAGCCGCGTCACCACGCCGCGCGGGGTCCTGAGGGGCGCCAGGGCCTGCTCCACCACCGGGCCCAGCACGTCCTTGAAGCGGTTCCATTCCGGCATGGTATAGACCGGCCAGACATCCGTATCTTCCCGCGCGATGGGCAGGAAGGGCTGCGGGTCATGCCCCTTGGCACGGGCCCAGACGCAGATCAGGTCCTCGAAATGCTGCAACCCGCTGGTGGAGGCCGTGGGATGCCATTCGGTCTTGATCATGATGTTGTCGGTGGCCGAATGGGCGTTGGAGGCCACGGCATCCTGGCGGAAGGTATTGCCGGTCCAATCATCCTCGGTCAGCGTCTCGATCATCTTCAGGAGGCCCGAGACGTCGATGGCCCCCAGATCCTTCAGCGGTACCCCGATATCCATGACAGTGTCTCCCCCAAGCGAGCGCAGTCCGACGAGAGTTGCGCCGCTGCCTGGGGTGAGTCAACGCCGCCGCGCAGCCCTGGCTGGCGTGGCGCAAGGGCTTTGACGGCAGGCGCTTTCTCCGCCCTGCAGCAGGGAGAAAGGCCCAGAGGGCTGCCTCGCAGCCGGGCTGAGGAGGAATTCATTTCGGCGTCATCTTCCGCCGTCCGCGCGGCTCAGAGCGCCAGATACTGCCCGCGCACCGCCTCATTGGCCCGCAGTTCCGCCATGCTGCCGGACCAGACCACCCGCCCCTTCTCCACCACCGTGGCACAGTCGGCGACGCCGCTGGCGAAATGCAGGTTCTGCTCGGCCAGCAGCACGGTCAGCCCTTCCTGCTTCAGGGCCTGGATGGCCTGGGCCATCTGCTCCACGATGACAGGCGCGAGGCCCTCGCTGGGCTCGTCCAGCAGCACCAGGCGCGGGTTGCCCATCAGGGTGCGGGCGATGGTGAGCATCTGCTGCTCCCCGCCGCTCATGCGCCCGCCGGGGCGGTCGCGCATCCGGCCGAGGTTGGGGAACAGCTCGAACAGTCGCGCCTCCGTCCAGGGGCGCAGGCCCGCGCGCGGCTTTTGGCGGCCGACCTCCAGGTTCTCCATCACCGTCAGGTCGGCGAAGATGCGCCGCTCCTCCGGCACATAACCCAGGCCGAGGCGGGCGATGCGGTGCGGCTCCTGCCCGGCGATCTCGGCACCATCGAAGCGGATGCTGCCGGAACTCGGGCGCAGCAGGCCGATGACGGATTTCATCGTGGTGCTCTTGCCGGCGCCGTTGCGGCCCAGCAGCACCATCACCTCTCCCTTGCCGACAGAGAGCGATAGGCCCTGCAGGATATGCGCCCGTCCGTAATGCGTGTTGAGCCCCGCGATCTCCAGCATCAATCCCCCCCGCCGGCGGCGCCGGTGCCGAGATAAACCTCCCGCACCGCCGGGTCGGCGCGGATGGCGGCGGCATCGCCCGCCGCCATCAGCGCACCGCGGTTCAGCACCAGGATGCGGTCGGAGACATCGAAAACCACGTCCATGTCATGCTCGGTGAAGAGCACGGCGACGCCGCGCCCGGTGGCGATGCGGCGGGTGAGCTGCATCAGCGCCACGCGCTCGGCCGGGGCCATGCCGGCGGTGGGCTCGTCCATCAGCAGCAGGCGGGGGGCATTGCCCAGCGCCACGGCCAGTTCCAGCCGCTTCAGGTCGCCATAGGCCAGCACGCCGGTAGCGCGCTCCGCCTGCTCCGCCAGCCCCACCTGGGCCAGCAGCGCATCGGCCTCCGCGGCGAAGCGCGCGGCGGCGGGGCGCCAGAAGCGCCAGACCTCGCCGTGATGCGCGATCAGGGCCATCTGCACATTCTCCCGCACCGTCATGGAGCCGAAGGTGGCGGTGATCTGGAAGGTGCGGCCGATGCCATGGGCAGCGATGGCGCGGGGGTTGAGGCCGGCGATCTCCCGCCCCTCCAGCCGCACGCTGCCGGCATCCGGCGGCAATTGCCCGCCGACCATGTTGAAGCAGGTGGATTTGCCGGCGCCATTGGGGCCGATCAGCGCCAGCATCTCTCCGGCGGCGAGGTCGAAGGACACGTCATCCACCGCCTGCACGCCGCCGAAGGCCTTGCGCAGGCCGCGCACCGCCAGCAGGCTCATGCCTCCCGCCCCCGCAGCCAGAGACGGCGCGTGGCACCGGCAATGCCCTCGGGGAAGGCCATCACCAGCAGCAGGATGACCGCGCCCAGCACCAGCCGCCAGAGATCGGTGGAGCGGACCAGGATATCGGCCAGGCCGGTATAGACCAGCGCGCCGACGATGGGCCCCGCCATCGTCTGCAACCCGCCGAGCAGCACCATCAGCAGCGCCTCCACCGAATGCGGAATGGAGATATAGGTCGGGAAGACGCCGCCCTTGGCATAGGAGAACAGCGCGCCGGACAGCCCCGCTGCCGCCCCGGCGATGACCAGCGCCACCATCCGCAGCCTTTGCACATGGAGGCCGATGGCTTCCGCCCGCACCGCCGAATCCCGTGCCGCGCGCAGGGCATAGCCATAGGGGGCGTAGAGCACCCGCCGCAGCAGCAGCGCCACGGCCACGGAAAGCGCCAGGGTGATCCAGTAATAGGTGGCGGCGCCACGCGCCCAGGCTTCCGGCCAGAGGCCGAGCAAGCCGTTGTCGCCGCCCGTGACACCCACCCATTGGAAGCTGATGGCCCAGACGATCTGCGCGAAGGCCAGCGTCAGCATGGAGAGATAAACGCCGGAAAGCCGCACCACGAACCAGCCGAAGAGTGCTGCGACGATGCCGGCGGCGATGGGCGCCGCCAGCAGCCCCAGCGGCATGGGCGTGCCCAGCCATTGCGCCAGCAGCCCGGCCGCATAGGCGCCGATGCCGAACCAGGCCGCGTGGCCAAAGCTGGCCATGCCGCCAGGGCCCATCATGACATGCAGGCTGACGGCGAAGAGCAGCGCCACCGCGCCATCCGTCAGCACCGTGAGGTAGTAGTCGCCCACCCAGAAAGGCGCCGAGGCGGCCAGCAGCAGCGTGGCGAGGCCGAGGTAGCGCAGCGCGGGCGGCGCGGCGCGGATGACCGGGGCGGCGGCCAGCATCTCCCGCGCCTCCGATTGTGGGCGGCCGAGCAGGCCGTTGGGGCGGAAGACCAGCACCACCGCCATGACCAGGAAAACCAGCACCAGCGTCGATTGCGGCAGCAGCACGATGCCGAAAGCCTGGAGAATGCCGATCAGCAGCGAGGCGACAAAGGCACCCGCAAGGCTGCCCAGCCCGCCGACCACCACCACCACGAAGGCATCGACAATGACGGAAAGGTCGATCTGCAGATTGGCGGAAGCATTGGGCAGGGAGAGCGCCCCGCCCAGCCCCGCCAGCCCGGCGCCCAGCGCGAAGACACTGGTAAAGAGCAGGCGCTGATCGACGCCGAGCGCCGCCACCATGTCGCGGTCCAGCGTCGCCGCGCGCACCAGCGTGCCCCAGCGCGTGCGGTTCATCAGCAGCCAGAGCAGGCCGAGCACCACGGGGCCGATGGCGATCAGCACGAGGTCGTAAAGGGGAAAGCGGTTGCCAAGGATCTCAACAAAGCCGCGCAGCCATCGCGGGCGCGGCAGCGGCAGTTCCACCGGCCCCCAGAGCCACAGCGTCACATCCTGCAGGATCAGCACCACGCCAAAGGTCGCCAGCAACTGGAAGAGTTCCGGCGCGCGATAGACGCGGCGCAGCACCACCAGTTCCAGCACCACGCCGATCAGCGCGGTGCAGAGCGCCGTGGCGAGGATGCCGAGGATGAACCATTCCGGCTCCCGCGGCAGCCGCGTCAGGATGCTCCAGCCGAGATAGGCGCCCAGCATCGTCAGGCTGCCATGCGAGAAGCTCACGATCCGCGTGACGCCGAAGATGATGGTCAGCCCCGAGGCGACCAGGAACAGCGACGAGGCCCCCGCGAGCCCCGTCAGCAGTTGCGGGATGACGAGATCCAGCATCGCTCAGGCAGGGCGCAGCTTGCGCACGAAGTCGTCGCCCGGCAGCAGGTCGCGGCCATCGATGTAGCGCCAGTCGGCCATGACGCCGGCATCGTTCTTCAGCGCCGTCCTGCCGACAAAGACGCCGAGCGTGCCCTGCTGGTCGATCTCGCGATAGGTGACGGGGCCGACGGGGCTCTCGAAGCTGGCGCCCCGGAAGCCTTCCACCATCCGCTCCATGCTGGTGGATTCCGCACGGGCGATGCCGGCGGCGATGGACTGGATCAGCGCATAGCCGACCAGGGAGCCGCACATCGGCTTGGCGTTGAACCTGCCGCGATAGGCACTGACGAAAGCCTTGTGCGCGGGCGTGTCGATCTGCTCGCCGGGATAGCCGGTGACGATCCAACCTTCCGGCGCCTCGTCGCCCAACGGGTCGAGGTATTCCGGCTCGCCAGTCAGCAGGGAGACCACGGCGCGGCCCTCGAAGAGCCCGCGCGTATTGCCCTGGCGCACGAAATTGGTCAGGTCCGGGCCGAAGAGCACGTTGAAGATGGCATCCGGCTTCATCTGCTCCAGCGCCTGCACGGTGGCGCCGGCATCGACGCGGCCCAGGGCGGGCCATTGCTCGCCCACGAACTGCACATCCGGCCGCCGGGCGCTCAGCAACTGCTTGAACCACTTCACGCCGGACTGGCCGAACTCGTAGTTGGGAGAAACGGTGACCCAGCGCTTGGCCGGCAGCTTCGCGGCTTCCTCGGCCAGGATGGCGGCCTGCATATAGGTGCTGGGGCGCAGGCGGAAGGTGTAGCGGTTGCCGCGTTCCCAGACCATGGCGTCCGTCAGGGGCTCGCCCCCGACATAAAGGCGGCGGTTCTGCGCGGCATACTCGCTCAGCGCCAGGCCGACATTGGAGAAATAGGCGCCGGCCAGCACATCCACCTTCTGGTCGTTCACCAGTTCCCCGGCCAGGCGCACGGCATCCTGCGGCTTGCCGGCATCGTCGCGCGTGACCAGCTCCAGCTGCCGGCCGAGCACGCCGCCCTGGGCATTGAGGGTCTCCACCGCCAGTTGCATGGCATTGCGGTAGGGCAGCGTGAAGGCCGGCATGGTGGTGTAGCTGTTGATCTCGCCGATGCGGATCGGGCCCGTGCCCTGCGCCCGCAGCAGGCCCGGCATCGCCAAGGCACCGGAAGCACCGAGAAGCAGGCGCCGTGTCACTCGCATAGGAAGCCACTCCGAACAGAGGTCAGGCCACCGGCATTGCCGGCGCGGACAGGGTTCCGGCCAGGGCCGGGGAGACATCGCGGGCCATTATGCCACAGCGCCATGCCGGCGCGGCAGGCCCCTCCGGGCTTTGCCTGGACTCGGCGCCGGAAGGCAGGCCATGAAACGGGAAACCACCAATGGGGACGGGCGACCACCGATGAGCACCTATTTCTACGACCCCCGGCAGGGCCATGGCCTGCCGCACGACCCCTTCAAGGCCATTGTGGCGCCACGCCCCATCGGCTGGATCAGCACGGTGGATACCGAAGGCCGGGTCAACCTGGCGCCCTACAGCTTCTTCGGCGCCTTCAACGGCAACCCGCCCATCGTCGGCTTCGCCAGCGAGGGCTACAAGGACAGCATCCGCAATGTCGAGGCGACGGGGGAATTCGTCTACAACCTCGCCACCCGCCCGCTGGCCGAGGCGATGAACCAGACCAGCGCGCCCCTCCACTACGGGGAGGACGAGATGGCCTTCGCCGGGCTGCGGGCCGCCCCCAGCACCCTGGTGGCCCCGCCCCGCGTGGCGGCGACGCCCGCCGCGCTGGAATGCAAGGTGCTGCAGGTCACCCGCCTCAACGATGCCGAGGGCAAGGTGCTGAACAGCTATCTGGTGCTGGGCCAGGTGATCGGCGTGCATATCGACCCGGCCTATCTGAAGGACGGCATCTTCGACACCCTGGCGGCGCAGCCGATCAGCCGCTGCGGCTATCGCGGCTATTATTCCGCTATCGGCGAGATGTTCGAGATGTTCCGCCCCACGGTAACCACGGCGAAATAAGCCGCGCCACATCGCGCTTCTGTGCCCGCCAGGGGGGCTGCTTTGCGGCGCCCGCCATGGCAGCCTGCGCGCCGGTGCCGGCATGGCCGCAGGGTTGCAGGCCGCGCGAAAAAAACCGGGCGGGCCGGTGATACGTCCTGCCCCGTGGCGAGTTTCCCGCAGGCCAGTCCGTGGAGAATGAACTGATGAGCGATGACCGAGAGGCACGAGAGCAACGCATCCGGGAACGTGCCTATGCCCTCTGGGAAGCCGAGGGCCGGCAGGAAGGCGTGCATGAGGACCACTGGCACCGCGCGCGCCAGGAGATCGAGGGCACCGGCATGTCCGGCAGCCTGGACGACCAGCTGAAGGACACCTTCCCCGCCAGCGATCCGCCCAGCATCACCGCCCCCGATACCGGCGTGCGTGCCCTGCCGGCGGCGCCGGAGGACGAGCCCTTCCCCGCCCAGTCCGCGACACTGGAGGAACGGCCGGAAGCGCCGGCGAAGAAGCCGCGCGCCGCACCGAAGAAGAAGGCCGAAGCCCCGGCGGCCCCGGCGCCGGCCGCCACCGCCAAGGCCCGCGCGCCTCGCAGGAAGCCCGGCGCCTGAACCTGTGGCCGGGGGTGGAAGCCCCCGGCGCCAGGGCTGTTACGGCAGCAGCGTGCCTTCCGGCTGCTTGTCGTTGAACACGCCGTCCGCGAAGGCTTCCTCCCAGGTGCCGGAGGTGCTGGCCTTGGAATATTCCGTGGCGCGGCCTTCGAAGAAGTTCATGTGCTCCACGGCGTTCAGGATCTCGTCCAGCCAGGGCAGCGGGTTCTTGTCGGTGTTGTAGAGCGGGTCGAGGCCGAGCTGCTGCAGCCGGCGGTCGGCGATGAAGCGGATGTATTCCTTCACCTCATCCGCCGTCAGGCCCTGCACGCTGCCCATCTCGAAGGCGAGGTCGATGAAGGCGTCCTCGTGGTGCACGATGGTGGAGCAGATGTCGTAGAGTTCCTGGCGGAACTCCTCCGTCCAGATCTCCGGATTCTCCTGGATGAAGGTGCGGAAGAGGCGGATAACCGAGAGGCAGTGCAACGTCTCGTCACGCACGCTCCAGGTCACGATCTGCCCCATGCCCTTCATCTTGTTGAAGCGCGGGAAGTTCAGCAGGATTGCGAAGGAGGCGAAGAGCTGCAGGCCTTCCGTGAACGCGCCGAAGGCCGCCAGGGTCTTGGCGATCTCCTTCTTGTTGTTCACGTTGAAGGACTGCATGTAGTCGTACTTGTCCTTCATTTCCTGATACTTCAGGAAGGCCTGGTACTCCACCTCCGGCATGCCGATGGTGTCGAGCAGGTGCGAATAGGCCGCAATATGGATGGTCTCGATGTTGGAGAAGGCCGAGAGCATCATCAGCACTTCGGTCGGCTTGAAGACCTGGCTGTAGTGCTTCATGTAGGCGCCGTTCACCTCGACATCCGCCTGCGTGAAGAAGCGGAAGATCTGGGTGACGAGGTTGCGCTCGCCATCCGTCAGGGTGCGCTGCCAGTCCTTCACGTCATCGGCCATCGGAACTTCTTCCGGCAGCCAGTGGACGCGCTGCTGCGTCATCCAGGCATCATAGGCCCAGGGGTAGCGGAACGGCTTGTAGACGGGGTTGGCCGTCATCAGGTCGAACTTCTGGGGGGCGTCCTGGGTCTCGGACATCACAGTCTCCGGTAGAGGCGCATCGGGGCGAAAGACGGATCATAGCGGCGCCGGGCCGCGATGCCTGATCAACCTTTTCAGCCACAACATGTCAGGGGCTTGGCGAGCGGGAGCCACTACATCTATGCGCCCCCGCAGGCAACAGCGGCTGGCCGAGTCGTCCACAGGCAGGTCAGGATGCCCTTCTGCCGGCACCCGGCGCCGGTGCCGGATTGGGTGGCAGGCTGGTGGGTGGAACTGCGCCACCACTGGCGGCAGGCCGGCCGATGACAGGCATAAGCCGCACACGCCACCATTCCGCTCGGCCTTTATACGGCGCCGAAGGCAGGCCGGCACGGCATAGGGCCGCGCATCCGCATCAGGTGAGACATGTCGCGCCGCAGGCGGGACCCATCCCTTTGCCGGCGTCGCAATTCCGTGGCGGCCGACCAACGGCAGCGGAGACCGGGCACACACACTGGCTGATGCTTGCCACCCATGAAAACCCCGGCAGCGAATTTTGGGGCGAATCCTCACGGCAAAGCAGGTCTGGAATAAGGCGAATGCCGTCCAAGCCCGATCATAGGCACGATAAATTCTCGCGCCTTGGGCAAGTCCCAAGCCATTCGAATGGTCGATGGGTGCCGTTTTGCCCCTTGCAGCTTGCCTCCCCTTCAGGGGAAGGCTTGGCTTTTGGCACCGAGGCAGGCATGGCCGACGACAGCGATGACTATGTGTATGATGACGCTACCGGAGAATGGCGCCCGGCTGCCGAGTTAGCCGTGCCCCAGGCCGCCGCCCGGCCTGAGGTCCGCGACGCGGCCGGGAACCTCCTGGCGGATGGGGATTCGGTGACCCTCATCAAGGACCTGAAGGTCAAAGGGGCGAACCAGGTCCTGAAGCAGGGTACGGTGATCCGGTCGATCCGCCTGACGGATGACGACCAGGAGATCGACTGCCGCCACGACACCATCAAGGGCCTGGTCCTGCGGGCGGAATTCGTGCGCAAGCGCTGAGCCCCGGCCGAAGCCGGGCCTCAACCCGGCTTCGCGCCCGCCTGAGAGGCGGCAGCGGGCCTTCCGGCCCTGGTCTCAGTAAACGATGAAGCCCTTGATGGCGTCCATCATCGCCTCAGGCTCATCGGCGCGGATGGAATGGCTGCTCTTGGCGAAGATCCGCAGGTCGGAACCCGGGATCAGCTCGTGGATCTCGCGCGAGAACTCCGGCGCGCAGATCCAGTCATGTGCGCCGCCCAGCACCAGCGTCTTGGCGGTGATCTTCGGCAGTTCCGGGCGCAGGTCGTAGCTGCGCAGGAAGCCGCCGGGGCGGAAGGCGCGGTTCAGCGCCTCGGGCTCATGCAGGGTGCGGGCGCGGCCATCCTTGCTGCGCTGGGGGTCGTAGGTGGTGGAATAGAGCGGCCCCATCACGTCGTAATAGTGCTGCACCTTCTCCAGCGTATCCAACTCGCCATTCCAGAGCATGTCGCAGACCCGCTGCTGCTCTGGCGTGCCACGCTCGGCCACGATCTGCTGCGCACGCTGGATGAAGCCGCTATGCGCCGCCGTGACAACGCAGACGAGATGCGAGACGCTCTCCGGATAACGCGCCGCATGCGCCATGGCGACCATACCGCCATAGCTGGTGCCGATGGAGACAATGGGCCCGAGGCCGAGATACTGCCGCAGGGCTTCCAGATCCTCGACATTCTCATCGAGGTTGTAGCGCTCCGGGTCTCCTTTGGCGGAGCGCCCCTGGCCGCGGTGGTCGATATAAACAAGCTGCATCCGCTCCGCGAGCGGGGAAAAGCCGGGCTTGAAGCCGCTATGGTCGCCGCCAGGGCCGCCATGCAGCACGAAGGCGACGGGGCGCTCCCGCATCCGCGGGCCATCCGGCACCAGGCCCATGCCTTCCACATCGAAGTAAATCTCGGTCTCGCGGATCTTCGCGCGCATGAACGTCCTCGGTTCTCAGCAAGGACGTGAGCATAAAACCAAGGGCCGTCCGGGGTGAATCCCCCGCCGGCCCCTGGGTCCGCTTATTCCTGCGCCCGCGTCACTGGCAGGCGAGGCATTCCTCGTAGTTGGTGTTGTTCTCGCTGACCGCCGCCTGCGCGCGGGCCGGCACCGTCAGCGGCAGCACCGCCTCCAGGCTGGTGGCCTCCGCCATACCGAGCTTCGGCTGCGCGGCCACCTTCTCGCTGATGGTATCGGCGCGCTGGATGGAGAGGCTGCGGCAGTAGTAGAGCGACTTCACGCCCTTCTTCCAGGCCTGGTAGTGGATCTGGTGCAGGTCGCGCTTATGCACATCCGCCGGCAGGAAGAGGTTCACGGACTGCGACTGGCAGATGAAGGGCGTGCGGTCGGCCGCATGTTCCACCACCCAGCGCTGGTCCAGCTCGAAGGCGGTCTTGAAGACGGCCTTTTCCTGCTCCGTCAGGAAGTCCAGGTGCTGCACGCTGCCCTTGTTGACGGTGATCGAGGTCCAGGTGTCCTCGTCGTCGCGGCCATGCTGCGCCAGCACCTTCTTCAGCGACGGATTGCGCACGATGAAGGAGCCGGAGAGCGTCTTGTGGTTATAGACATTGGCCGCGATCGGCTCGATGCCCGGGGAGGCGCCGCCGCAGATGATGGAGATCGAGGCCGTGGGCGCGATCGCCATCTTGTTCGAGAAACGCTCGGTGAAGCCGTATTCGGCGGCATCCGGGCAGGGCCCGCGCTCCTCGGCCAGCACGCGGCTCGCGATATCGGCCTGGGCGCGGATGTGCTTGAACATCCGGGTGTTCCAGACCTTCGCGATCACGCTCTCGAAGGGCACGTTCTGCGCCTGCAGGAAGGAATGGAAGCCCATCACGCCGAGGCCGACGGAACGCTCCCGCATGGCGCTGTACTTGGCGCGCGCCATGCTGTCCGGCGCGGTGTCGATGAAGTTCTGGATCACGTTGTCCAGGAACCGCATCACATCGGGGATGAAGTTGGGGTCGTCCTTCCACTCGAACCAGGTCTCGAGGTTGAGGGAGGACAGGCAGCAGACCGCCGTCCGCTCCTGGTCATGCTGGTCGCGCCCGGTGGGCAGCATGATCTCGGCGCAGAGGTTGGAGGTCTTGATCTCCAGCCCGGCCAGCTTGTGGTGCTCCGGCCGCGCGTTGTTGGCGTGGTCGGAATAGATGATGTACGGCTCGCCCTGCTCGATCCGCGCCATCAGGATGCGGATCCACAGCGCGCGGGCCGAGATCTTGCGCACGATGGCGCCATCCTTGGGCGAGGTCAGCGCCCATTCCTCATCGGCCTCGACGGCGCGCATGAAGGCATCGGGGATCAGCACGCCGTGGTGCAGGTTCAGCGCCTTGCGGTTGGGGTCGCCGCCGGTGGGGCGGCGCAGGTCGACGAATTCCTCGATCTCGGGATGCGAGACCGGCAGGTAGACGGCGGCGGAACCACGGCGCAGCGAGCCCTGGCTGATCGCCAGCGTCAGGCTGTCCATGACCCGGATGAAGGGAATGATGCCGGAGGTCTTGCCATTCTGGCCGACCTTCTCGCCGATGGAGCGCAGGTTGCCCCAATAGGAGCCGATGCCGCCGCCCTTGGAGGCCAGCCAGACATTCTCGTTCCAGAGGCCGACGATGCCGTCCAGGCTGTCATTGGCCTCGTTCAGGAAGCAGGAGATGGGCAGGCCGCGCGTGGTGCCGCCGTTGGACAGCACCGGGGTGGCCGGCATGAACCAGAGCTTGCTGATATAGTCGTAGATGCGCTGGGCATGCGCCGTGTCGTCGCCATAGGCGCTGGCGACACGGGCGAAAAGATCCTGATAGGACTCACCCGGCATCAGATAGCGATCGTCCAGGGTGGCCTTGCCGAAATCGGTCAGCAGCGCATCGCGTGTACGGTCCAGGCGAACCTGGCTATGGCCTTCGAGCTGGATGGCATCGAACACGGCAGAAAATCCCTGTGGCTAGGCTTTGATCGGCCGCAGGTTTGCACCCTGGCCTCGCGCCCATCAACACCAGATTTAGGGATGGGATGCATGCAAAACCCTAGTGGTTGGGGGTCCGGTCCTTTCCTCCACAGTTCAGAAACGCCGGCTAAAGGCCGATTTTTGCGGGTTCTCCACAGCCTTGCGAAGGCCATGTCACACCCCCGAAAAAATTTACGCGCGGTCCGCTTCCACCACCCGGCTGGGCAGCAGCGCACCCACCCGTTCCAGGACCGGATAAGCGGCGGCGGCCACCAGATGGCTGTTGATCTGCTTGATATCGCGCAGAAGGTCGAGGTGCAGGGCGCTGGCCCCCACCGCCTCCGCCGCGCCGCCGCGCAGCCGCTCCAGATGCGTGCGAGTCGCCGCTTCCTCCAACTGCCGGAAGGCGGCCTTCTCCTCCGCCAGCAGCCGGGCGGCGCGGGGGTCCTCCGTCATGAAGAGGGAGGCGGCGGCGCGGAGATTGCCGGTCAGGCGGTCCAGCAGCGCCCGCAGCTCATCCACCCCCGCCTCCCCCACCGGCTGGCCATCCTTCCAGAGGGCGGCGGCATGCGGCAGCAGGATGCGCCGGGCCACGCTGCCGGCCTGGTCGATCTGCGTGACGAAGGTGACGATCTCCCGCATCCGGCGGTGGTCGGAGTCGGAAAGCGCCTCGGTATCCAGCGCCGCCAGCCAGGCGCGGATGGCCTGGGCCAGCCGGCCCAGCGCCTCGTCCAATGCCTTGCTGCCGGTGGGCGGGCGGCGGGCGCCCAGCGTGTCCCGCGCCGCGCCCAGCAGTTCCTCCAGGATGTCGGCCAGGCGCAGCGCCTCCCGCGCCGCGGCGCCCAGGGCGACGGCGG
>NZ_JACTUZ010000078.1 GCF_014490445.1 Pseudoroseomonas ludipueritiae | reverse complement strand
CCCGCCGGCGGTGGGCTGGGTGGCCTGCTGGGCGGCGGCGGCGGTGGCCTGGGCGGCTTGCTCGGCGGGCTGGCGGGCATGCTGGGTGGCATGCGCGGCCGCGGGCTGAGCCAGCAGGTGGATTCCTGGATTTCCCCCCACGAGAACCAGCCGGTTTCCACCCAGGATCTGGAGCAGCAGTTCGACCCGCGCGAGCTGGACGAGGCGGCGCAACAGGCCGGCACCGACCGCGCCAGCCTGCTGGAGGAGCTGCGCCAGGTGCTGCCCCAGTTCGTGGACCGCATGACGCCGCAGGGCACCCTGCCGCAGCATGGCGCCGAGCCGCAGGGCGGCAGCGGCGACCTCGGCAGCGTCATGAACGATATCCTGCGCGGCAGGCGCTGAGGCGCGCCCTCAGCGCCTCGCGGCGCGCCAGAAGGCCTCGGCGACCGGGGACTGGCGCCGGCGCGGGCGGAAGAGGCGGATCTCCACCGGCACGGCATGGCCGGCCTCCCCCGCCTCCAGCAGCCGGCCGGCGGCGAGGTCTTCCGCCGCCAGGCTGGCCGGCAGCCAGGCGATGCCCTGGCCCTGCCGCGCCATGGTCAGCAGCGCCGCCGCCAGGGGTGAGGTGAAGACGGCCTCCAGCCCCGGACGCTGCGTCGCCTCCAGGATGCGCCCGAGGCCGGACGGCGCGCTATAGGCCAGCAGCCGTGCCGGCCCCGCCGGGAGGCGCCAGCGCGGCGCACCGCCGGCATCGGGTGCCGAAAGCGGCAGCAGCCGGTCATGCCCCACCACAACACTGTCGAAAGCCTCCGGCGCGAAGCGGGCCGGCGCTGCCGGGTGGTGGTGGCACAGCAGGAAGTCGGCATCCCCCGCCAGCAGGATGCGCTCGCAGGCCGTCATGCTGTCGGAGACGAGGTTCAGCGTGCCCAGCGTCTCCAGCGGCGCATGGGCGCGCACCCAGCCGGGAAAGAAGGTGAAGGAGAGCGCATGGGTGGCGGCGATGGTCAGCGCCGCCCCTTCCCGCCCCGCCGCCGCCAGGGCGCCGCGCCGCATCTGCTGCAGGTTGCGCACCAGCGCCCCGGCCTGTTCCCGCAGGTATTCGCCCGCCGCGTTCAGAGCGACACCCTGCGGCGAGCGCAGCACCAGCGGCGTACCCACCCAGGCCTCCAGCGCCTGGATGCGGCGGCTGAAGGCGGGCTGCGTCACGTTCCGCGCCGCCGCCGCGCGGGAGAAGTTGCGGTGCTCGGCCAGGGCCAGGAAATCCTCCAGCCAGTTCAGCTCCATGGCCGATGCCGGATCTGCATGATGAACCTCGATATTGGCATTGGGCAGCGCGCCACGCCGATCCTATCCGGGGCCTCAGCCGCGCGACAGCGCCCGGCGGCAGCGAAGAGGAAGCCCATGCGGATTGTCGATGTTCGCGAGATCACCCAGCCGATCGCCTCGCCGATCCGCAATGCCTATATCGACTTCACCAAGATGACCACGAGCCTTGTCGCGGTGGTGACGGATGTGGTGCGGGATGGCCGCCGCGTGGTGGGCTACGGCTTCAATTCCAACGGCCGCTACGGCCAGGGCGGCCTGATCCGCGAGCGCTTCCGCGACCGCATCCTGGAAGCCGCCCCCGAGAGCCTGCGCGACGATGCGCGCGACAACCTCGACCCCGGCAAGGTCTGGGCATCGATGATGCGCAACGAGAAGCCGGGCGGGCATGGCGAACGCTCGGTGGCCGTGGGCACGCTGGACATGGCGGTCTGGGACGCCGTGGCGAAGATCGAGGGCAAGCCGCTCTTCCGCCTGCTGGCCGAACGCCATGGCCGCGAGGCCGACCCGCGCGTCTTCGTCTATGCCGCCGGCGGCTACTATTATCCCGGCAAGGACAACAGCGCGCTGCGGGCCGAGATGCGCGGCTATCTCGACCGCGGCTACAACGTCGTGAAGATGAAGATCGGCGGCGCTTCTGTCGCCGAGGACCGCGCGCGGATCGAGGCGGTGCTGGCCGAGATCGGCGGCCAGGCGCAACTGGCCGTCGATGCCAATGGGCGCTTCGACCTGGAGACCGCCATCGCCTATGCCAAGATGCTGCGGGACTACCCGCTCTTCTGGTACGAGGAAGCCGGCGACCCGCTGGATTACGCGCTCCAGGCCGCGCTGGCCGAATTCTACCCAAACCCGATGGCCACGGGCGAGAACCTCTTCTCCCACCAGGACGCGCGCAACCTGCTGCGCTACAGTGGCATGCGGCCGGACCGGGACTGGCTGCAATTCGACTGCGCCCTCTCCTATGGCCTGGTGGAATACCTGCGGACGCTGGAGGTGCTGCAACAATGCGGCTGGTCGCCCGCGCGCTGCATCCCTCATGGTGGGCACCAGATGTCGCTGAACATCGCGGCGGGGCTCGGCCTCGGCGGCAATGAAAGCTACCCGGACCTCTTCCAGCCCTATGGCGGCTTCCCGGACGGCGTGCGCGTGGAAGACGGGCATATCACCATGCCGGAGCTGCCGGGCATCGGCTTCGAAGGCAAGTCGGACCTGATCAAGGTGATGCGCGAACTGGCGGAGTGAGAAGAAAGGCCGGGGGAAGGAATTCCCCTGGTCCCCCATCTTCTTTTTTAAGTTGGCGCGCGCCCCCGTCAGCCGCCGGAGAACCAACTCGAAGAAAAAAGAA
The DNA here is from genome assembly GCF_014490445.1 of Pseudoroseomonas ludipueritiae. GTDB lineage: Bacteria > Pseudomonadota > Alphaproteobacteria > Acetobacterales > Acetobacteraceae > Pseudoroseomonas > Pseudoroseomonas ludipueritiae. Next base: position 16,406 of record NZ_JACTUZ010000078.1, on the reverse strand, counting down.
GGGGTCTGGGGAATTCATTCCCCAGCCTTCTCTCCGCCAGCCTCTCGCCAACCCGCGGCGGCCCCGCGGCGTTAAACGGGGTCAGCGCCGGAATCCCGCCTTGCCTCCTTCCTCCATGCCCGCAGGTTCCTTGTTCAACCGCCTGGGGCAGCGTGTTCTTCCCCGCCGATCCCGGCCTGTGCTGGCTGCCGCCGTGCTGCTGGGCCTTCTCGCGCTGGGCAGCGGCACCGCAAGCTGGATGGCCTCCCGACAGGGCCAGGCCGCCGCCAATGTCGCCAATGCCCATGTGCTGGCGGCGGAGGCGCTGCTCTCCGCCATGAAGGATATCGAGGCCGCGCAGCGCGGCTTCGTGCTGGTGGGCGACGACAGCTTCCTGGAGCCTTACCGGCGTGGCCGCGCCAGCATCGACGAATTGCTGCCCCGGCTGGAAGGCGATGGGTTGCCGGCCGGGCGGCTCCGGGAACTGGCCATGGCCAGGATCGGCTGGGCCGAGCGTTCCATCGCCACCCGCCGCACCGCGGGCATGGAAGCCGCCATCCGCGAGATCGAGACGCGGGAAGGCAAGGCGGCCATGGACGCCTTCCGGGCCGAGGTGGAAGCGGTGCAGGCGCAGACCCGGGCGGCGCAGCTTGAACGCGCCGCCGCCGGGGCGCGCCGTGCCGGCTGGCTGGCGGGGCTGGGGCTGGTGGCGCTGCTGCTCTCCGGGCTTTCGCTGGCCCTCTATGCCCTGGCTTGGCGGCGGGCGGAGCGGCGGGCCTCGGCGCTGCTGGACGGGGTGATGGAACATGCCCCGGTGGGCCTCGGCTTCCTCGACCGCCGGCTGCGGCTGGACCATGCCAACAAGGCGCTGGTGGACCTGGGGGAGCGGGTGCTGGGCGCCGTGGGCGACACGCTGCCAGAGGAGGTACGGCGGCAGATCGAGCCCCGCATGGCCGAGGTGCTGCGCAGCGGCCGCGCGGAGAGCAATGTGGAAGTGTCGGTGCCCGCCGCGCCCGGCCGCCCGTCGCGGCAGTTGCAGATGGGCTTCTTTCCCCTGGGCGGGCATGTGGAGGGCATCGGCGTTGCCGCCATCGACGTGACGGCGCGCAACCGCCTGGAAGCCCGGCTGCGGCGCAGCGAGGCACGGCTGCGGATGATCGTCGATTCCGTGCCGCAGCAGGCCTGGATGACGGACGAGAATGGCGAGGTGCAGTGGTACAACCGCCGCTGGTACGAATTCACTGGCGGCACGCCGGAGGACATGAAGGGCTTCGGCTGGCAGAAAGTGCACCACCCGGAATACATGGAGGGCGTGGTGGCCCGCTTCCGCGCCGCCGTCGCCGCCGGCGAGCCCTGGGAGGACACCTTCCCGCTGCGCGGCGCCGATGGGCAGTACCGCTGGTTCCTCTCGCGCGCCCTGCCGCTGCGGGAGCCGCCGGATGAGGAATTCCCCGAAGGGCGGCTGATCGGCTGGTTCGGCACCAATACCGACATCACCGAGATGCGCGCGGCGGAGGAGGCGCTGACGGCCGCCAAGGCGGCCGCCGAGGATGCCAACATGGCCAAGAGCCAGTTCATCGCCAACATGAGCCATGAGCTGCGCACGCCGCTTTCCGCCGTGATCGGCTATTCCGAGATGCTGGAGGAAGAGGCCGAGGACCTGGAAGGCGCCGAGAGCTTCCGCGAGGATCTGGCCAAGATCAATTCCAATGCCCGCCACCTGCTCTCCCTGATCAACGACGTGCTGGACCTGTCGAAGATCGAGGCGGGAAAGATGGAGGTGCAGCCAGAGGATTTCGATACGGGGTCGCTGCTGCGCGAGGTCGCCTCCACCGTGGAGGCGCTGGTGGCCAAGAAGGACAACCGGCTGGAGCTGGAGATCGCGCCCGATCTGCCGGAGATGCATTCCGACCCGGTGAAGCTGCGGCAATGCCTGTTCAACCTGCTGGGCAATGCCGCCAAGTTCACCGAGCGCGGGCGCGTCACCCTGTCCGCCCGGCCCGAGCCGGGGCGGGAGGGCTGGATCGCCTTCCGCGTCACCGATACCGGCATCGGCATGACGCCGGAGCAGTTGGAGCGGCTGTTCCAGCGCTTCAGCCAGGCCGACAGCACCACCACCCGCCGCTTCGGCGGCACCGGGCTGGGCCTGGCCATCACCAAGGCCTTTGTCTCCATGCTGGGCGGGCGGGTGGAGGTGGAAAGCACGCCCGGCCAGGGCACCGCCTTCACCATCCGCCTGCCCGCCGACATCCGTCAGGAGCGCGTGGAGCATGATGACCTCGCCGTGCAGGTGGGCGAGGCCGCCGTGGATGCCACGCTGCCGCCGGAGGAGCGGCGCGACGGGCTGGTGCTGGTGATCGACGACGATGCCGCCACGCGGGAGCTGCTGATGCGCTTCCTGACGCGGGAGGGCTTCGTGGTCCGCGCAGCACCCGATGGGCAGACCGGCTTGCGGCTGGCGCGCGAGCTGCGGCCCGATGCCATCCTGTTGGATGTGATGATGCCGCGCCTGGATGGCTGGGGCGTGCTCTCCGCCCTGAAGGCGGAGCCGGAGCTGGCCGATACGCCGGTGGTGATGGTGACGGTGGTGCAGGAGCGCGGCCTCGCCTTCTCCCTCGGCGCCGCCGATTACCTGAACAAGCCGGTGGAATGGAGCCGGCTGAAGCGAGTGCTGGACCGCTACCGTGCCCAGCCCGCCCCCGGCACGGCGCTGCTGGTGGAGCATGACGAAGCGCAGCGCGCCGAGCTACGCCAGTTGCTGGAGCGCGAGGGCTGGGCGGTGGAGGAAGCCGCCGACAACCGCGCCGCCCTGGCCCGCATGGCCACCGAGCCCCGCCCCGCCCTGTTGCTGGTGGAGGTGCATGGCGCCGATGGCGGCGAGGGCTTCGCGCTGATCCACGAATTGCGGGCGCGCGCGGAATGGAGCGCGCTGCCCATCGTCGCCCTCACCGATGGCGAGGTGGAGGAGGCCGAGATGCGCCAGTTGCGCAGCAAGGTACATGGCGTGATGCCCGCCGAGGACGGCATCCCCGATGAGCTGGTGGCCGAGCTGCGCCGCATCGCCGGCGCGGCACCGCGCCCCACCGCCCCCGTTTCCGCGACCGTCAAGGAAGGACACTAGCGCATGACCAAGATCCTGCTGGTCGAGGACCACGAGGAACTCTGGGACTTCCTGTCCCGCCGGTTGCGGCGGCGTGGCTTCGAGGTGGTGCTGGCGCATGACGGGCAGCAGGGCGTGGATGTGGCGCGCGGGGAGCGGCCGGATGTCATCCTGCTCGACATGAACCTGCCGGTGATGGATGGCTGGACCGTCGCCCGCACCTTGCGAGGGCAGGGCGATACCGCGCGCATCCCCATCATCGCGCTGACGGCGCATGCCATGTCCGGCGACCGCAGCAAGGTGATCGAGGCCGGCTGCGACGACTACCACCCGAAGCCGGTCGATTTCTCCCGCCTGCTGGGGCAGATCGACGCGGCGCTCGCGGCGCGGCAGGAGCAGGGCTGAGGGGGGCGGGCCTCAGCGGCCCGCCAGCGGCCAGACCAGGGCGATCAGCGGCACGCCCACCAGCAGCACGATGGCTGTCAGCGGCGCCCCCAGCCGGGCATAGTCGCCGAAGCGGTAGCCGCCCGGCCCCATCACCAGCGTGTTGCACTGGTGGCCAATGGGGGTCAGGAAGTCGCAGGCCGCGCCCACCGCCACCGCCATCAGGAAGGCATCCGGGCTCAACCCCAGCCGCTGCGCCAGGCTGGCGGCGATGGGGCCCATCATCAGCACCGTCGCCGCGTTGTTGAGGAAGGGCGTCACCGCCATGGCGATGGCCATCATCAGCCCCAGCGCGCCAAGCGGCGGCAGGTGGCGCACCATGCCTTCCAGCCAGGCCGCGATCAGGTCGGTGCCGCCGGTGGTCTGCACCGCCTCGCTGACCGGGATCAGCGCGCCCAGCAGCACCAGCACCGGCCATTCCACGGCATCATAGGCCTCGTGCTTGCTCAGCGTCCGCAGCAGCAGCAGCACCACGGCGGCGCCGAAGAAGGCGATGGAGACCGGCACCACATGCAGCGCCACCAGCCCCATGGCCGCCAGCAGCACCAGCAGCGGCAGCCAGGAGCGCCGGCTGCGGCCCAGCGTGATGGCGCGCTCCGTCAGCGGCAGCACGCGCAATTCGCCCAGCGCATCCGAGATGGCGGCGGCGCTGCCGCGCAGGATCAGCACATCCCCCGCCCGCAGCCGCAGCGTGCCCAGGCGCTGGGTGATGCGCTGGCCGCGGCGGCTGACCGCCAGCAGGCCCAGGCCGAAGCGCTGCTGCAGGCGGGAGCGGGTGGCGGTGGAGCCCGCCAGCGGCGATTCGGCGGTAACCACGCCCTCCACCACATTGGCTTCCTCCGCCCCCTCCTCCCCCGCCAGGCGCAGCCCGGCGCGGGCGACGATGCGCTCCAGCTCCTCCGGGTCGCCCTCCAGCAGCAGCACATCCCCGGCGCGGATGAGCCAGCCGGGGGTGGGCACGAAGCGGCGGAAGCGCTCGCGGATGATGCCGGCGACGGTGACGCGGCCTTCCGTCATGGCCTCCAGCGCCGCCACATCGCTGCCGGCGATGGCCGCGCCCTCGGGCACCTGGGCCTCGATGGTATAGTCCTCGATGGCGGGGCCGGCATCGCTGGGCGCGCGCCGGTCCCGCGGCAGCAGCCGCCAGCCGAAGGCCAGGAAGACGATGCCCGCCAGCGCGATGCCGAGGCCCACGGGCGTGAAGTCGAACATGCCGAAGGGCTCGCCGGTGGCCTCCGCCCGCACCCGCGCCACGATGATGTTGGGCGAGGTGCCGGTCATGGTGATCAGCCCGCCGATCAGCGAGGCGAAGGCCATGGGCATCAGCAGGGCGGAGGCCGAGGTGCCGGTGCGCCGCGTGAGCTGGAAGGCCACCGGCATGAAGATGGCCAGCGCGCCGATATTCTTGGTGAAGATGGAGGCCACCAGCACGGCGCCGGCCAGCACCGGCACCTGGGTGGCGGTGGTCTTGAGATAGGGCAGCGCCGGGCGCATCAGCCGCTCCACCGCGCCGGAGCGTGCCACGGCGGCGCTGACCAGCAGGGCCGAGGCCACGATCACCACCACGTCGTCCGCGAAGCCGGAGAAGGCGCGGTCCGTCGGGATGATGCCCACCACGACGCCCGCCAGCAGCGCCAGCATGGCCACCAGGTCGTAGGAGATGCGGCCCCAGAGGAAGAGGCCCACGGTGACGCCAAGGATGCCGAAGGCCAATGCCTGGTCCAGCGTCACCGGCCCGCCCCGCGCCATGGTGCCGGGGGTGCGATGCGGGGCGGTGGCAGGCTGGGCATGATGGTTCATCCTCAAGGCGAGACAAAGGGCGGAACCCGGCGGCACCGCCCGGAGTTGCCGCGCCCCCGCCGGCAACCGCCGCCGCCGCCCCGCCGTTTTCCCGGCGTCGGATGAAAAGGGAAGCCGCCACCATGACCGCCATGCCGTGGCGCATCCTGCGCCTCTTCGGCCGGGAGCAGGAGCGCGACGGCGAAAGCCAGTTGCTGGAGCGGCAGGCGCTGGGCCTGCCGCCGGAAGTGACGGTGCCGGAACCGGCGCCGGAGGCGCCGCGCCGCCCCCCGATGCCGTCGCCGCAGCGCCTGTTGCAGGAACAGGTGGCAACCAAGCTGCTGCATGCCTGGCTGCAGAACCGCCACCAGACCCTGTTTCCCCTGGCGCTGAACCTGCAAAGCCTGGAGCCGGCGCAGCGCTGGCTGCTGCTGCGCGCCATGGTGGCCACCGCCAGCATGACCGGCACCGGGCCGGAAGCCCTGCCGCCCCTGCTGCCCAGCATCGGTGGCGGCGAGGCCGAGCGCGCGGCGCTGGAGGGAGCCTGGAACAGCCCCATGTCCCTGCCCGCCCTGCTGGCGGAGCTGCGGCAGGCGGCGCTCGGCGCCCATGCCTATACCCTGGCGCTGCTGGTGGCGGGCCAGGACCCGGTGGGCCGCGCCTGGCAGGACTACCTGGCCGCCAGCTTCGCCCTGCCGGCCGACGTGACCTCGGACCTGCAGCGGCGCAGCGGGCGGCGGCGGCTCAGGCCGGCTGCTCGGTGACGGCGCGCAGGGCGTTCTGCACCAGGTCGCTGTCCACCAGCAGGTGGCGGGAGATATCGGCCAGGGTCACCCAGCCGGCGACATGCCCGGCGGCATCCTGCACCGCCAGCCGCCGCACATTCTGCGCCGCCATCAGGTCCATGGCCACGCGGATATCGTCGCCGGCGCGGCAGAAGAGGGCGGGGGCGCTCATCACCTCCCGCACCCGCATGGTGGTGGGGTCGCGGCCCTCGGCGACGACGCGGTAGAGCAGGTCGCGGTCCGTCACCACGCCCTGCACCCCCTCCGGCCCGCCCACCGGCAGGGCACCGACATCCAGCTCCCCCATCATCTCGGCCGCCTGCTGCACCGTGGCCTCGGGGGAGATGAACTCCACCTCCGCGCTCATCACATCCGCGACTTCCATGCTGCCTCCTGGGAACCGGTATGGTGGTAACGGCCGCCCCCGCCACGGGATGCGCCCCGGGCCGTTGACGCCTGCCGCGCCCAGGAGTCATGGGAGCCAGGATCGATACCCGGGTAAAAATCTGCGATACAGCGCCGCAGCATGGCGCCGCCGCGCAACAGGATCAGGACACGGTCATGACAGCTTCGCTCCGCAGGACATTCGGCATGCGCCTGGCCGCCGCGCTGCTCGGCCTTTGCGCGCTGCTGGCGCAGCCCCTCGCGGCCCGGGCCGCAACGGTGGCCGAGGAAGCCCGCGCCGCGCTGCCGGAGGCCACCCGCGCCGCCGGCGTGCTGAAGGTCGCGACCTCCCTGCAATGGCCGCCCTTCGCCTACCAGGCGGAAGGCGGCGGCGCCGATGGCATCGATATCCGGCTGGCGAAGCTGCTGGCGGAGAAGCTGGGGCTGAGGGCGGAATTCGAGGACATCAAGTTCCCCGCCATCATCCCCGGCGTGGTCAACGGCCGCTACGACATCGGCCTCAACCAGATCGGCCGGACGCCGGAGCGGCTGCGGGTGGTGAACCTGCTGCCCTATTTCAATTCCGGCTATGGCCTGCTGGTGCGGCAGGGCGTGACGGGGGTGGATATCAACAACCTCTGCGGCCGCACCCTGGTGCTGACCCAGGGCAGCGCGCAGATCTCGCTGGCCGAGCGGCTTTCCGCCGATTGTGTGCAGGCGGGCCGGCAGAAGATCGCCTTTCTCTTTTTCCCCGACAGCGCCGCGACCTATCTCGCGCTCTCCAACGGCCGGGGCGATGGCTTCCTGACGGCCCGCGCCGTGGGCATCTACATCGCCAGGGGTAACCCGAAGCTGCAGATGACCGGCGGCACCCTGCCGGACATGGTCACCACCTCCGGCATCGTCGTGGCCAAGAACAACGCGGCGCTGGAGACGGCGCTGCGCCTGGCGCTGGAAAGCGCCGTGGCCGATGGCAGCTATGCCGCGCTGCTGGCCGAGTTCGGCGTGCCCGATGGCGCGCTGACAGTGGAGCAGATCCGCAACCCCGGGCCGCTCTGAGGCGAAGGACCGGGTGATGACGACCAGCCTGCACATGCCCGCGGCTGCGGCCGCCCCGCCGCCGCGCATCCTGCCGGCGCCCCGGCGCGGGCGCTGGTTCGGCATCGCGCTGATCCTGCTGGCGGCGGCCTGGATCATCGACCAGGTGCTGCACAATCCCGGCTTCCAGTGGGAGATCGTCGGCCGCTACATGTTCAGCGCCGATGTGCTGCAGGGCGTGCTGATGACGCTGCAACTGACGGCGCTGGTGATGGTGATGGGCACGGTCATCGGCATCGGCGTCGCGCTGATGCGCCTCTCGGGCGACCCGGTGCTGGGCTTCTGCGCCCATGCCTTTGTCTGGTTCTTCCGCGGCACGCCGGTGCTGGTGCAACTGGTCTTCTGGTACAACCTCGCTTCCCTCTTCCCCGAGATCTCGCTGGGCATTCCCTTCGGCGGCCCGAAGTTCTTCGAGATTTCCTCCACCCTCGCCATTTCCTCCTTCACCGCCGCCATGCTGGGCCTGGGGCTGAACGAGGCCGCCTACATGGCCGAGATCGTGCGTGCCGGCCTGCTCTCGGTGGACCCGGGGCAGAGCGAGGCCTCCAAGGCGCTGGGGCACCGGCCCTGGCAGACCTTCCGCGTCGTGGTGCTGCCGCAGGCCATGCGCGCCATCGTGCCGCCCACCGGCAACCAGGTGATCGGCATGCTGAAATACACCTCCATCGCCAGCGTGGTGGCGTTGGGCGAACTAATGCATTCGGTGGAGACCATCTATTCCCGCACCTTCGAGACCATCCCGCTGCTGATCGTGGCGGCGCTGTGGTACCTGATCATGGTCAGCATCCTGTCCGTCCTCCAGCACCTCATCGAGCGGCATTACGGCCGTGGCGCCGCCGATGCCGGGCCGATGGGCTGAGCGGGCGGCCGTGAGCATGGACATGGCCCTCGCCGCCGAGCCGCTGGTGCGCATCACCGATGTCTGGAAGCAGCGCGGACGCAACACCGTGCTGAAGGGCGTGAACCTCCAGGCGGCGCGCGGGCAGGTGGTCTGCCTGCTCGGCCCTTCCGGCGCCGGCAAGAGCACGCTGCTCCGCTGCATCAATGCGCTGGAAGCCTGCGACCGCGGCATCGTCTCCGTCGATGGTGTGCCGATCGGCGTGGAGCAGCGCGGTGGCGCCTTCTACCGCATGCGCGAGACGGCGCTGAGCCGACAGCGCGCCGAGATCGGCATGGTCTTCCAGAACTTCAACCTCTTTCCGCATATGTCGGTGCTGGAGAATATCATCGACGCGCCAATCCGCGTGCGGGGCGAGAGCCGCGCGGCGGCGGTGGCCCGCGCGCGGGAATTGCTGGCGCGCGTCGGGCTGGCGGAAAAGGAAGCAGCCTTCCCCCGCCAGCTTTCCGGCGGGCAGCAGCAGCGCATCGCCATCGCCCGCGCATTGGCCATGCAGCCGAAGCTGATGCTGTTTGACGAACCCACCTCGGCCCTCGACCCGCATCTGGTGGGCGAGGTGCTGGATGTCATAAAAGACCTCGCCGCCAGCGGCATGACCATGATCATCGTGACGCATGAAGTGCAATTCGCGCGCGAGGTGGCCGATGTGGTGGCGGTGATGGTGGATGGCGTGATCGCTGAATCCGGCCCGCCGGCGCAGGTGCTGGCGCGGCCGCGCGACCCGCGCGTGCAGGCCTTCCTGGCGCGTTCCTTGCGGGAGAATGCCTGATGGACGAGAACCGCGACTGGCTGATGGTGGTGGACCTGCAACCCGCCTTCTCCCACCCCGAAAGCCCCTGGTTCACCCCTAGCCTCGCCGAGGCAGCGGGACGCATCGCGCAGCTGGTGCCGCTGTTCGGGCAGCGCGTGCTCTTCACCCGCTTCGTCCCGCCGGCGGTGCCGGAGGGAAGCTGGGCGCAGTACTACGAGAAATGGCCTTTCGCGCTGCGGCCGGAGGCCGACTGGCTCTGGGCAGTGGATGCGCCCTGGCAGGACCGCGCCAGCATCGCCAGCCACACTTTTTCGAAGTGGCTGCCGGAGGCTTATGAACGCTTCGGGCCGGCGCCGCGCGTCACGCTCTGCGGCGTTTCCACCGATTGCTGCGTGCTGGCCACGGCGCTGGCGGCGGTGGATGGCGGGGCGCAGCTACGGCTGGTGGCGGATGCCTGCGCCGCGAAATCCCCGGCGGTGCATGAGGGCGCGCTGGCCATCATGGCCGCCCGCGCGCCGATGCTGCACATCACCACCACGGCCGAGGAATGCGCCCGCATGGCGGCGCGGCAGGAGACATTGGCATGAGCCGCATGATGCATCTCGGCCTGCTGGCCATGGGCGCCGGCGGGCATGTCGCTGGCTGGCGGATGCCGGATGCGGAATGGGGTTCGGAGAACCTCTCGCTGCTGCGGCGCATGGCCCAGGCGGCCGAGCGCGGCAGGTTCGACCTCTTCTTCCTGGCCGATGCGGTGAATACCGGCCTCGACGCGCATCCTGGCATGATGGTGCGCTTCGAGCCGCTGACGCTGCTCTCGGCGCTCGCCATGTGCACCGATCGCATCGGCCTCGGCGCCACCGTCTCCACCACCTATTCCGAGCCCTATAACGTCGCCCGCGCCTTGGCCTCGCTGGACCATCTCAGCGGCGGGCGGGCGGCCTGGAACGTGGTCACCGGGTCCAGCCCCGATGCGGCGGCGAATTTCAGCCGCGACAGCCACCCGCCACACGCCGAGCGCTATGCCATGGCGGCGGAATACCTCCAGGTCGCCAAGGGCCTTTGGGACAGCTGGGAAGACGGCGCCATTGTCGGCGACAAGGCCAGCGGCACCTTCGCCGATGGCACGAAGATGCATGTGCTGAACCACGAAGGCCGCCACTTCAGGGTCAAGGGCCCGCTGAACATCACCCGCCCGCCGCAGGGCTATCCGGTGATCCTGCAGGCCGGCGCCTCCGATGCCGGGCGGGACCTCGCCGCCGCCACGGCGGAGGTGGTCTTCACCGTGCAGCAGGAGATGGATGCCGCCCTCGCCTTCGCCCAGGACCTGCGCGACCGCTGCGCCGCGGCGGGGCGGCCGCGCGATGCCATCCGCATCCTGCCCGGCGTCTGCATCGTGCTGGGCCGCGACGCGGCGGAAGCCAAGGCGAAGATCGCGGCGCTGGCGAGGCTGGCGGACCCGGATGCGGCGCTCCGGGTGCTGTCGGACCGGCTGGGGCATGACCTTTCCCGCTTCGACCTCGACGCGCCGGTGCCGGAACTGCCGCCTTCCGGCATGATGCAGGGCCATGCGGTGACGCTGGCCGCCGTGGCCCGCCGGCACCGCATGACGCTGCGCGAGCTGCGCGACTACACTGCCGCCAGTTCCGGCCACCGGGTGCTCTTCGGCACGCCGAAGGAGGTGGCGGATGACCTGGAAGCCTGGTTCCGCAGCGGCGCCGCCGATGGCTTCATGATCAAGACCACCCACTATCCCGGCCCCTTCGAGGAGGTGATCGACCGCGTGGTGCCGATCCTGGTGCGGCGCGGCCTGTTCCGTGCCGAATACGCCGGCCGCACCCTGCGCGAGCATCTGGGCCTGCCGCGCCCGGCGCATCCGGCACAGGCCGCCGCGCGGCAGACGGCGGGGTAGCCGGCTGGCGGCGACAACCATCCCGTCACCGCCGGCTTTACCGCCTGGGCATACCGGCCGAGCAAGAAAGCCTTCCGATGGACAGGGCGGCCTATACCGCGCGCAAGAGCATCCCCGACATCATCGCATCGGCCGATGCCGGGGAAGTTGGGCTGCGGAGGGCGCTGGGCCACTTCAGCATCACCGCCATCGGCATCGGCGCCGGCATCTTCGTGCTGACCGGCACGGCCGCCGCGCAATATGCCGGGCCGGCGCTGGTGCTGTCCTTTGTGCTGGGCGCCACCGCCTGCGCCTTTGTCGGCCTCTGCTATGCCGAGCTGGCGGCGATGATTCCTGTCAGCGGCAGCGCCTATACCTATACCTATGCCACACTGGGCGAGCTGATGGCCTGGATCATCGGCTGGGACCTGATCCTGGAATATTCCATGGGCGCCGCCACCGTCGCCGTGGGATGGTCCGGCTATGTCACCAGCCTGCTGGCCGGTTTCGGGCTTTACCTGCCAACGGTGCTGACCCATGCCACCGGCACCACCGTGACCCTGGCCGATGGCACCCAGGCCAGCGCGCTCTTCAACCTGCCGGCGGCGCTGGTCGTGCTGGTGCTGACCGGGCTGCTGATGCTGGGCACGCGGGAATCGACGCGGCTGAACAACATCATGGTGGCGGTGAAGCTCTCCGTTGTCGCCATCTTCATCCTGATCGGCGCCGTGCATGTCACGCCGGCCAACTGGCAGCCCTTCCTGCCGGAGAATACCGGCGAATTCGGCCATTACGGCTGGAGCGGCGTGCTGCGCGGCGCCGGCGTGGTGTTCTTCGCCTTTACCGGCTTCGACGCCATCTCGACGGCGGCGCAGGAAGCCAAGTCGCCGCAGCGGGACATGCCCATCGGCATCATCGCCTCCCTGACGGTCTGCACCCTGCTTTACGTGCTGGTGGCAGGCGTGCTGACCGGGCTGGTGCCCTATCCGGCCCTGAACGTGACCGACCCCATCGCCAAGGGCACCGATGCCATCGGCCTGCCCTGGCTTTCCGGCCTCATCAAGATCGGCGCCATCGCCGGCCTGACCACGGTGATACTGGTGCTGCTCTATGCGCAGAGCCGCATCTTCCTGGCCATCTCGCAGGATGGGCTGCTGCCGTCGGTCTTCCGCCACCTGCACCCGCGCCGGCACACGCCCTGGATCAGCCAGCTCATGATAGGCGGCGCCGTCGCCTTTACCGCCGCCGTGCTGCCCATCGGCATCCTGGGCGAGATGGTCGGCATCGGCACCCTGTTCGCCTTTGTGCTGGTCTGCGGCGCGGTGCTCTACCTCCGCCGGAGCGAGCCTGGCGTACACCGCCCCTTCCGCGCGCCCGGGGCCCCGGTTGTGCCCGTGCTGGGCATGCTCTTCAGCCTGCTGCTGATGGCCGGGCTGCCGCTGGATACCTGGCTGCGGCTGATCATCTGGATGGCCATCGGCTGCGGCATCTATGCCTTCTACGGGCGCCACCATTCCCGCCTGCGGCACAGCGGCGCGGGGCGGTGACGCCCGGGGCGCTCAGGGCTTCCCGGTGCCGGGCTTGCCCCCGGCCGGCGGTTCCCCGGTCCATTCATCGGTGATCAGGGCCTGGGCCTCGCTGATCTTGTCCAGCTCCGACTTCCCCGGCGGCTTGGGAATATAGCCCTCGGAAGCCTTCTCTGCCGGGAAGCGGGCCTTGGGGCCCTCCGGCGCATGTTCCGTCATCTCGTGCCCCTTTCTGCTGCCTGTGACCCTGAAGGAACGCCGGGGCAAAGACGGCGTTCCATGCCGGGCGTTCAGGCCGGCGCCGGCAACGAGACGCCGCAGCGGCGCAGCACCTCATCCAGCAAAGCTTCCCGCATCGGGGCATGGGATGCCTCCCGCGCCTGTGTCAGGGCCAGTTCGGCGGCGGTATCCATCCCGCGCAGCCGTTCCGGCGGCGTCATGCCGATCCAGTTGGCGATGCAGCCGCCATGCGCCTCCGGGTGGAATTGCAGGCCCAGAGCGCGGCGACAGGAAAAAGCCTGCACCGTGTCACCGGCGCGGGCCAGCACCTCGGCCTGGGGCGGCAGGCGGACATGGTCGCCATGCCAGCGCAGCCAGGGGCCGCGCCAGATCGTGCCAGCACTGGTCTCGATATCGCCCCAGCCTGCGTGCAGCGTGCCGGTGGGCTCGACGCTGCCGCCAATGGCGGCAGCCAGCAATTGCGCCCCGAAGCAGATGCCCAGCACCGGGCGCTCCGCCGCCACCGCCGCGCCCAGGTAGCGCACCTGCCAGCGGATCCAGTCATCCTCGTCATAGACGGCCTTGGGCGAGCCGAGGCTGATGATGAAATCCGCCGCCTCCAGCGCCTCCCGGTGCGCCGCCAGGCCGGGGCCGGGCAGCACCTCCAGCCGGGCGCCGCGCCGCTCCAGCGCCGTGCCCAGCAGGCCGATAGGGGCCAGGGGCGAGTTCTCGACAATGGCGACGCGCATGAACCCGCTGCTCCTGCTCACTTGCCTGTCCTATCGCGCCGCCCCGCCGGCCGTCCATGGCCAGACAGGGCGGCCTCAATGCGGCCTGTCCAGCAGGGCATGGAAGGCGTGGAGATCATCGCCCGGCGGCACGGCATGCGCGGCCGGGTCGGCATGGTCGATGGCGGCATCGGCCGGATAGGTCCAAGGGGCAGCGCCATGCAGGTGCTCCGTCCAATCCGCCACCGCCGCATGGCCGGCGAAGGCATCCTGCGCCGCCAGCACCGAGGCCTCGATCGCCGCCTGCGGGTCGGCTTCCGGCGCGGGCGGTGGCGGCGGCGGCGGCGGCGGTTCCACCGCCAGGGTCACGCTGTGCCGCACCGCCTCGGCCCCCTCGCTGTCCCGTACCGCGATGCTGACGGAGCGGCTGCCGGCGGCCAGCCCCTCCGGCCCGGCATTCTCCAGCACCAGCGATTGCAGCACGGCCGAATAAACCTCCGGCGCCGCCGCGCCGCGCAGGGCAAGCTGGCCGGAGGCCGCGTCATAACCGCCACCCACCAGCTCGATACCCGTATCGCCGATCATGACGCGCCCATCGGCGGCATGCAGGTCATGGCCTTCAAAGCCCAGCCGGTCACCCGGCTGGCCCCCGCCCAGCGTCACCACCGCACCGCCCAGCAGAGGGCTGTCGATATCGGCGGCCCGTACCTCGCCCAACAGGGTGGCCGCCGGCGCACCCGCCTGCCCCGCATGTCCGGCGGGAGCCAGCACCAGCACCGGTGCGTCATTGACCGCGGCGATGCTGAGGGTGAAGTCCCGGCTGCTGCTGGCGCGGGCGCCCGTGGCGGTTTCCTCGCTGGTGGCGGTGACGGTCAGTTGCAGCATGCCGTTCCAGTCAGGCGCTGGCGTCAGGCGCAGCTCGGGAAGGCTCGCCGCGGGAACCGCCCAGGCGCCGCCGCCCAGCGATGCGCCGGCGGAAAGCGAGAAGCCTTCCGGCAGGCCGGAAACCTGCAGGTCCAGCAGCCTTTCCGAGCCATCCCGGTCCACCAGCGCCGCGCCGAGCGACAGCGCCAGCGACTGGTCCTCCGTGCCGCTGGCATGGGGCGCCGTCAGCGTCGGCGCATCGGCCACCGGTACCACCTGCAGGGCCATGGTGCCGGTGGTGCTGGCCTCCGCCCCCGTCGCCGCCTCGGCCGACACGGCGGTGACGGTCAGTTGCAGCGGGCCGGAGAAATGTGCCGGAGGGGTCAGGACCAGCCCCGCCAACTGGCCGGGCAGAAGGGTCCAGGTGCCGTTGGCGGCGCGGCTGCCGGCCGAAAGGGTGGCACCGCCCGGCACCCCCTGCACCAGCACCCGCAGCAGGCTTTCCGAACCATCGGCATCCCCCGGCGCGGCGGCGATGGACAGCGCCAGCGGCCGGTCCTCCACCCCCACGGCATCCGCCAGCGCCAGCAGCGGCGCGTCGGTGACAGGGCGCACCGTCACGCTCATCTCGATAGGGTCGGTGCTGGCGGCGTCGCCATTCCCTTCCACCGCCAGGGCGGTGAAGCGCAGCCGCGATGTGCCGGAATAATCCGGCGGCGGCAGGAAGCCGAGATTGGGCAGGGCCTCGCCAGGGATGGTCCAGCTGCCATCGGCATTCTCGGCCCCGGCGGTGAAGCGCGCCCCCGCCGGCACGCCGGTGACGCGCAGGAAGAGGCTTTCGGAACCATCCCCATCCGCCAGCCCCGCGCGGAGGTCGAGCACCAGCAGGCTGTCCTCGCTGCCGGCCATGGCGGCGGGCACGTCGAGCATCGGCCGGTCCGCCACCGCCTCCACCTCCACCGCGAAGCCGGCGCGGCTGGTGGCATGGCTGGCATCGGCGCCTTCCATGGCATGGGCCACCAGCACCAGGGCCATGTGGCCGCTCCAGTTGCCGGGCGGTGTCAGCGTCAGGCCCGCCAGCTGCGATGGGGCCAGGGTCCAGCTGCCATCGCCGTTATTGATGCCGGCGGAAAGCCGCGCCCCAGGCGGCAGGCCTTCCAGCGCCAGCGACAGGATTTCCGAACCGTCCCGGTCCGCCAGCACCGCGCCGAGGTCCAGGGCAATTGGCTGGTCCTCCCGTCCCACGGCATCATTCGCATGCAGCAGCGGAGCCTGCGACATCGGCGCGAAGCTCACCGCCACATCCTGTGCCGTGGCGCGGGTGGCGCCGCCGGCAGCCTCCATCGTCACCGCTGTCACCGTCAGGTGCATATTGCCCGAGACATGCTCGGGCGGAATCAGCATCACCTTCGCCAGATGCGCCGGCTCCACGCTCCAGGTGCCGTCGCCATTCCCGGTGATGCCGGCGCCGGGAGCGATACGGGCGCCGGGCGGCAGGCCGGAGAGCAGCACGGAGACGACGCTTTCGCTGCCATCGGCATCGGCGGGCGAGACATGCAGGTTGAGCGCCAGCGGCACATCTTCCCTGCCCGCCGCCGGGCTGGCACGGATCAGCGCCGCATCGGCCACCGGCGCCACCGTCACATCCAGCGCCTGCTCGGTTGTCAGCATCGTGCCATCGGGCTGCATCGCCAGGGCACGCAGCGTCAGGCGGATCTCGCCGGAGAAGTCAGCCGGCGGAGTCAGCGCCAGCCCGGCCAGGGCCTCCGGCGGCACCACCCAGGCGCCGGTGGCGGGGTCCCTCAGGCCAGCCGAAAGGCTGGCACCGGGGGGCAGGCCTTCCACCCGCAGGCCCAGCACCTCGGCCCGGCCATCCACGGCGCCGCCGGCCAGGGCGACGCGCAATGACAGGGGGCTGTCCTCCCGCCCAGCCTCGGCCTCGGCCCGCAGCCATGGCGGCGCG
>NZ_JACTUZ010000077.1 GCF_014490445.1 Pseudoroseomonas ludipueritiae | reverse complement strand
GCGCGCCGCCCGGCAGCCCGACGCGGCCTGAGCCGCCGCGGCGCCGGCGGCCCTTACCGAAGGCGACGCCCGCGCCCATCTCGCCGAGCAGCACCGCAAAGGATCGCGCCTCATGAGCATGACCGCCGCCGCCCCGCATAAAGTCGCTGTCATTGTCGGCAGCCTGCGCCAGGGTTCCATCAACGAGCAGCTCGCCCGCGCCCTGGCCAGGCTGGCCGCGCCGGCGATGGAGCTGACCATCGTCCCCATCGGTGGCCTGCCGCTCTACAACCCCGATATCGATGGCAGCACCCCGGCGGCGGATGCCTTCCGCGCGGCGGTGGGCGCGGCGGATGCGGTGCTCTTCGTGACGCCGGAATACAACCGCTCCATCCCCGCGCCGATGAAGAACGCACTGGACTGGGGCTCCCGCCCCTATGGCAAGGCCTGCCTGGCGGGGAAGCCCGCGGCCAGCATCGGCGCCTCCCCCGGCGCGGTGGGCACGGCGGCGGCGCAGCAGCAGATGCGTGCCGTCATGACGGTGCTGGACATGCAGGTGCTGGGGCAGCCCGAGGTTTATATCCAGTTCAAGGAAGGGCTGGTGGACGCGGAGTTCAACATCACCAACGAAGGCACCAAGGCCTTCCTGACCGGCTTCCTGGGCCGTTTCGCGGGCTGGATCCGGCAGCAGGGCCTGCGCTGA
The DNA here is from genome assembly GCF_014490445.1 of Pseudoroseomonas ludipueritiae. Classification (GTDB taxonomy): domain Bacteria; phylum Pseudomonadota; class Alphaproteobacteria; order Acetobacterales; family Acetobacteraceae; genus Pseudoroseomonas; species Pseudoroseomonas ludipueritiae. The sequence goes on along the minus strand of NZ_JACTUZ010000077.1, from coordinate 18,724 downwards.
GGCGCGGCGCCGGGGCGCTTGCATGGCTGGGGGGCGGTGCTGCCGGTTGGCGCATGACGCCCCCTTTTGCTATACGCCCCCACGGACCGCCGGCCCCCGTTCCCGGCGTCGATAAGGATTCCCGCATCATGGCGCGTCGCCGGCAGCTCTATGAAGGTAAGGCCAAGGTCCTGTTCGAGGGCCCGGAGCCCGGCACGCTGGTGCAATACTTCAAGGACGACGCCACCGCCGGCAACGGCACCAAGAAGGGCATCATCACCGGCAAGGGCGTGCTGAACAACCGCATCAGCGAGTACCTGATGCTGCGCCTGGGCGAGATCGGCGTGCCCACCCATTTCATCCGCCGCCTGAACATGCGCGAGCAGCTGATCCGCGAGGTGGAGATCATCCCGCTGGAGGTGGTGGTGCGCAACGTGGCGGCGGGCTCGCTCTCCACGCGCCTCGGCATCCAGGAAGGCACGCGCCTGCCGCGCTCGATCGTCGAGTATTACTACAAGAACGACGGCCTCCAGGACCCCATGGTCTCGGAAGAGCACATCACCTGCTTCGGCTGGGCCTCCACGCAGGACCTGGACGACATGGTGGCGCTGGCGCTGCGCATCAACGACTTCCTCTGCGGGCTCTTCCTCGGCGTCGGCATCGTGCTGGTGGACTTCAAGCTGGAATTCGGCCGCCTCTATGAGAACGACGAGATGCGCGTCGTGCTGGCCGACGAGATCAGCCCGGACAATTGCCGCCTCTGGGACGCCAAGACCGGCGAGAAGATGGACAAGGACCGCTTCCGCCGCGACCTCGGCAAGGTCGAGGAAGCGTATCAGGAAGTCGCCTCCCGCCTCGGCATCACGCCCGAGGCCGGCGCGCGCGACATGAAGGGCCCGGAGGTCATGCAATAATGAAGGCTTATGTGACGGTCATGCCGAAGAACGGCGTGCTGGACCCGCAGGGCAAGGCCATCGGCCATGCGCTGGGCACCCTGGGCTTCCAGGGCGTGGGCGAGGTGCGGGCCGGCAAGGTGATCGAGCTGGAACTGGCCGAGACCGACCCGGCCAAGGCCCGCGCCGTGGCCGAGGACATGGCCCGCCGCCTGCTGGCCAATACCGTCATCGAGTCCTTCAAGGTCGAACTGGCCTGAACGGGCACAGCCGGGGAGGCATGGGCACATGGTGAAAGCCTCCCTGCTGCTGATGCTGCTGCTGACCGTGCTGATCGGCATGGGCCTGCGCTGGCGCGAGAACCGCCTGGGCAACCCCGCCCTGACGGCCGAGCGCCGCGCCCGGCAGCAGCGCATGGGGCTGGTGGCGCGCGGCAAGGCGGGCATCGACCGCTGGGTCACCGCCGCCGCCATCGCCGCCGTGGCCACCATCGTGCTGATCGGCGGCCTGCACTGGATCCGCGTATGGTTCGGATAACCCGCAGCCTGCTGCCCATGCTGGGGCTGGCCGCCGTGGCCCTGGCCGTGATCGCCGCCCTGCCGGGGCGCGACCCGGGCCTGCCGCGCATCCAGTCCGGCGCCAATTCGCCCGCCGCCACCCAGGCCGGGCCGCTGGCCAACCTCTGCCACGGCTGGGGCAGTGCCCGGAAGGACTGCGCCGCCTTTGTCGGCCACTTCATCCGGAACCTTTCCGAACGCGAGCCCGCCCTCGGCCTCTGCCTGCCGCCCCCCGCCCCACTGGCGGAATGGGCCGCCCTGGCGCTGAAGGACACCCCCGCCGACGCCCCCTGGGCCCCGGTGCTGGAAACCGCCCTCACCACCGGCCGCACGGCACCGCCCCTGCCCTGCGCGCCCACCCCCTCCCCCGACGCCGCCCCTGCCACAGAGGCCCGCCCGACATGAACGCCGCCATCATCATCTTCCCCGGCACCAACCGGGAACGCGACATGGCCATCGCCCTGCAAAAGGCCAGCGGCCGCAAGCCCGCCATGGTCTTCCACACGGAAACCAGCCTGCCCGCCGGCACCGACCTCGTGGTGCTGCCCGGCGGCTTCTCGCACGGCGACTACCTGCGCTGCGGCGCCATGGCCGCACGCTCCCCCATCATGTCCGCCATCCACGACCACGCGGCGCGCGGCGGCCATATCCTCGGCGTCTGCAACGGCTTCCAGATCCTGGCCGAATCCGGCCTCCTCCCCGGCGCCCTGCTGCGCAACGCCTCCCTCCGCTTCCTCTCCATGGACTGCAACCTGCGGGTGGAGCGCACCGACACCCCCTTCACCAGCCAGTGGCAACAGGGCGAAATCTTCCGCGCGCCCATGGCCCATGGCGACGGCAACTACTTCGCCGACGACGCCACCCTGGACCGCCTGGAAGGCGAAGGCCGCGTGGTCTTCCGCTACGTGGACGCCGAAGGCCAGCCCACCGAGGCCGCCAACCGCAACGGCGCCCGCAACAACATCGCCGGCATCGTCTCCGAGAACCGCCGCATCCTCGGCATGATGCCCCACCCCGAGGACCTGGTGGACCCGCTGATGGGCGGCGAGGACGGCCTGCCCCTCTTCCGCTCCATCACCGAAACCCTCGCCACCGCCTGACCACCGCCGCGCCGCGCCCCCGCCACCACCGGGGCGCGCGCAGAGCGCGCAAATCTTGGTGCAAAGCGCGCGGCAGGTGAAACAACTGTCATCCCTCAACGGTTATGCCCACGCCGCCTGATCACCAGGCGTGTTGAACAGAACCGTTGAAAGGACGACCCATGCCGCTGCTCCTCTGGTTCCTCGGCGTCCCGGGCATCATCGTCATCCTGCTCTGGGTCACCGGCGTCATCGGCTTCTGAAGCCACGCCCGCCGCGCCGGCCCCACCGCCGGCGCGGCCCCCCCGGCGCCCTCAGCGCCGCTCCGCATCCTCCCGCGCCATGCGCGCCCGCACGCCGCCTTCCACCCCGGTCGGCACCCCCTGCTCGATCGGCTCGTAAATCGCGCCCACCCGGTCCGGCGCCGGCGGCGCCGATTCCATGCTGCCGTGGAAGGCATCCGCCCCCAGCCGCTCCACCAGCGCCGGCATCACCTGGTGCGCCAGCACCGCCCCCTCCGCCTTGAAGCCCACCGGAATCTCCCGCCGCGGATACAGCGCGGCATGAATAACGGCATCCACCGTATCCTCCGGCCCATCCATCGGCCGGATGCGCGGGGAACGGCCGCTGTAATTCGCCGCCACCTCCCACCACGGCGTATCGATGCCCCAGGGCAACACCGTCGCCACCTGGATGCGCGTCTGCCCCGCCAGCCGCAGCTCCTGCCGCAACGCATGGCCCAGCCCCAGAATGGCGTGCTTCGTGGCCGCGTAACTGGCCTGGTACGGCATGGCCAGGTGGCTCTCCACCGAGCCCACATTCACCAGCACCCCATGCCCCTGCGCGCGGAACTGCCGCAGCGCCGCATGGCTGCCATAGATCACGCCCTTCAGGTTCACATCCACCGTGCGGGCATGGTCCTCCACCGGCACATCCTCGAACCGCCCAATCACGCCAATGCCCGCATTGTTCACCCAGACATCGATATGCCCGAAGCGCCCTACCGCCTGCTCCGCCAGCCGGCGCACCGCATCAGGGTCCGACACATCGGTCGGCACCACCAGCGCCTGCCCGCCCGCCGCCCGCACCTCGGCCGCCACTTCCTCCAGCACCGCCGCCCGCCGCGCCGCCAGCACCACGCTGGCGCCATAGCCGCCCAGCTTCACCGCCACCCCGCGCCCCAACCCGCTGGACGCCCCGGTGACGACGAACACCCGCCCCGCCACCTTCCGCTGCCCCTCCTGCGCCGAAAGCGCACCCCCCGCCGCGCAGCCGGAGAGCACGAAAGCCCCCACCGCCAACACGGCCAGCGGCGCCGCCAGGGGCGCCAGCGGCAGCAACGGCAACAAGGACAGCAACCCAGGGCCGGAACGGGAATGAGACGTCATGGGCGCGCGATCCTTCCTCGATCAGCCCCCGCGAGAGCAGGGGCACCGGATCACAGCTAGGCCCACCCGCCCGTTGCGCTAGGCGCGCCGCCGGTCACAGGGCGCGGCGCAAGTAGTGACAAAATCAGGCATAGCGAAGAGAGGCAACAACGCGAATATTTGTTTTATCCAGCTACAAACACCATTTTCTATATTCCATTTTTTGCGGAAACGACGAAATTTATTTCATTTTGGATTATAAATTTAAATAGAACGCTTCAGCTAGGCTAATTTCAGTCAAAGCTTTAGACTTATGAATGCGCAAATTTGGTATGGCAGGACCTACATGGACCCTACAATTCAAGCTGCAATTTATGGCGGAGCCGTTCAAGGGTTAGCTACAGTAGGAGCTGCTATCTTTGCACTACGAGCATGGAGACATAACACTTTAGGAACAAGGCAGGTCCAACTCGCTGAGGAATGCCTTACTTTACTTTGGGAACTCGATAAAAGTATAAAAGAGGCCCGCATGGCATTTCCCTCGGGATTCAGCGGTCAGTCCAATCGGGAAATAGGACCTGCTTACTATATATCTCGAGCGCCATTCTATCAAGACGCCAATATTAAATTCCAGAATGTCAGAAATAACTTCCGCTCATTCAGGGAAAAATTTATACTTTCTGAGTTTTACATTGGAAGAATGCCTCTAGTTTCCTTCAAGGGGGAGTCTAGATGGTTCAAAATGGACTACTCTATAGTGGACGAGTATGATGAGTTAATCGGACAACTTGGACTTTATCTGGATGAGGGTCTTCCAGATTTCTTGAAGACTAGGACAGCAACCCCTGCGGAAGCCGACAAAATTGCGAGATCTAACAACTTATATTTCGGCTTTATGTACGAATATGAGGAAGATGAATATACAAAAAGACTTAATAACGTCAAGAATGTCTGCGCGAGAAGAATAAGATCTATTCTTAGAAAAAGAACTTTTTTTGGCTCTTTTATTGATTTTGCTGGAGACAAAATTACAGATTACTTGGACAGTAGGTTTAAACCTACCATGACGCGAAAAAAATAAGCGCTCATTGGCCTTGACGAAAGGGCGAGAATATGTGATATTATTCCTATGGATGTTCCGCGTGGTCCACACTCTCTGCCGAACCTCATCACTGACTTACAATGGTCTGCCCTCCTCCCCTACCTCCTTCCCCGCGCGCCGCAAGGCCGTCGCATGGAGGAACACCGGAAGCGGATGGAGGCCATCTTCTTCATCGCCACCTCCACCCTCCCGTGGTGCGCGCTCCCCGCGCGCTACGGCAAGGCCGATACCGTCTCCGCTACTTCCGCCGCCTCACCCATGCCGGGCTATGGCAGAAGCTGCTGCACGCACTGGCGGAAGCCGCGCCCTGCCACCCGCTGCGGCAGCTTGAGGAAAGAATTCTCCGCGCCTGCCGCCGCGCGCACCGCATCCTCGGCCTGCCCTTCCTCGTGCTCATCCGCCGCCTCAACCTGCGCCGCGCCCTGCCCGGCCCGCCTTGGCTGCTGCCCGATCCGCTTTTGTCCGAAACCCTGGCTGGCGTAAAAATCGCCCCGCCGCCATCGGGCGAATACGGGCACAAAACACGCCATGCCCGCCTGCTGGCCGCCCTGCGGCGCCTGCACCGGGATGCCGCCGGGCGCCGCCGCATCCCCCGTTCCGTGCGGCTCGCCTGGGCATGAACCCCGCCATGCCAAAACCACCCCTGGACAACGGGCGCGCGGGTGTTGACAAGGCAGGCATGTCGACGCCCGTCCTCCTCGCCCCCGACCGCGCCAAGCAACTCGCCGCCGAATTCGGCCTGAAGCCGGATGAGTATGAGCGTGCCCTGGCCATCCTCGGCCGCACTCCGTCGTTGACGGAGCTTGGCATCTTCTCGGTCATGTGGTCCGAGCACTGCTCCTACAAGTCCAGCCGCTACTGGCTGAAGCAGTTGCCCACCAAGGCCCCCTGGGTCATCCACGGCCCGGGCGAGAACGCGGGCGTCATCGATATCGGTGAAGGCCTGGCCGCCATCTTCAAGATGGAAAGCCACAACCACCCCTCCTTCATCGAGCCCTACCAGGGCGCCGCCACCGGCGTCGGCGGTATTTTGCGCGATGTCTTCACCATGGGCGCCCGCCCCATCGCCAACCTCAACGCGCTCCGCTTCGGCGACCCCTCGCTGCCCAAGACGCAGCAGGTGCTGGATGGCGTGGTGCGCGGCATCGGCGGCTACGGCAATTGCGTCGGCGTCCCCACCGTGGGCGGCGAGGTCAATTTCCACCCCGCCTACAACGGCAACCCGCTGGTCAATGCCATGACCGTGGGCATCGCCCCCAAGGACCGCATTTTTCTCAGTGCCGCCGCCGGCATCGGCAACCCCGTGGTCTATGTGGGTTCCAAGACGGGGCGTGACGGCATCCACGGCGCCACCATGTCCTCCGCCGAATTCAGCGCGGATTCCGAGGAAAAGCGCCCCACCGTCCAGGTCGGCGACCCCTACTCGGAAAAGCTGCTGATCGAGGCCTGCATGGAACTGATGGCGACCGATGTCATCGTCGCCATCCAGGACATGGGCGCCGCCGGCCTGACCTCTTCCAGCGTGGAGATGGCCGGCAAGGGCGGCGTCGGCATCGAGCTGAACATGGAACTGGTGCCGCAGCGTGAGGAAGGCATGTCGGCCTACGAGATGATGCTCTCGGAAAGCCAGGAACGCATGCTGATGATCCTGAAGCCGGGTCAGGAGCACATCGCCGAGGCCATCTTCCGCAAGTGGGAGCTGGATTTCGCCGTCATCGGCCACCTGACCGACACCGGCCACATCGTCATCAAGCACAATGGCGTGCTGGAAGCCGACATCCCCCTCGCGCCCCTGGAATCCGAGGCGCCCCTCTACCAGCGCCCGACGGCCGAGACCCCCAAGCAGCCCATCCTGAACCACGCCGATATCCCCAGCCCCATGGGTATCGGGGAAGCGCTGGTGAAGCTCGTCGGCTCCCCCGACCTCTGCTCCCGCCGCTGGATCTGGGACCAGTATGACAGCACCGTGGGTGGCCAGACCGTGAAGCGCCCCGGCGCCGCGGATGCCGCCATCGTGCGGCTGGAGGACACCAACCGCGCGCTCGCCATGACCACCGACGTCACCCCCCGCTATTGCGCGGCGGACCCGGAGGAAGGCGGCAAGCAGGCAGTCGCGGAAGCCTGGCGCAACATCACCGCCACCGGCGCCAAGCCGCTGGCCATCACGGACAACATGAACTTCGGCAACCCCGAGAAGCCGGAGATCATGGGCCAGTTCGCCGCCGCCGTGCGCGGCATGGGCGCGGCCTGCATCGCGCTGGACTTCCCGGTCGTCTCCGGCAACGTCTCCCTCTACAACGAGACGGAAGGCAAGGGCATCCTGCCCACCCCCGCCATCGGCGGCGTGGGCGTGATCGAGGATGTCTCCAAGGCCATCGGCTACGCGCTGCGCGAGGACCAGGAGCTGGTGCTGGTGGGCGAGACCGCCGGCTGGCTCGGCCAGTCCCTCTGGCTGCGCGAGATCGCGGGCCGGGAGGAAGGCGCCCCCCCGCCGGTGGACCTCGCCGCCGAGCGCCGCACCGGCGACTTCATCCGCGAGAACATCCTCTCCGGCCGCATCGCCGCCTGCCACGACGTGGCGGATGGCGGGCTGCTGGTGGCCCTCGCCGAGATGGCGATGGAGGGCGAGACCGGCATCGCCCTGGCCGCCGCCCCGCAGCACATCCCCGCCCATGCCTTCTGGTTCGGTGAGGACCAGGGCCGCTACGTGGTCGCCACCGCCGATGCCACGGCCTTCATCCAGGCGGCCAAGGCGGCGGGCCTTCCCGCCACGCGCATCGGCCGCAGTGGCGGCAAGGCCTTGGTTCTGCCGGGTGGCGAGTCCATATCGCTGGATGAGCTCCACGCCGCGCATGAAGCCTTCCTGCCGGCGTTGATGGCCCGCTAAAATGGAACCCGGTGGGCAGCCCCCGCGCTGCCCGCCACCCCTGCTCTGGAGTGGAACACGCGCGATGGCGATGCAGCCGGCGGAAATCGAGGCCTATATCAAGGCGGCCCTGCCCGATGCCCAGGTGGTCATCCAGGACCTGGCCGGGGATGGCGACCATTACGCCGCCTCCGTGGTCTCGGAGGCTTTCCGCGGCAAGTCGCGCGTGCAGCAGCACCAGCTTGTCTATGCCGCCCTGCAGGGCCGCATGGGCGGTGAGCTGCATGCCCTCGCGCTCCAGACCTCAGCCCCGTAAGGACCGCTTGCGATGAGCAACCCCGTCTTCGACCGCATCCAGGCCGAGATCACGGAGAACCCCGTGGTGCTCTACATGAAGGGCACCCCGGTCTTCCCGCAATGCGGCTTCTCGGCCCGCTCGGTGCAGGTCCTGTCCCACATGGGCGTGCCCTTCAAGGGCGTGAACGTGCTGGAGGACCCCGAGATCCGTGAGGGCATCAAGTCCTTCACCAACTGGCCGACCATCCCGCAGCTCTATGTGAAGGGCGAGTTCGTGGGCGGCTGCGACATCATCATGGAGATGTTCCAGTCCGGCGAGCTGGCGACGCTGCTGGACGAGAAGGGCATCCCCCACCAGGCCGCCGCCTGATGCTTCCCGGGGGGTGGTCCGCTGCCCCCCGCCGGCCGCCGCCAACCCTGGCGGCCCTGATGCGTTGCCGAGGCAATTGGCCCGAGGCGCGCATTCCATGACCAGCCACAATCTCCGCACCGTCCTCAACCTGGTCCTGCCCATCCTGCAGCCGGTGATGGGGGCCCTGGCGCCGGTCTTCGGCATCGGCATGACGATGCAGGAGATGTCGGCCCGTTCCGAGACGCCCATCACCCCTTCCGGCTATGCCTTCTCCATCTGGGGGGTGATCTTCGCGCTCGCCATCGCCTGGGGCATCTGGCAGGCGCTGCCGGCGGGGCGGGAGAGCGTGGCGGCGCGGCGGCTGGGCTGGCCGCTGGCGGGCGCCTTCGCCTGCTCCAACCTCTGGATGCTGCTCTCGCAGCTCACCGGCAATGGCTGGCACCTGGTGGTGGTGATCCTGGTGCTGCTGGCCTGTGTGCTGACGGCCTTCTTCATCGCACGCACCGAGCCGCGCCAGGGCTGGGTGGATGCCTGGATCATCCATCCCCTCACAGGTCTCTTCGCCGGCTGGGTCTCTGCCGCCACCTTCGTCAATATCGCCGGCGCGGCGGTGCTGTCCGGCATCATCGGGAACGGGGGCATGGCCGGCAGCCTCGCCGCCATCCTGATCCTGCTGGCGGCCGCTGGGCTGGCGCTGGGCGTGCTCTGGACCGCGCGCGGCGCGCCCTGGTACGCGGCGGCCTTCGCCTGGGCGCTGCTGGGCATCATCGTCGCCAATACGGTTGACCGTGACCTGAACCTGCTGGTGGCTGTGGTCGCGGCGGCTTTGCTGGTGGTGGTGGTGGCGCTCTCCTGGCAGCGGGCGCGCATGCAGTGCCACCGCCTGCCGGTCTGAGGGCGGCGCCACAGGCCCGGCCGCCGCGTGAAAAAAGCCCATGGTCTGGCCCGACCTTTTCCCGGCCACGGGCGTTACTTCAGCCACCACCCAGCGCAAGGCCTGAGCCTCCATGCCGGACTCGCCGTCACGCCAGCCCAATGCCAATACCGCTACGGCCTCCGCTTCCGGCATCTCCCCCATCGCGCCCCTGGGGCGGGGCGCGGCCAAAGTGATGCCGCCCGCCATGCCGGATACCCGCAGCCTGACGACGCTGGCGGGCGCCGTGGTCATCGTGGCCGGCCTTTACCTGGGCCGGGACGTGCTGATCCCGGTGACGCTCGCCTTCCTGCTCTCCCTGGTGCTGTCGCCGCTGATCCGCCTGCTGCGGCGCGCCCGGCTGGGGCGGGTGCCCTCGGTCATCCTGGCGGTGTTCATCGCGCTGGGCGTTCTGCTCTCCATCGGCGGCGTCATCGGCAACCAGCTGGCCGAACTGGCGGATGACCTGCCGCGCTACCAGTCCACCATCAGCCGCAAGCTCGATACCTTGCAGGACATGACCATTGGCCGCCTCAACGCGGTGGTGGACCGGGCCGGCCGAGACTTCCGGCACAACCCACCGCCGGCGGCCCAGCCCACCGTGCCCAGCATCCGGCCCGAGCCGAGCCAGCCCGCCGCCCCTTTGCCGGTGGAAGTGCACCAGCCGCAGCCCACGCCGCTGGAGATGATGAAGATCTATCTCTCCCCGGTGCTGAGCCCGCTGGCGCATCTCGGCATCATCCTGATCGTCACGATCTTCGTGCTGCTGCAGCGGGAGGATCTGCGTGACCGGCTGATCCGCCTCTTCGGCTCCAGCGACCTGCACCGCACCACCGTGGCGATGGACGATGCCGCCTACCGCCTCAGCCGCTATTTCCTGACGCAGGTGGCCATCAACGCCGCCTTCGGCTGCACCATCGCCCTGGGCCTGCTGCTCATCGGCCTGCCCAGCCCCATCCTCTGGGGCATCCTGGCGGGGCTGCTGCGCTTCGTGCCCTATGTCGGCGCCATCCTGGGCGCGGTGCTGCCGGTGGCGCTGGCCGCCGCGGTGGACCCCGGCTGGTCCATGATGATCTGGACCGCCGCCCTCTTCCTCGCCATCGAGCCCTTCATCGGCCATATCGTCGAGCCGCTGGCCTATGGCCATTCCACCGGCATGTCCCCGGTCTCGGTGGTGCTGGCGGCCATTTTCTGGAGCTGGATCTGGGGCCCGATCGGCCTGCTGCTGTCCACGCCGCTGACGCTCTGCCTCGTGGTGCTGGGGCGGCATATCGACCGGCTGGAATTCCTGGATGTCATCCTGGGCGACCGCCCGGCCCTGACGCCGGTGGAGAATTTCTACCAGCGCACCCTGGCCGGCGACCCGGACGAGGCGCAGGAACAGGCGGAGCTGCTGCTCAAGGACCGTTCCCTCTGCTCCTATTACGACGAGGTGGCGGTGAAGGGCCTGCATCTGGCCGCCGCCGATGTACGCCGCGGCGTGGTGACGCCGCAGCAACTGGAGCGTATCCGCGAGGCGGTGATCGACCTGCTGGAGGGCCTGCAGGACCATACCGATGTCGAGCCCCCGCCGCCGCCGCCGCCGTCGCAGGGCGCCAGCCGCATGCTGCGCCTTTCCAATTCCGAGCAGAAGCTGCCGCGCGAGCCCAGCGCCAAGCTGCCCGAGCCGGAGGAGATCCCGGAGCCCTGGCGGCAGGAAGGCGCCATCCTCTGCGTCGCCGGGCGCGGGCCGCTGGACGAGATCTCGGCCATGCTGCTGGCGCAGATCCTGCGCAAGCATGGCCTGGGCGGGCGGGTGGTGCCGCATCAGGCGGCCTCCCGCCGCGAGATCGGCACGCTGGAGATGACTGGGGTGCGCATGGTCTGCGTCTGCTCGGTGGAGCTGCAGGGCACGCCGTCGCGGCTGCGCTACCTCCTGCAGCGGCTGCGCCGCCGGGCGCCGGAGGTGCCGATGCTCGCCGGCATCTGGCAGGATGACGATCCCGCGCTGAGGGATGACGAGTTGCGCCGCACCCTTGGGGCGCGCTTCCTGGTCTCCTCCCTACGTGAGGCGGTGCTGGCCTGCGCCCGCGTGGCGCGGGAGGAATTTCCTGATGACGTGCCGCCGCCGCAGGCTTCGGGCGATAGCCGGGCAGTGCCCGCCGAAGCCATGGCCCGCCGTGCGTGAACCTCCTTAGGAGAAGAGAGCGATGGCCGATCTGATCGTGGTGGGCTTCGAGAAGCCCGACGAAGCCGACAAGGTGCTGCTGCGGCTGGCGCAGCTGCGGCGCGAATACCTGATCGACCTTGAGGATGCGGTCGTGGTGGTGCGCGACGAGCACGGCAAGCTGCACCTGAAGCAGAGCTTCAACCTGCCGGCCATCGGCGCCACCTCCGGCCTGACCTCGGGCGGCCTCTGGGGCGCGCTGCTGGGGCTGCTCTTCGCGAACCCGCTGGCGGGCTTCGTGCTGGGCGGCGCCATCGGGGCCAGCACGGGCGCGATCTCCGGTTCGCTGATGGATTACGGCATCGACGACGATTTCATCCGCTCTCTGGGCGAGACCATCCCCGTCAATTCCTCGGCGCTCTTCGTGCTGGTGCGCAAGGCGCAGCCGGAGAAGGTGCTGACGGAACTGGCCAATGTGAAAGGCCGGGTGCTGCGGACCTCGCTCTCGCCCGATCAGGAGAAGCGGCTGCAGGAGGCGCTATCCAACGGCGGCGGGGCAGCGGCCTAGATCAGCGGCGCCATCGAGCGGTGGCGTCGTGGGCATGAAATGCCGCTGCGCCTGCGCCACGAGCTGCGGCAAGGTCACGGCACTGGCCCGCATCACCGGGGTCACGCCGGGCAGTGGCAGTGGCCAGTCATTCCGCGGTGGTGGTGCATGGGTGGCCACCAGCACCGGCACAATCGGATGCGCCCGGCTGCCGGCATGGAAGTCGCGCAGGTCGAGGGCATAATCCTCCGTCTGGCGCAGATCCTCCACACGGAAGGAGGTGGCGCCGTGCTTGAACTCCAGCACCAGAATGGCGCGGTCGGTCAGCAGCACCGCGTCGATGCGACGCTCCAGCCGCAGCAGGTCGTATTCCAGCAGGATGTGCCAGTGCTCGCCGCCCGGCTGCAGAACGGCTTCGCGCAGGCTGTGCAGGCTGGCGGCCCAGGAGTCGATCTGCTCAGGCCCCACACCACGGAAGCGGCGGGACTGGGTGACAGCCAGTTTGGCCGCCAGATCCCCTGGCTTCGCGGCCCGGAGCTCCTGCCCGGTGCATGCGAGCCAGGCCCTCATGCGCGGCGCTTCTCCGGCCAGGTCGCGAGGCCGATGCTGGCCAGCATCAGCGCCAGCCCGAGCAGGTGGAAGCGGGAGAAATGCTCGCCCAGCACCAGCACCGCCAGCACGGCGGAGGTGGCGGGCAGAAAGGTGGTGAAAATTCCGGCGACGCCGGCCGGGGCGCGCAGCAGCCCGGCATACCAGAGCAGCAGGCAGAGCACGCTGGCGGTGATGCTATGGAAGACCAACAACCCGGCGATGGCAGGCTCCGCCAGCGCCGCCGCCGCCCCCAGCACCGGCAGGCAGAAGGGCAGCAGCATCCCGGCGGAAAACAGCTGCATCCAGAAGGAGGCCGTCACCACCGGCAGATGGCCGGAAAGGCGCTTGGCCAGCAGCACATAGGCGCCTTCCCCGCAGACGGCGATGAAGATCAGTGCATTGCCCAGCAGGCTGCCGCCGGAGGAGGCCTCGGTGCGGGCCAGGGTGATGGCGGCCATGCCGCCCACCGCCAGCGCCGCCGCCCCCCATTGGCGCGGCGCCAGCCGTTCCCGCAGCCAGAGCGCGGAGCCGAGGGCGATCACCGCCGGCAGGGTGGCCAGCACCAGCCCGGCCTCCAGCGCCGTGGTGAAGCGCAGACCGGTGAGCAGCGCCGCGTTGTAGAGCAGCGTGCCCAGCGCCGCCTGCAGCGCCAGGTTGCGCAGCGCGGCGGGAGACGGCCGCACCCGCCCTTCCCGCAGCCGCGCCAGCGGCCAGAGGATGACGCAGGCCAGCAGGCAGCGCAGGCCGACGATCAAGGCGATGGGCAGGGCATTGGCCAGCAGCTTGGCCACCGCCACATTGGCCCCCACCAGCGCCATGGAGCTGGCGAGCTGGGCATAGGCTGTCAGCATGCGGCGGGCTCTGGCGCCCCTGCCCGGGCCAGCCCGCGGCACATCATGGTTGGCACGGCGTCAGCAGCCCCGCATTCCTGAACTCGAAGAAAAAAGAAGGGGTCCGGGGAATTCATTCCCCGGCCTTCAGTCCCCTTCCTGCCGGAAAGGCGAGAGGCTGGCCAGTTCCGCCATATGCTCCAGCATGGCGGGCCGTTCCTGTTCCAGGAACTCCGCCACCGCGCGCCGCAGCCCGCCATGCGGGATGAAATGGGCGGAATAGGTGGGCGAAGGCAGGTAGCCGCGCTGGATCTTGTGCTCGCCCTGGGCACCGGCCTCGACGCGGGAAAGGCCATGGGCGATGGCGAAGTCGATGGCCTGGTAATAGCAGAGTTCGAAATGCAGGAAGGGCGCCTCCACCAGGGAGCCCCAGTTGCGGCCATAGAGGGCATCCTTGCCCATCAGGTTCAGGGCGCCGGCCACGGGCTCGCCATCGCGTTCCGCCACCATCAGCACCACGCGGTCGCCCAGGCGCTCGGCCAGCAGGGGCCAGAAGCGGGCGGTCAGGTAGGCGCTGCCCCATTTCCGGTCCACCGTGTCCATGTAGCACTTGTGGAAGGTCTTCCAGTGCCGCGGCGTGATCTCGGTGCCGCGCAGGGCGCGGAAGGTCAGGCCTGCGGATTGCGCGTCCCGCCGCTCCCGCCGGATGCTCTTGCGCTTGCGGGAAGACAGGGCGGCGAGGAAGCCCTCGAAATCGGCATAGCCGTTGTTGTGCCAATGGAACTGGGTGCCGAGGCGGCGCAGCCAGCCGGCCTCGCCCAGGGTGTTCCACTCGGCTTCGGTGCAGAAGGTGACGTGGCAGGAGGACAGGTCGAGCGCCTCGGTCGCCTGCGCCAGCGCGCCGGCCAGGGCGGATTGCAGGGTGGCGTCCCGCGCCAGCAGGCGGGGGCCGGGCACCGGGCTGAAGGGGGAAGCCACTTGCAGCTTGGGGTAGTAGCGCCCCCCCGCACGCTCGAAGGCATTGGCCCAGGCGTGGTCAAAGACATATTCGCCATAGGAATGACCCTTGGCATAGGCGGGGGCCACGGCCACCAGCCGCCCCGCCGGGTCGCGCAGCGCGGCATGCTGCGGCAGCCATCCGGTGCGGGCGCTGGCGGAGCCGGATTCCTCCAGTGCCAGCAGGAAGGCATGGCTGACGAAGGGATTGCCGTCACCGGCGCAGGCATCCCATTCCGCGGCTGGGATCTCGGCGATCGCCGGATGCAGCCGCAGGGTCAGTTCGGTCTGGTGGTCTGCCATATCGGAAGAGATATGGCGGCTCAGCGCCGGCTGTCACCACCAGGGCGGCAGGCTTCGGCGGTGGCGCCAGCCAGCCGCAGCATGCGCCGCGCGGCGATGGTGGCGCCGGCCGCGCCGCCGACCACCTTGGAGGCCAGGCCATGGACCACCTGCTCGGCCCCGGCCTCGGCCACCAGATCGGCCCCGGCGGTCAGGCCGGCGGAGACCGTCAGGCGCCGCAGCAGCCGCCAGAGCATGGCGGCGCCGGGGCGTAGCCCATGCAGCACCGCCACCTGCCGCATCAGCCGCAGGCCCAGCAGCGACATGGCCGCCGCATCCATGGCCGGCGAGGGCAGGATGGCCGTGACCACGAAGACCTGCCGGGCGGATTGCCAGCCCAGCGCCTTCACCCGCGCATCCAGCACCGGCAGCAGGGCGGTGTTCATCAGGCCCAGGGCTTCCTCCAGCGTGGTGGCGCGCAGCATCTGGGCGGCGGCAGGCACGGCTTCCGGCACGCGCTTGCCCACGTCCTGCGCCCATTGCAGCAGGGCTGCGGGCGGGGCGGCGGTGCCGGGGGTGGTGCGCAGGTCCCGCGCCAGTTGGTCCAGCGCCTTCAGGCGGCGCAGGGCACGCCATTCACGCCCCAGCGCCAGCAGCACCGCGCCGCCGGCGCCCGCGCCCAGCGCCGCGCCAAGCCAGCCCAGCACCGGGGAGGTGGCGAAAAGGTCCCGCAGCATCAGCGCGAGGCCGAGCCCGAAGGTGCCCAGCACCAGCGCCGCCCCCGCCCCCGCCAGCAGCCCCAGCGCCCCGAACCAGGAGGGCGGCTTCTCCATCGGCCGGTCGATCACCGCCGGCACGCCATGCTCGATGGGGCCGCCGAAATCGAGGTCCAGCAGCTCCGGGCCGAGTTCGGGCGGCGGTGGGGCGGCGGTGGCGGTGCGGGTGGGCTGAGGGGCTTCGGGCTCGTCAGCCCAGCCGGGGGTTTGCGGGGTCACAGGGCATCCTCCAGCAGCCAAGCCAGCAGCGTGTCCAGGCCCAGATGGGGCAGGCCGTCCCGGCCATCGGGGTCGATCAGCGGGGGGCGCAGGGCAGGCAGTTCGAAAAAGGGCCGCGACCAGAAGGGGTCGCCCGGCGGCGGCGGGGCGGAAGGGATATGGCCGGGGCGGAAGGGACGGCGCCGTTCCTCGCCCAGCGGCACGCCCAGCACCACGGGCAGGCCGTCATGCGTGGCATCCTCGGTGCAGCGCAGGGCGGCGATGGCGCGGTGGCTGGTGGTGCGGCGGTCCTCGCCGGCCGTGGCCATCATGGCGGAGAAGAGGCTTTCCAGCGCCGGGCGCTGGGCGGCGGGCACATGGTCCGCCTTGCTGGCCACGAAACCCACCCGCTTCAGGGTGGAGAGGCCCAGCCAGCGGGAGCGGGAGCGCGCGTCATAGGCCGCCGCGATCTGCGCCACGGCATGGCGGGTATCCTCGAAGGCCCCCTGCCCGGCCCAGAGCGCGCCCAGCACATCCACCAGCACCACCTGCCGGTCGAAGCGGGCGAACCATGGGTCGAAGAAATTCTGCCGCATGTCGTCGCGATAGGCGACGAAGCGCCGCGCCAGCAGGTCCCGCAGGCTGCCGGAAGGCGCCGGGCCATCCCCGGGCAGGGGGAAGAACCACATCATCGGGCTCTCGCCGCGCGGGCCGGGGCGCAGGAAGCGGCCGGGCTGCAGCCAGCGCAGGCCGAAGCGGTCCCGCGCCTGCTCCAGCAGCGTCAGGTACAGGCGGTAGCCGCGCCGGGCCACGGCCTCATCCGCCGGGGCGGCGGGGTCCAGGGCGGCGACGAAATCCAGGAACTCCCCCGCCACCGCCGCGCGCGGCTCGGCCCGCAACAGGGCCAGGGTGGCGGCGGACCACTGGGCAAAATCCTGGTCCAGCAGCGGCAGGTCCAGCAGCCATTCGCCGGGATAATCCAGCAGGTCCAGCCGCACGCGGCGGGAGCCCAGCAGGCGCATCGGGCCGCTGCGGCTGAATTCCAGCGTCAGGCTGGCGCTGGCGAGGTCGCTGGTGCGCGGCGGCCAATGCGGGCGCGCACCGGCGAGGTCGCGGATCTTGTCGGCGGCATCGAACCAGTCCAGCGCCTGGGTACCGGCAGGCTCCAGCCGCACGCCGCGCAGCACCGTGCCCTGGCGTTCCAGCAGCGCGGAAAGCGCCGGCAGGGTCTGCCGCCCCCGCCCCATGGCCAGCAGATTGGCGATGAGCGAGGTGATGAAGACCGTCTTGCCGGAGCGGCTGAGACCGGTGATGGCGACGCGCAGCGTGGTCTCGTTGAGCAGCCGCTCGGCCTCGTCGGCCATGTCGGTGACGAGGCGGACGGCGCCGCTGCTCAGTTCCTCGCCGATCCTCAGCAGTCCGGACACGCATTCACCCCCGCTTGCAGGCCGCCGCAGATGTGCGGATGCGAGAGGCGCGCGGCAAGGCTCAGGCGGCGGCGAAGCGCTTCATGTAGAAATACTTGGCCTGGCCGGGGCGTGGGTAGTCCGGCAGGGTGCCGATGCGGTGGTAGCCCTGCTTCTCGTAGAAGCCGGCGGCCTGGAAGCTCAGCGTGTCCAGGTAGCTGCCGACGCAGCCGCGTGCCCGTGCCTCCTCCTCCGCCGCGCCCAGGATGCGGGCGCCCTGCCCGCCGCCGCGCAGGTCCTCCGGCAGATAGAAGGTATCGACATAGAGCCAGCCATAGCGGGTACGGCCGGTCAGGCCGCCCCGCACCGCGCCGGAGGCCGGGTCCCGCACCACGACGGAGAGCGGCCGGCTCTCCGGCGCCCCGGCGAAGCGGGCATTGTGTCCCAGCAACCCTTCCAGCAAGGCCTGCCCGATGGCGGGGTCGGCGCTGTCGGTGACCTCCAGTTCAGCGAGCATCATCAGGCGATCTCGAACATGCCTTCCACCTCGACCGCCGCATCCCCAGGCAGGGAGGGCACACCAATGGTGGAGCGAGCATGCCGCCCGGCCTCGCCGAACACTTCCACCGCGAGGTCGGAGGCGCCGTTCATCACCAGCGCATGCTGGGTGAATTCCGGCCCGGCGGCGATGAAGCCGCCCAGGCGCACCACGCGCTTCACGCGGTCCAGGTCGCCCACCGCCGCCTTCACCTGCGCCACCACATTGATCAGGCAGATGCGGGCGGCCGCCGTGGCCTGCTCCACCGAGACCCCGGCGCCGACCTTGCCGGTGCAGGCGATCTTGCCCTCCACCAGCGGGATCTGGCCGGAAACCACCAGCAGGTTCGGGCCGGCGAAGTTGAAGCCGACATAATTGGCAATGGGCGCGGCCGGCGTGGGCAGCGTGATGCCGAGCGCGGCAAGGCGCCCTTCAACGGTTCCGGTCATGAGGCGCTCCTGAGGCAGAAGAGGTCAGCGAGAAAGGGGTTCAGCCCACCAGCCGCAACCGGCCCCGCCGGGCGGCCGGGCTGGGCTTGGCGGGCAGCGCCAGCGGCAACTGCGGCGCATCGGCCCGCACGGGGGCGGTGCCGGTGGCGCAGTCTTCCTCGGACGGGTCGGGCCAGAGGTGGCGGGCCTCGGCGCCATCGAGATAGGCGAAGGCGAGGCGGCGGAAGGCCCAGTCCAGCACCGAGGTGGCGCGGCGGATCTCCGGGTCGCCTTCCACGGTGCCGCAGGGGCCGCCCTGGCCATAGGCCACGGCCTGCACATAGTCCGACAGCGGCATGCCGCGCGCGAGGCCGAGGTTCACCACATGCACGAAGCTGTCCATCAGCCCGCGGAAGGCGGCGCCATCGCGCGCCATGGCCAGGCCGATGCTGGCCAGGCTGCCATCGGGTGCCTCGGTCGTGGTCAGGGTCACGCGGTGGCCGGCCAGGGTCACGCGCCAGAGCTGCCCACGGCCCGTGGCCGGGCGTGGCGGCGGCAGCGGGCGGGCCGGCTGCGGCTGC
>NZ_JACTUZ010000076.1 GCF_014490445.1 Pseudoroseomonas ludipueritiae | reverse complement strand
CGGCGGGCGGAGGGTGCTGGCACCCCCGGCGGGCGCGCGGCTGCTGGATGCGCGGCTCTCGCCCTGGACGCTGCTGGACCTCGCCTCGGACCTTTATGGCGCCTCGGCCGAGATGGCGCTGCTGGCCGCCGCCGCCGGGGTGCCGGTGGCGGGGCAGGTGCTGGACCCGGTGCCGCGCATGGCGGCGCTGATCAGGGCCAGCCGCTGCGCCGACCCTTTCCTGGCCCGGCCCTGGTGCTTCGAGCAGGCGCTGGAGCAACTGGCCGCCTGGAACCGCGCCCAGGCGGAGAATCGCCCGGTGGTGGCCTGCCTCGGCATGTCCTGGTGGAAGCGGGAGCGGGTGGGGGCGCTGTTCGCCCATGCCGGCGGCACGCCCGCCTTCACCCATGGCGCATCCACGGCCTTGCGGCGGGCGAGGGCGGAGCGGGCGCGCAGCGGGCAGGCCGCCATCGCCGCCTGGGCCCGCGCGGTGCCGCCAGGCTTCCGCGCGCAATGCGAGGCCGCCGGGGTGGCGCTGCTGACGGTGGAGGACGGCTTTGTCCGCTCCCGCGGCCTCGGCGCGCGTTTCCTGCCAGGGGCCTCCTATGCCGTGGACCGGCGCGGCATCTACTACGACCCCGCTACTCCCAGCGCGCTGGAGGAGCTCCTGGCCAGCGCCAGTTTCCCGCCCGAACTGCTGGCCCGCGCGGCGGCGCTGCGGCAGGCGATCGTCGGGCGCGGGGTGACCAAGTACAACCTGGGTGGCGAGGCTCCGGTGATCCAGGCCCCGCCAGGGCGGCGGCGGCTGCTGGTGCCCGGGCAGGTGGAGGACGATGCCTCGGTGCGGCTGGGCGGCGGCGCCATCCAGGGCAATCTGGCGCTGCTGCGGGCGGTGCGGGCAGCGCATCCCGATGCCTTTATTGTGTACAAGCCGCATCCCGACCTGGAGGCCGGTTTCCGCAAGGGGCATGTGGCGGCCGAGGCGCTGGCGGCGGTGGCGGATCAGGTCGTCTCCCGCGCACCGCTGACGGGGCTGCTGGGGCAGGTGGATGCGTTGCATACCCTGACCTCGCTGTCCGGCTTCGAGGCGCTGCTGCGTGGCGTGCCGGTGGTCACCTGGGGCCAGCCCTTCTATGCCGGCTGGGGCCTGACGGAGGACCGCAACCCGCCGCCCCGCCGTGGCCGCAGGCTGGAGCTGGACGCGCTGGTGGCGGCCACGCTGATCCTCTTCCCCCGGCAGGTGGACCCGGTGACGGAACTGCCCTGCCCACCGGAAGTGATCCTGGAACGGCTGGACGATCCCGGCGCCTGGAAGGTCTCGCGCCTCAGCCTGTATCGCGGGCTGGAGGGCGCGCTCCGCAGCGGACTGGCCCGCCTCTGGCGCCGCCAATAGAAAAAGCCGCCCGGCATCGCTGCCAGGCGGCTTTCCGCCCCGGCCGGGTGGCCGGGGCTGTTATGCAAGGCCGCGACGTCAGGACTTGAAGGCGTCGCGCACGTCATCCTTGGCTTTGCCGACCGTGCTCTGGACCTTGCCGGCGTTCTTCTGCGCGGCGCCCTCGGCCTCGGTGCGGGTATCGCCGGTCACCTTGCCGGCGGCCTGCTTCACGGCGCCCTTGACCTGGTTGGCGGCACCGTCGATGCGATTCTTGTCCATGGCTGATCCTCCAGTCGATTGTCTCGTGGGTGGCGGGACTGCCATCCGGCCACGCCCTGGCGCGGCTCTGGGGAAGAAACGGCCTGGGTGGGGCAGGGTTGCGGCCGGGGCCTGAGCGTTACCCCTCTGCAACCTTGACCCGGCGGGGCACGCGCGGCTAAACAGTGCGTCCCTCCGGTTATCCGGCGGGTATCCATTGGTCGGAGCGCATGAGGCGCCCGGCTCCGTCGCTCCGCGAAGACTCGCGCAGCGGCGCGTTTTGTTTTGGGCGGGTGTCAAGAACATCCGCATGAAGGGGCAACGGCGGCCACGATGTTCGAGGCTTTGTCCGGCAAGCTGAACGGGGTTTTCGACCGGCTGCGCCGCCGTGGCGCGCTGACGGAAGCCGACGTGGCCGAGGCGTCGCGGGAAGTCCGCATCGCCCTGCTGGAAGCCGATGTCGCGCTGCCCGTGGTCAAGGATATCGTGGCCAAGGTGCGCGAGCGCGCCGTGGGCTCGGATGTCATCAAGTCCGTCTCGCCCGCCCAGCAGGTCATCAAGATCGTCAATGACTGCCTGGTGGAAGCACTGGGTGGCGGCGAGGGTGCTGCCCCCGCCGGGCTGAGCCTGGCCGCTGCCGCGCCGGTGCCGATCCTGATGGTCGGCCTTCAGGGCTCGGGCAAGACCACCACCTCGGGCAAGATCGCGCTGCGGCTGCGGACGCGGGACCGCAAGAAGGTCCTGCTGGCCAGCCTGGACGTGCATCGCCCTGCCGCCCAGTTGCAGCTGGAGACGCTGGCGAAGCAGGCGGGCGTGGCCAGCCTGCCGATCATCCAGGGACAGTCGCCGCTGGAGATCGCGGCCCGCGCCATGCAGGTGGCGCGCAACGAACTCTATGATGTCGTCATCCTCGACACCGCCGGCCGCCTCTCGATCGACGAGGCGCTGATGGAAGAGGTGGCGCAGGTTAAGGCCGCCACCAAGCCGCACGAGAGCCTGCTGGTGGTCGATGCCATGACCGGCCAGGACGCGGTGCAGACGGCGCGCGCCTTCAACGAGCGCGTCGGCATCACCGGCATCGTCATGACGCGCATCGACGGCGATGCGCGCGGCGGTGCCGCGCTCTCCATGCGCGCCGTGACCGGCGCGCCGATCAAGCTGATGGGCGCCGGCGAGAAGCTGGAGGCGCTGGAGGATTTCCACCCCGACCGTATCGCCAGCCGCATCCTCGGCATGGGCGATATCGTCTCGCTGGTGGAGAAGGCGGCGGAGACCATCGACCGCGCCGAGGCCGAGAAGCTGGCCGCCAAGATGCAGAAGGGTCAGTTCGACCTGGAAGACTATGCATCGCAGCTCAAGCAGATCGGCAAGATGGGCTCGCTCTCGGGCATCCTGGGCATGCTGCCGGGCATCGGCAAGCTGAAGAACCAGATCGACGAGTCCAAGCTCGACAACAGCATCCTGACGCGACAGGCCGCCATCATTGGCAGCATGACGAAGAAGGAACGCCGCAACCCCGATATCCTGAAGGCCTCCCGCAAGAAGCGCATCGCCGCCGGCGCGGGGGTCAGCGTTCAGGAAGTGAACAAGCTGCTGAAGCAGTTTGACGACATGTCCGCGATGATGAAGCGGATGAACAAGCTCGGCCAGAAGGGCCTGATGCGCGGCGGTCTCGGCGCGCTGCTCCCTGGCATGGGGGGCGGCAAGCGCCCCTTCTGACGAACAACCCTTAGCTATACTGGAAGACTGGAAACACTATGGGCCTGAAGATCCGCCTCGCTCGCGCCGGTGCCAAGAAGCGCCCCTACTACCACATCGTGGTGGCCGACAGCCGCTCCCCGCGCGATGGCCGCTTCATCGAGAAGGTTGGCAGCTACAACCCGATGCTGCCGGCCGACCACGCCGAGCGCGTGCGCCTGTTCGATGAGCGCATCAAGCACTGGCTGAGCCAGGGCGCCGTCGCCACCGACCGCGTCGCCAAGTTCCTCGGCAAGGCCGAGCTGGCGCCGATGCCGGTGTTCCGCGAGCAGCCGAAGCAGTCCGCGCCGAAGAAGAAGGCGCAGGAGCGCGCCGCTGCCGCCGCCGCGGCGGCCTGAGGCACAAGGCATTCGGTAGCAGCCTGACGCCATGGCCAAGCAGCGCATCCTGGTGGGGGAGATCGGACGGCCGCACGGTGTGCGTGGCCTTGTCCGCGTCCAGTCCTTTACCGCCGAGCCGGCGGATATCGCCGGCTATGGCCCGCTCTCGGATGAGGGCGGCAAGGAATACATGCTGCATTGGCTGCCGGGCGGCCTGGCGCGGATCGACGGCATCACCGACCGTGATGTCGCGGCCAAGCTGACCGGCACCCGCCTTTACGTGGACCGCGACCGCCTGCCGGAAACGGAGGAGGAGGAATTCTACCTCGCCGACCTGATCGGCCTCGCCGCGCGGAATGCCGCCGGGCAGGAGCTGGGCCAGGTGCGGGCGGTGGAGGATTTCGGCGCCGGTTCCTTCCTCACCATCGTCACCGATGGCGGCAAGGACCTGCTGGTGCCCTTCACCCGGGCCGCCGTGCCGGAGGTGAAGGTCTCGGAAGGCTGGCTGCTGGTGGTGCCGCCCGAGGATGGCGCGCTGCCCGAGGGGATCGAGACCGCGCCTTCCGAGGACGTGCTCGACGATGCCCATGCGCTGCCGCGCCGCCAGGACGTGCCGCGCCGGGGTAACCCGCGCCCGCCGCGTGGGGGCGTCGTCGGATGAGCTGGCACGCCACCGCGCTGACCCTCTTCCCCGAGATGTTCCCGGGCACGCTGGGGCATTCCCTGGCCGGCCGCGCCCTGCGCGAGGGGAAGTGGAGCCTGGATACCCTCCAGATCCGCGACTTCGCGACGGACAAGCACCGCACGGTGGACGACACGCCTTTCGGCGGCGGCGCCGGCATGGTGATGCGGCCGGACGTGATGGATGCTGCCTGCGCTGCCGCGCTGTCTGACGGCGCGGCGCGGCCCCTGGTCTACATGACGCCCCGTGGGCGACTGCTGGACCAGGCGCTGGTGCGGGAGCTGGTGGCGGGGCCGGGCATCGTCCTGGTCTGCGGCCGCTACGAGGGGCTGGACCAGCGGGTGATCGAGGCGCGCGGCATGCGCGAGGTCTCGGTCGGCGATTACGTGCTGAGCGGAGGCGAGCCGGCGGCCCTGGTGCTGCTGGATGCCTGCGTGCGGCTGCTGCCGGGTGTCATGGGCGGGGCGACGAGCGCGGAGGAGGAAAGCTTCTCCGCGGGTGGCGCGCCGCTGCTGGAATACCCGCATTACACGCGGCCGGCGGAGTGGGATGGGCGGGCGGTGCCCGATGTCCTTCTCTCCGGCCACCACGCCGAGGTGGCGCGCTGGCGCCGTGGCATGGCGGAGGCGGCGACGCGCGAGCGGCGGCCGGATCTCTGGTCGCGCCGCACCCCGGCGGGGGCTCTTTCAAACTGAACGCGTTTTTTGTCGAAGGACTGAACCCATGAACCTGCTGCAGCAGTTCGACGCCGAGCAGAAGGACCGCCTGCTCTCCGCCCGCGCCGTGCCGGAATTCGCGGCTGGCGACACCGTCCGCGTGATGGTGAAGGTCGTGGAAGGCGAGCGCACCCGCACCCAGGCCTATGAGGGCGTGGTGATCGCGCGCTCCAACAAGGGCCTGCACAGCAACTTCACCGTGCGCAAGCTCTCCTACGGTGAGGGCGTGGAGCGCGTCTTCCCGCTCTATTCCCCGAACGTGGCCGAGATCGCCGTGCTGCGCCGTGGTAAGGTGCGCCGCGCGAAGCTGTACTACCTGCGTGGCCGCACGGGTAAGTCCGCCCGCATCGCCGAGAAGGTGGTGGCGCGCGCGGAGAAGACCGAGGGCTGAAGCCGGCGCCGGGGAAATCCCCCGGCCTTGCCGCTGCCTTTCGCGACGCCGCCCTCCGGGGCGGCGTTTGCGTTTCCGGCCACCGTGTTGTGCAGTGCCTTCCGCAGCGGGGGAGGGCGTGATGGCGCAGAATATCTACGACCAGCCGGATTTCTTCGCCGGCTACAGCCAGCTTGGCCGCTCGGTGCAGGGGCTGGATGGCGCGCCGGAATGGCCGGCGCTGCGGGCCATGCTGCCGCCGATGGCGAACCGGCGCGTGGTGGACCTCGGCTGCGGCTTCGGCTGGTTCTGCCGCTGGGCGCGAGGGCAGGGCGCGGCCGAGGTCCTGGGCCTCGACCTGTCGGAACGCATGCTGGCACGGGCGCGGGCCGCCACGGTGGATACCGCCATCCGCTACGAAAGGGCGGACCTGGAGCGGCTGGCGCTGCCCGGGGGGCGCTTCGACCTCGCCTATAGTTCCCTGGCGCTGCATTATGTCGAGGATGCCGCGCGCCTCTTCGCGGAAGTCCATCAGGCGCTGGTGCCGGGCGGCGACTTTGCCTTCTCGGCCGAGCATCCCATCTATATGGCGCCGAGCCGGCCGGGCTGGTCAGCCGATGCCTCGGGGCGCAAGGTCTGGCCGCTGGATCGTTATCTGGTGGAAGGCCCCCGCACCACTGACTGGCTGGCCAGGGGCGTGGTAAAGCACCACCGCACCATCGGCACGACGCTGAACGGGCTGATCGCTGCCGGCTTCACCATTCGGCGTGTCGAGGAATTCTGCCCGACGCCGGCGCAGATTGCCGCCCGGCCGGAGCTGGCGGAGGAGCTGGAGCGCCCGATGTTCCTGCTGGTCTCGGCCCGGCGGGCTGGCGGCAGCCCATCGGAGGCCTGATGTCCTGCGGCCGCGCTTTCGGCTCCTTGCCGCAGCATCCGGCCTGACGAAAGATTAAGACCCTTTCCAGCAGGCTTCACGACAGTTATGTGCTGTGCCCAGGGGAGGATCGCGTCAGCCGTGGTGGCTGGCGCGCGGCGCCGGTGCTTCAATGTCCTGGTGCGGGAACCTACCTTTCAGGCACCACGCCACCTGCCCGTGGCGTGCCTTGTGTTCGTTTGTTGAGGAAATGCCGATGTCGGCCACGAAGCCGCGTACGCTGTTCGACAAGATCTGGGACGCGCATGTCGTCGAGACTCTCCCGGACGGCACCGCGCTTCTCTACATCGACCGGCACCTCGTGCATGAGGTGACCAGCCCGCAGGCTTTCGAGGGCCTGCGCATGGCCGGCCGCAAGGTGCGGCGCCTGGACGGCACGGTCGCGGTGATCGACCACAACATCGCCACGGATGCCACCCGCTACACCGGCCAGATCGAGGACCCCGAGAGCCGGCTGCAGGTCGAGACGCTGGAGAAGAACGTCGCCGAGTTCGACGTGCCCTATATCCCGCTGACCGATGCGCGGCAGGGCATTGTGCATATCGTGGGGCCGGAGCAGGGTCTTTCCCTGCCGGGCATGACCATTGTCTGCGGCGACAGCCATACTTCTACTCACGGCGCCATGGGAGCCTTGGCCTTCGGCATCGGCACGTCGGAAGTGGAGCATGTGCTGGCCACCCAGACGCTGCTGCAGAAGCGCGCCAAGAACATGCGCGTGACGGTGAACGGCAAGCTGCCCGCCGGCTGCACCGCCAAGGACATTGTGCTGGCCATCATCGGCAAGATCGGCACCGCCGGCGGCACCGGCCACGTCATCGAATATGCCGGCGAGGCGATCCGCGCGCTGGACATGGCCGGGCGTTTCACCGTCTGCAACATGTCGATCGAGGCCGGTGCCCGCGCTGGCATGATCGCGCCGGATGAGACCACCTTCGAATACGTGAAGGGCCGCCCCTTCGCGCCGCAGGGCGAGGCGCTGGAGCGCGCCATCCAGTGGTGGCAGAGCCTGCCTTCGGATGAAGGCGCCCATTTCGACAAGGAAGTGGTGCTCGACGCCTCCGAGATCGTGCCCATGGTCTCCTGGGGCACCAGCCCGGAGGACGTGCTGCCCATCACCGCCACCGTGCCCAACCCGGCCGAGGCGGCGGACGAGGCGCGCCGCGCCCAGCTGCAGCGCATGGTCGACTACATGGGCCTGACGCCCGGCCAGAAGCTGACCGAGCTGAAGGTCGATGTCGTCTTCATCGGCTCCTGCACCAACAGCCGCATCGAGGATATCCGGGCGGCGGCTGAGATCGTGCGCGGCAAGACCGTGGCCCCGGGTGTGCGCGCCATGGTGGTGCCGGGCTCCGGCCTGGTGAAGCACGCGGCCGAGGCCGAGGGCCTGGACATCGTGCTGAAGGAGGCCGGCTTCGAATGGCGTGAGGCCGGCTGCTCCATGTGCCTGGGCATGAACCCGGACAAGCTGACGCCGGGCCAGCGCTGCGCCTCGACCTCCAACCGCAACTTCGAAGGCCGCCAGGGTCCCGGCGGCCGCACCCACCTGCTGAGCCCCGCGATGGCCGCCGCCGCCGCCATCACCGGGCACCTGACCGATGTGCGGGAGATGGCCTGAACCATGGACGCCTTCACCACCCTGACCGGTATCGCCGCGCCGCTGCCCATGGCGAATGTCGATACCGACAAGATCATCCCCGCGCGCTTCCTCAAGACCATCCAGCGCACGGGCCTGGGCAAGGCTGTCTTCGCCAATCTCCGCTACAAGGAGGATGGCAGCGAGAACCCGGATTTCGTGCTGAACCAGGAGCCTTACCGCAAGGCCGAGATCCTGATCGCGCATGAGAATTTCGGCTGCGGCTCCTCGCGTGAGCATGCGCCCTGGGCGCTGCTGGATTTTGGCATCCGCTGCGTCATCGCGCCGGATTTCGCCGACATCTTCCACGGCAACAGCTTCAAGAACGGCATCCTGCCCATCAAGCTGCCGCGCGAGATCTGCGACCAGCTGATGGAAGACGCGAAGATGGGCGAGAACGCGCGCATCACCGTGGACCTGGAGCGGCAGGTGGTCGTGCGCCCGAATGGCGAGGAAATCCCCTTCGAGGTCGACCCGCTGCGCCGCCACCTGCTGCTGAACGGCCTGGATGACATCGGCCAGACCATGCAGCGCGGCACGGCCATCGACAGCTTCGAGGCGCGGCAGCAGGCCGCGCAGCCCTGGCTCTACCGCTGATAAGGACGCGCGAACCGATATGACTGCGAACAAGAGGCTGCTGGTTCTGCCCGGTGACGGCATCGGGCCCGAGGTGATGCGCGAAGTGCGCCGCGTCATCGACTGGATGGACCGGCGCCGCCATGTGAGCTTCGCGCTGGAAGAGGGGATGGTCGGCGGCGCCGCGCTGGAAGCCACCGGCTCTCCCTGCCCGGATCAGACGGTGGAGCGCGCGCTGGCCGCCGATGCCGTGCTCTTCGGCTCGGTCGGCGGCCCCAAGTGGGACAGCCTGCCCTTCGACAAGCGCCCGGAGCTGGGCATCCTGCGCCTGCGCAAGGAGCTTGGCCTTTTCGCCAACCTGCGCCCGGCCGTGGTGCTGGACCCGCTGGTGGATGCTTCCAGCCTGAAGCCCGATGTGGTGCGCGGCCTCGATCTGATGATCGTGCGTGAGACCACGGGCGGCATCTATTTCGGTGAGCCGCGCGGCGTCGAGACCATGCCGAACGGCCAGCGCCGCGGCGTCGACACCGAGGTCTATACCGAGGAAGAGATCGCCCGCGTCGCCCGCGTGGCCTTTGACCTGGCGCGCCGGCGCTCCAACCGCCTGACCAGCGTCGAGAAGGCGAATGTGATGCAGTCCGGCCGCCTCTGGCGCGCCGTGGTCAGCGAGGTTGGGAAGAACGAGTTCCCGGATGTCGAGCTGAGCCACATGTATGCCGACAACTGCGCCATGCAGCTGGCCAACCGGCCGAAGCAGTTCGATGTCATCCTGGCCGGCAACCTGTTTGGCGACGTGCTGTCTGACCTGGCGGCGGCGCTGACCGGCTCGCTGGGCATGCTGCCTTCCGCCACGCTGGGGGCGCCGGATTCCTCCGGCCGGCGGCACGCGCTTTATGAGCCGATCCATGGCTCGGCGCCGGATATCGCGGGCAAGGGCATCGCCAATCCCTGCGCGCAGATGCTCTCCCTCGCCATGCTGCTGCGCTGGTCCTTCGGCATGGAGGAAGACGCGAAGATGATCGAGACGGCGGTGGAGAAGGTGCTGGCCGGCGGGTTGCGCACCGCCGATATCATGGGCCCCGGCACCGCCCGGGTCGGCACCAGCGTCATGGGCGACGCGGTGCTGCGGGAGCTGGACAAGCTCGCCGCCTGACGCTCCGGGGCGGGCTTTCGGCCCGCCCCGTTTTTCCGCGCCTCAGGCGCGGCGGCGCCGCGCGACGCCGAGGCCGATCAGGCCACTCGCCAGCAGCAGCATCGAGCTGGGTTCCGGCACAGGCACCGGCTCTTCCGGGTCGGTCGGGGGCAGGGTGCCCTTGAAGCCGTAGTCATGCAGCTCCCCCCGCCCGTTGAAGGAGGCGGCGACCAGCGTGCCCTCGATCGGCGTGCTGTTGGTGACGGCCGCGTTCAGCGCCAGCACCGAGCCATGCCAGAAGCGGTCGAAATCCAGCAGCGTGGCCTCGTAGAAGTTCCAGATGACACGCCGGTTGACCTCGGCCCCCGCGTTGAAATTGGCCGTGTCCAGGAAGACGCTGCCGCTGACATTGACGATGACGGTATCGGCGCCGTTCAGGTTGAAGTTGATGTTGCGGAAGCTCTGCAGCGTCGCCGTGCTGGTCGAGAAGACGGCCAGGCCATGGGCATCCGGCGCGGCATTGAAGGCGACGTTGTTGAGGTCGCCGGTATTGATGTTGCTGTTGGCCGCCAGCCCCGTGAGCTGTTCCACCAGCCTGCTCAGCGGCGCCCTGAAGTCGGCGACATCGAAATTCGGCGTGCCGGTGGTCAGCGTGCCGCCACCATTGAGGTTGAAGTGGCCGCCGTTGCTGCCGCCCACCACGACGCTGCCGCCATTGTTCACGTTATAGGTGCCCGGCGAGACATCGCCCGCGACATTGAGCGCGCCATAGCCCGCCACCGCGCCGCCGCGGGGCTGGTTGTAGAAGGTGGCGCCGCCCGTCATGTCGCCGCCGATGGCGGCCCGCCCTTCCACATCCGAATTGCTGGTGAAGTCGCCGAAGACCACGGCGTTGAAGTTCCCCAGGATCTCGCCAGCAGTGAGGGGGGCGGCTTGGCTGGTGCCGCTCATGAACATCATGACGGCACCGAAGAACGGCACACTCCATAAACGCATCTTGGGCAACCTTTTGGTATGAAATGCAGATGCCGCTTCCTTCGCAAGACATGTGCCAATTTTTAGGACGTTGAACTGTTGGCGTTTTTAAGCCCTGGCTTTTCCGTGCGTAAAAATCTCCGACGCCAGGGCGGCTTTGGCCTTCAGGCGCAGCCGGAAACCGGGGCCGCTGAATAAATCTGCGGTCAATGTGAAAAAAGATGCCGGGTTCCGGTGTACCCCTGTTGCGCTCGGCGCCGCTCCTGGCTATTTCCCCGCTCACTGGTCGGCGCCCGTAGCTCAGCTGGATAGAGCACCAGACTACGAATCTGGGGGTCAGGAGTTCGAATCTCTTCGGGCGCGCCAGTCTTTCCTGAGTAAGATCAGGACCTTATCGAAAAGCCCGGCAGAGATGCCGGGCTTTTCGCGTTTAGGTGTCCCACGCTGGTCCCACGTCCGCCCGCGCAGTCATCGCGGCGGGTATAGGGCGCAAGCAGCCAACCGCTGTTGGATTATCATCCGCGGAAAGCTGACCTTGGAGGCTCGCCTTGTAATCTCTGTAGCCGCGCCTGCTCCGCCACGGCACGGATGAGATCACCAGCGGGAACCGGCTTTTCCATGCGGGGGAGATGGGCGTAGGTGGCCGGTATTTCCCCCGCCTCATAGCCGGTTGTGAGGATCACCGGCATCCCGAGGGGCAGCGCATCCACCAGTGGCCAGACCCTCTCGCCGCCAAGATTCACATCAAGCACGGCACAGTCGATCGGCGTGCCGGTCCGCACCGCGGCCAAGCCCTCCTTGACGCGGGGGAAGGGCCCGATCACCACCGCGCCTGCCCGGCGCAGCGCCTCCGAGAACTCGCTTGCGATGATGTACTCGTCTTCCAGGACGAGGATCATTCGCCCGCTCAGGTCCACGTCATAGGCCTGCTTCATCTTGGCTCCTTCGGCCCGGCAAGGGGCAGCGCGATATGGCACCAGACCCTGTCCGGCCCGAGCACGAGGCCCGCTTTCGTCCTCAACTGGTACGACAACGTTTGTTCAGGCACTTGCGGCCGCAGCATGACGGGGCGACTCCCCAGCCTCTGCCACTGTGCCACACCGATCTTCATCCGGTGCGGCACCAGGCGCCGCTCCAGCGTCGTCGGAAACCGAGTAATCACGAGGCGCCCATCAGACCAAGCCAGGGTAGCGTAGTTCAAGGCGACGGTCGCGAGTTCATGCAGCACGAGCGTGACGGGCTGCACCTTCGTCCGGTAACTCCGCGGGCAGGCGCTCGAGCCAGGCTTGCCCTTCCTCCTCATCAACGGCGGCTCACGCACACCACTGGCTGGTACAAGGAAAAGCCACAGCGCAGCCTGTGGCTGATCCACGCCTCGGATCCTGGATCTTAGCTTTCTGCTCGACTCACGCTGCCTTCGCCTTCAAGCCGGGCCAAATGTTGCTGATGCTGGCGAAGAGCTTCCTCGAACTGGCCCAGCAAGCCGGTGGCCGTGCTGCTCGGCGCACCCATTTCCTGCAGTTGGACAACGATCTCCCTTTGCCGCTTTACGCGGCCTCTGCCCTCCCGGATGTGGCGTCGAACCATCTCTAGCTCGGATTCACCTTCCACGACGGCTCTCCCTTCAGGGTTCCGCTTCAGCTCGGATCAAGCGACGCTTCGTCTGTTCCAATCAGCCCCTGCAACCTGATGTTGCATGAATGAGTTGAATTTTCTGCGCCAGGCGAGATGCGTTAGGGTTCCGATGGAACGGCACGACATTATAGCGATTGGTGGGTCCCTTGGCAGCACCGCCGTACTCAAGCGGCTGCTCGGCGGCCTGCCGGCGGACCTGCACGCCTCCGTGTTCATCACAACCCATATGCCGACCGCCGGCACCGGCTACCTGTCCGAGGTGCTGAGCGGCTCCTCCACCCTGCCAGTCAGCCAGGCTGTCGATGGCCAGCCCATTCAGCCCGGGCGGGTCTATGTAGCGCCGCCAGACCGGCACCTTCTGGTCATCGATGGCACATTGGCACTGGGCACCGGGCCCAGGGAGAACATGGCCAGGCCCGCCATTGATCCGCTCTTCCGCTCGGTTGCTCTCGCCTATGGGTCACGCGCCATCGGTGTGATCCTGACGGGGTTGCTGAACGATGGTGCCTCCGGCCTGTCTGCCATCAAGCAAAGGGGGGGGCTCGGTGTCGTGCAGCACCCGCTGGATGCCGAGGCTCCGGACATGCCACGGGCGGCGCTGGAATCGACCGAGGTGGACCACGTTTCCCCCACGGAGGGGATGGCGGCGCTGCTCACCACCCTGGTCGGCATGCCGCCAGGCCCTGCCTATCCCGCGACACCCGACCTGGAGCTGGAGGTCGCGATCGCGGCCGGCTACTGGACCAAGTCGGACGAGCTGCGGCAGATCGCCACGCCTTCCACCTTGACCTGCCCCCACTGCCAGGGCGTGCTCTCCGAGATGAAAGGTAGCGGCCCGCTGCGCTACCGCTGCCAGATCGGCCATGGCTTCACGGCCGAAGCGGTGGTTTCCGCGCAGGAGGAAAGTGTGGGCGAGGCCATCCGGATCGCCATGCGCATGATGGATGAACGCACCCAGTTGGTGACGCGCATGGCCCAGGAGGCCCGCCAGCAAGGGCGCATAGCAGTCGCTGAACTCTATGAAGCCCGGGCTGCCGAATACAGCGGCTATGCGGCCACGCTGCGGCGCGCGGCAGCGCTGGAGTTGCGTTCGGCCCACCGGGTTACGCCACAGGATGTCTGAGGGTGAATTGATTCCATGTGACGATGTAGCCACGATATAGCGCCACCGCGGTCAGGGAGCGGCACGCTTGAACGATCATACTCAAGACGAGCACGTCAAAGACGAAGCAAGGACTGCAGGCGAGCCGATCGCCGTGGTCGGCATCGGTGCCTCCGCGCAGGCATTTCGTTCCCTGGAGAAGTTCTTTGCCCTGATGCCGCGGGATTCCGGCGCGGCCTTCATCGTCGTTTCGGAATCGGAAGACCCGCTCGACATCCAGGCCCTGGTGGAGGCCATCGGCCTCCATGGCAGTGGCGTCATGCAGATCGCACAGGATATGGACCGGCTGGAGCCGGGCCGAATCTATGTCACGCCCGTCGGGGCCATGACCACGCTGGAGGGTGGGCGGCTTCGTATTTCCCCCAGCGGAGAAAAGCGGGGCCACCATGGCACCGTGGATACCTTCCTGATCTCGCTGGCCGAGCAGCAGACGCGGGCGGCGGTCGGCATTATCCTGGCCGCGGAGAAGAGTTCGGGCAGCCTTGGCGTGGCCCGGCTGAAGGAATGCGGCGGCCTGGCCCTGGCGGAGGCCGAGGCACAGGACCCTGCGCCGGACCCGGAGGTCATCGACGGCGCGGCTGGAATGGCGGATATCCGCGTGCCGCTGGAGGAGATCCCGGTCCGGCTCCTGCAGTTCATCGTGCATCTGCGTGGCGCGGAAGAAGGCCCGGAATCGAGGAATATCCTGACCGAGGGGGAGAGCCGGCTGCCGGCGATCGCCACCATCCTGCGCAACCGCACCGGCCATGACTTCCACGGCTACAAGGCCAATACCTTTCTCCGCCGCATCCAGCGCCGCATGCATGTGGTGCGGATCGACAGCATCGACGAGTATGTGGAGAAGCTGCGCAGCGACCCCGAGGAGGTGCAGGACCTGTTCCAGGACCTGCTGATCGGGGTAACCCAGTTCTTCCGCGATCCGGCCGAATTCAATGTGCTGGAGCGGCAGGTCCTGCCTGAACTCCTGAAGGGCCGCCGGCCAGAGGACCCATTGCGGGTCTGGGTGCTCGGCTGCTCCACGGGCGAGGAGGCTTACTCCCTCGGCATGCTCATCCGGGAAGCGACGGCCACGATGGACGCGCCCCCCCATGTGCAGATCTTCGCCACCGACATCGATGCCCGCGCCCTGGCGGTGGCCCGGGCCGGCCGCTACCCCGAAACCATCGTGAAGGACATCCCCCCGGAACGCCTGGCGCGCTGGTTCGTCAAGGAGGGTGGCACCTACTGCATCCATAAGGACCTGCGGGAGATGTGCATCTTCTCGCAGCACAATGTCATCAAGGACGCGCCCTTCTCCCGCGTGGACCTGGTCTCCTGCCGCAACATGCTGATCTACCTGAACGCGGATTTGCAGGAGCGCGTCATCCCGCTCTTCCACTTCGCCCTGCGGCCGGGCGGCTTTCTCTTTCTCGGCCCTTCGGAGAATGTCACCCGGCACCCGAAGCTGTTCCAGCCCATCGACCGGAAGCACCGCATCTTCCGGCGGCAGGAGACCAGTTCCCGCATTCTGCCGGAATTCCCGCTGACCGCCCGTTCGGAACCGCGGCACCTCTCCGGAGATCGCACCACCACGCAGCGCCAGGGGCAGGGCACTCTGGTCAGCAAGCGGGCCGAGCGCGTGGTGGAGCGCTACACGCCAGCCTATGTCATCGTCGATGACGAATACCAGGTGTTGAACTTTTCAGGACGCACCGGGCCCTTTCTGGACCCATCGAGTGGCGTCGCGAACCTCAACCTGCTCAACCTGGTTCACCGGGACCTGCGGCTGGACCTGCGCGCGGCGCTTCACCGGGCGGCGGCGGACCGCAAGCCGGCGCGTGTGTCGCCGTTGCGCATGGGCGCGGAAGGAGAGGCGCGCCGGGTTGGCCTGACGGTGGAGCCGCTGGCGGAAGCCGACGAGGACGCGACCAACTTCGTGGTCCTCTTCCAGGACTACGGCGCCGACCAAAGCCATGACGCCGATGACCGCCCCATCAACCCATCCGTGCTGCGTGACGAACATGTCGTGCGCCTGGAAAGCGAACTGAGGATCACCAAAGGCCGGCTGCAGGCGACGATCGAGGAGTTGGAGAGCACCAACGAGGAGCTGAAATCCTCCAACGAGGAATACCAGTCGATCAATGAGGAATTGCAATCCGCCAATGAGGAGCTGGAAACCTCGAAGGAGGAACTGCAATCCGTCAATGAGGAGCTTCAGACGGTCAATGGCGAGCTGGCCCATCGCGTGGGCGAGTTGGCCCGCACCAACAGCGACCTGAAGAACCTTCTCGAAGCCACCCAGATCGCGACGCTGTTCCTCGACAATGACCTGCGGGTGAAGAGCTTCACCCCGAGCATGTCCGAGGTGTTCCACCTGATCGAGAGCGACCTGGGGCGGCCCATCGCCCATATCGCGCCCCGCGTGCCCTACCCGGATCTGCAGGAGGATGTGCGGCGCGTGCTACGCACCCTTTCGACCATCGAGCGGGAGATCGGGGCGCCGGAGCGTGGCCGCTACCTGGTCCGGGTGCTGCCCTATCGCAGCGTCGATAACTTCATCGCCGGCACGGTGCTCACCTTCCTGGACATCACCGCCACCACGGTGGCCCAGGCAGCCCGCCAGGCCGCGGAGGAACGTGCGCGGCTGGCCACTGCGGCCGCCCGGATCACCATCTGGGAGATGAAGGCCGCCACCGGCCAGATCACTCATTCGGAAGGCTTCGAGAGCGCCTTCGGCTTCCCCCCGCCTCAGACGCTGGAAGCCTTGCTCGCCACAACTCACCCAGAGGATCGAGACCAGCTTGCCGCTGCCTTCGATGACACCCTTAACGGACAGTCGCCGCTGGACAAGGAGCTACGCATCCTTGGCTCGCGGCGAGAAGTATGGGTGCGCCTGAGCGGAACAGCCACCGACGGCGGCATTCTGGGCGTCATGCAGGATATCGATGCACGTCGCCGCGCGGAGGGCCAGCAGTCCCTTCTGCTGGCGGAGTTGCAACACCGGGTGAAGAATATCCTGGCAGTGGTCCGGAACATCGCCGCCCGCTCGATCGACAGTTCCCAGACGCTGGAGGAATTCAGCGACCGCTTCTTCGGACGGATCGACGCTCTTGCCCGAACACAGGGCGTGCTGGCCAACCGTGGGGCCGATGGCCTGCGTCTGGACGAGCTGTTGCGCCGCGAACTGGCTGTGACTGTGAGCCATGATAGCGAGCAGGCGGAGATCAGCGGCCCCCCGATCCTGCTGAAGGACAAGGCAGCGGAAGCCATGTCCCTGGCCATTCACGAGCTGACAACAAATGCCGTGAAGTATGGTGCGCTTTCCCAGCCCAATGGGCGCCTTGCCGTGAACTGGCGCGTCATGAATGTCAGCACTGGTGGGCGCCTTACCATCACATGGATCGAGCGTGGGGTGGATATGCCAGAGGCCAAGCCAGTCCGCATCGGCTTTGGCCGCCGGCTTATTGAGCGTGGCCTGCCTTACGACCTTGGCGCAACCACCGGACTTGATTTCACTGCAGACGGCGTGAGCTGCGCACTGGAGCTACCGCTTGGGCAGCATGTCATTGCACTCGACGAAGGTGAGGTTCCGCACTCACCAACTCCATGACAGGAATGCCATAATGTCAGCGAGCGATAACTCATCCCCTCTGGCGGGCCTATCCGTCCTGGTCGTCGAGGACCACTTCCTGATCGCTGAGGAGATGTGCGCCTTGGTGGAACGCTTGGGCGGAACGGTTATCGGCCCTATGTCCAAGGTTTCTGCAGCACTTGGCGCGCTGGAGACAGCCAAGCCCGATCTCGCTCTGCTGGATGTGAATCTAAGGGGGGGAGCAGGTCTACGCCGTCGCTGACGTTCTGCGCGTCGCCGGCACGCCTTTCCTGTTTACGACCGGCTACGATAGCGGGTCCATTGACCCCCGCTTCAGAGATGTGCCGCAGGTGGAGAAGCCAGTGTCGCTCTTCACGCTGCTTACAGCACTCGACCGGCTGCAATAGAGCCTGTCCCTACGACCTCTTTCGGTCAGGTTCACGCGCCGAATCGCTATTCCTTTGCTGGCGACAGGCCGATCGGCAGATCCGGCGGCAGCAGGCCCGCGGCGGCCATGTCCCGCCACAGTGCCTGCGGCACAGGCTGGTCGAGCAGGCCCAGGTTGGCCTGCAACTCGGCCACCGTCTGGTGGCCCGCCACGACACTGGCCACGGCTGGGTGCAGCAGCGGGAAGTGCAGCGCCGCGGCGGCGAGCGGGAGGCCGTGCCGCTCGCAGATCGCCTGCAGTTGCGCGGCGCGGTGCAGGATCTGCGGCGGCGCGGGCTTGTAGCCGTAGCGCGCGCCGGCCACCGGCCCGGTCGCCAGGATGCCGGTGTCGAAAGGCGCCGCCACCATCACCCCCACACCCTGCGCGGCGCAATGCGGCAACAGGGCGGAGAGCGCCTCGTGTTGCAGCAAGGTCCAGCCGCCGGCGAGCATGCAACAGTCCAGGTCGGCTTCCCGCAGGAAGCGCAGCGCCACCGCGGGCTCCCGCAGCGCGACGCCGACGGCGCCGATGCGGCCCTCCTGCCGCAGCCGGCGCAACACGGGCCAGGCCCCGGTCATGGCCTCCGCGAAGCGGTGCTCGAAAGTCTCCCCAAGCAGTGCCGGGATCACGTCGTGGATGAAGACGATGTCGATCCGCTCCAGCCCCAGGCGGTCCAGGCTCGCCTCAATGGCGGCCTCGGTCGCGGCGGCACCGTAGTCGAAGACATCGCCCTCCGCGCCGGCATAACGGCCGATCTTGGTGGACAGCACGAAATCCCCGCGTGGCCGGCCGCGCAGCGCGGCGCCCAGCCGGCGCTCGCTCTCGCCGGCGGCGTAGAGGGCCGCGGTATCGAAATAGCGCAGGCCGGCACCCCAGGCTGCATCCAGGATGTCGCGGACGCCCTGCGGGCCGGCCGCGCTGATCAGGCTGCCGCCCCCCATGCCGAGGCGGGACACGGTCAGGCCGGTGCGGCCGACGGGATTGCGCCGGGTTGCGAAGGACATCGCCTTACTCCGCGCTGATTCCGCCGGCCTGGATCACGGCCGCCCACCTGGGGATCTCCGCCTTCACCAGCGCCTGGAACTCGGCGGGGCCCCTCAAGGCCGGCACGGCGCCGACGGAGATCAGCCTGTCACGCACGGCGGGCTCCTGCATCGCCTTGGCGACCTCCTCGTGCAGCCGCCGCACCAGCGCCGGGTCGGTGCCCGACGGCACGGCAAGCCCGAGCCAGGCGCTGACGTTGAAGTCGTGGAAGCCCAGCTCGGCCATGGTCGGCACGTCGGGCGTCGCCTTCAGCCGCTCGGCGGAGGTCGAGGCCAGCACGCGAAGCTTGCCGTTCCTCACGTGCTCCAGCACCGTGCCGCTGTTGTCGAACAGCATGTCGACGCGCCCGGCCATCAGGTCGTTCACCGCCGGCGCGTTGCCGCGATACGGCACGTGGATGAGGTCGAGTTTGGTTTCCTGCTTCAGCATCTCCCCCAGCAGGTGGGTCAGGCCCCCCGGCCCGCCGGAGGCGAAGGTCACCGGCTGCTTCTTCGCCAGTTCCAGCAGGCCCGCCAGCGTCGCCGGCCGGTCAGGCGGCACGAACAGCCAGTAGGGCGTGGCGGCGAACTGCACCACCGGCGTCAGGTCCCGTTCCAGCTCGTAGCCGCGGTTCTTCGCCAGGCTCTCGTTCACGGCGTGGGAGGAGGTGAGCAGCAGAACAGTCTGCGCGTCGGGCGCCGAGCGCGCCACCAGCGCCGCCGAGACGGTGCCGCCGCCGCCCACCCGGTTGTCCACCACGACAGCCTGGCCGAGCTGCTCCGTCAGCCGCTGTGCCAGGATGCGGGCGATCACGTCGGCCGCGCCGCCCGGGGCAAAGGCGACCACGATGCTGACCGGCCGGGTGGGCCAAGCCGGCGGCTGCGCCGCGGCCGCGCCGGGCAGCAACGGAAGCAGGGGCAGAGTGAGGGCGAGGCGTCTGGTCAGGTGGCTCATGCGGCGGTTTCCTGTTTTCTTGCTTATGCGGAGGTGCTGGCCCAGCCGGGCCGCCGGTGCGCCGCGCGCTGGGCGGCATCCTCGCCGGGGAAGGCGTAGGCCAGGTCGTAGATGCCGCCGGCATCGCCGCCACCGGGCACCGCGAAGCCGTCCGTGGCGGCGCCAAGGGCGGCCTGGGCGGCGGCG